>JACCXK010000027.1 GCA_013697055.1 Alphaproteobacteria bacterium
CGATGCGCCGCCCAGTGCAGGCTCGGCTCCGCCGCCGAGCGCCGCCCCGGCTGCTGCCAATCCCAATGCGGCCGTGCCTGGTGCACGCCAAGTCGCGTCCGCCGCCCCGCCTCCCCGTAGCGCGCCCGTCACCACCGCGCCCATGGATGCACCTTCCGCCGCTCCGGCACCGGTCCGGACCGCCACCATGGCGCCGCCTCCTGGTACCGAACCGGCTGTTCCGGCCGTTCCCATGAACGCCCGCGGCCGCATGTCCATGGCCCAGCCTTCCGATGCCCAGTTGGGCTTCCGGCCGTCCTCGGCGCCGCCGCTCAACCCCGGCGTATCGCAGTGGGTGTCGCCGCCGATCCTGGCCCATTACCGCCAGACCGCCGCCTCGGCCGGCAGCGCCGGCACCGGCACGCCCGCCGTCCCCGCTGTGCCCCCGTCCAGCGGCCGTCGTGGCGCCCGTGGCATGGGCGGCCCGTCGATGTCGGGCGATGTGGTTGCAAACCTGGATGCCGTCCCGGGCACGCCTGCCGGCATGGTCGCGGCCATGAATGGTGGGGTTCCGCCCATCGCCACCGTCTATTTCCCGGGTGACAGCACCAGCCTGCCGGCCCGCGCCCGCGCCCAGGTGCGCGATGCCGTGGCCGCCTTCCAGGCGGGGGGCGGCGCAGGCTCCGTCAAGGTGGTGGGCCATGCCTCCAGCCGCACCGCCAACATGCCGGTGGAACGCCACCTGGAAGTGATCTTCCAGAAGTCCCAGGCCCGCGCCAACGCCGTGGCCCAGGCCCTGATCAAGGCCGGCGTCCCGGCCGACCGGGTGCAGATCGAGGCGGTGGGCGACAGCCAGCCCGTCTATTATGAATCCATGCCCAAAGGCGAAGACGGCAACCGCCGGGCGGAGATTTTTGTGCAGGGGTGAACCCGTGGCGCGCGTAGCGCGCGAGCATGTCCAGTGGACATGCGAGAACGGGTGAACGCTGCGAGCTTGGGCGAGCGGCCGGAGAGCTGCCAGACACAAGCCCTGGCTCCCTTGGCCCAAGGCGAGCGGCCGGAGTCTGTATCAATCTTGCACCGCAACCCCTGCCGCCCGGGAATAACAGTCCCGCAATCCGCCGCAATTAACCCAATAATGATTGCCTCGCGGGGCTGAATCCCCGATTCTCCCGCGTTCACGACGCGTCGCCAAGGTCTTTCCATGAATACCGATTTCTACCGCATCAAGCGGCTGCCGCCCTACATCTTTGAGGAAGTGAACCGCCTCAAGGCGCAGGCGCGCGCGCGTGGCGAGGACATCATCGATTTCGGGATGGGCAATCCCGACATGGCGACCCCCGACTACATCGTGGACAAATTGTGCGAGACGGCGCGCGATCCGCGCGCCCACCGCTATTCGGCCTCGCGCGGCATCAAGGGCCTGAGGAAGGCGCACTGCGCCTATTATGAGCGCCGCTTCGGCGTCAAGCTCGATCCCGACAAGGAAGTGATTGCGGCGCTGGGTTCCAAGGAAGGTTTTGCCAATCTCGCCATGGCCATCACCGCGCCGGGCGATGTGGTGCTGGTGCCCAATCCCGCTTATCCGATCCATGCCTTCGGTTTCATGATCGCAGGCGCTGCCATCCGCCATGTGCCGGCGACGTCGCCGGAGGAATATCTGTCGCGCCTGGGCGCGGCGACGCGTCATTCGGTGCCGTCGCCGCTGGCGCTGGTGGTGAACTATCCGTCCAATCCTACCGCGCAGGTGGTCGAGCTGGACTTCTACAAAGAGATCATCAAGTTCGCCAAGAAGCATGAGATCTGGGTGCTCAGCGATCTGGCCTATGCCGACATCTATTTCGGCGACGCCCCCCCGCCTTCCATCCTGCAGGTGGACGGCGCCAAGGATATCGCCATCGAATTCCAAAGCCTGTCCAAGACCTATTCCATGCCGGGTTGGCGCATGGGCTTTGCCGCCGGCAATGAAAAGCTGATCGGCGCGCTGGCGCGCATCAAGTCGTATCTGGATTACGGCGCCTTCACGCCCATCCAAGTGGCGGCGGCAGCGGCGCTCAACGGCCCGCAAGGCATGGTCGATGACATTCGCGCCGTTTATAAATCGCGCCGCGATGTGCTGGTCAAAAGCATGGCGGCGGCGGGGTGGGACATTCCCGCCCCCGAAGCCTCGATGTTCGCCTGGGCCCCGGTGCCGGAGAAATACAAGACTCTCGGTTCCATGGAATTCGCAAAAGATTTGCTGATCCATGCCAAGGTGGCGGTGTCGCCGGGCATCGGCTTTGGCGAGTATGGCGAGGGCTATGTGCGCGTGGCGTTGGTCGAGAATGAACATCGCATCCGCCAGGCGGCGCGGAATGTGAAGAAGTTCCTCACCATGGGCACCAATATGGCGCCCAAGGATTTGGCGCCCGCGAAATGACATCTTTCAGGATTGCGATTGCCGGGCTCGGCACGGTCGGGGGCGGTGTGGTGAAGGCGCTTGGCCAGCGCGGGGACGAGCTGTCACGCCGCGCCGGCCGCACCTTGGAGATCGTCGCCGTCTCGGCGCGCGACAAAAATAAAGCCCGCGACTTTTCTGTGTCCGGCTGGACCGATGACATGCTGAGCCTGGCATCCGGCGACGCCGATGTCGTGGTCGAGCTGGTTGGCGGAGAGGAGGGCATCGCCCGCCAACTGGTCGAGACCGCGCTGGCCAACGGCAAGCATGTGGTGACCGCCAACAAGGCGCTGCTGGCCAAGCACGGGTTGGCGCTGGCGCAGCTGGCCGAGAAGAACAAGGTCACCCTGAAATTCGAGGCAGCTGCTGCCGGCGGCATTCCCATCGTCAAGGCGTTGCGCGAAGGGCTTATTGCGCATGGCGTGGATGCGGTGAAGGGCATCCTCAACGGCACCTGCAATTACATCCTCACCGAAATGGAAAGTTCGGGCCGCGCATTCGCCGATGTGCTGAAGGAAGCGCAAGATAAAGGGTACGCCGAAGCCGATCCGACATTGGACGTGGGCGGCGGCGACACTGCCCACAAGCTGGCGCTGCTGGCGGCCATCGCCTTCGGCACCGCGCCGAACCTCGACGCTGTGGCGGTGGAGGGCATCCAGCACATCACCCCCGATGACATCGCCTTTGCCAGTGAGTTCGGATTCCGCATCAAGCTGCTGGGCGTCGCGCGCAAGAAGGACGGAAAGATCGACCAGAAGGTCAATCCCGCCATGGTGCGCATCCGTTCGGCGCTGGCCAATGTTTCGGGCGCCGCCAATGGCGTGTCGGTGGATGCCGGCGAAGCGGGTACCTTCTTCTTCTCCGGCCGCGGCGCGGGCGAAGCTCCCACCGCCAGCGCCGTCATCGCCGACATAGTCGAAGCCGCTTCGGGCCTGTCCACGCCCGTGTTCGGCCGCCCGGTGGCGGATCTCAAACCCATGCCCCCCGCCGACGGCAAGGCCGCGGTGTCGCCCTGGTATCTGCGCTTCGAGGTGCTGGATGTGCCCGGCGTGCTGGCCGCCATCGCCGGAAACCTGGCCGAGGCCGGGGTTTCCATCGAAAGCATGATCCAGCGGGTGCGCGCCCCCGGCGCGCCGGTGGCGATTGTCATGATTACCCACGAGACTGCCCAGGCCAGTGTGGAGCGCGCCTTGAAGGCGATTGGCGCTTCCGACAAGGTGCGGGGCCGTCCCTGCATGATTCCCATGGAGACGGCGTGAGCCGCATAACGAGAAAAACATGACCGAGACACGCCCGCCCGCCCAGGTAAAACCGCTGGACCGCGCCTTTGCGCTGGAAGCGGTGCGCGTCACCGAAGCCGCCGCCATCGCCGCCTATCACCAGATCGGGCGCGGCAATGAACACGATGCCGATCAGGCCGCGGTGGAAGCCATGCGCGCCGCCTTCAATGTGCTGCCCATCGAGGGTACGGTGGTGATCGGCGAAGGCGAACGCGACGAAGCCCCCATGCTGTTCATCGGCGAGAAGGTGGGGCAGGGCGGCCTGTCGGTGGACATCGCGCTCGATCCCTTGGAAGGCACCACACTCACTGCCAAGGCCATGGCCAATGCGCTGGCGGTGATGGCGATGGCCGAGCCTGGCACCATGCTCAATGCGCCCGACACCTATATGGACAAGATCGCCATCGGGCCCGGTTTTGCGGACGGGCTGATCGATCTGGATGCAGAGCCCGGCGACAACATCAATGCCCTCGCAAAAGCCAAGGGCTGCCGCGCTGACGAGATCACCGCCTTGGTGATGGACCGTCCGCGCCACGAAGCGCTGATCGCCAAGATACGCAAGTCGGGCGCCAAGGTGAAGCTGATCACCGACGGCGATGTGGCCGGGGTGATCGAGACCACCGATCCCGCCACCAACGTGGATATCTATCTCGGCACCGGCGGCGCGCCCGAAGGCGTGCTGGCGGCGGCGGCGTTGCGCTGCGTCGGCGGCCAGATGCAGGGCCGGCTGGTGTTCCGCAACGATGACGAACGCGCCCGCGCCGCCAAATGGGGCGTCAAGGATTTGAACCGCAAATACGGCCTGTTCGAACTGGTGGCGGGTGATGTGGTGTTTTCCGCTACCGGCGTCACCGACGGCTCGATGCTGCGCGGCGTGCACCGGGTGGGCGATTTCATTACCACCGAAAGCGTGGTGATGCGCTCGACCACCGGCACGGTGCGCTGGATCCGTACCCGTCATCGCCGGGGTGCTTGAGGCGCCTATAGAGACGGGCGCCGCGGCCTTCGGTGTCGCGCGCAGCTTTTCGGGCCGCCGCTGGCTGCTGAAATCCGTGGACGAGGCCATTGAGCGCGAGCTGTTGCGCGAAATCTCGCCGGTGCTGTCGCGCCTGCTGGCGCTGCGCGGCATACCTCTGGCTGAAGCCGCGGGTTACCTAACCCCCAAACTGAAGAATCTGCTGCCGGATCCTCTTTCGCTGAAAGACATGGACAAGGCGGTGGCGCGTGTCAGCGCCGCAGCTGTCGGGGGCGAGCATATCGCGGTGTTCGGCGATTATGACGTAGACGGCTCGACCTCCGCCGCGCTGCTGTCGGACTTCCTCACCGCTCTGGGCGCCGTGCCGCGCGTCTATATCCCCGACCGCATGACCGAAGGCTATGGCCCGTCTCCCACCGCCATGAAAGCGCTGCACGCCGAAGGCATGTCGCTGGTGATCACGGTGGATTGCGGCGCCGCCGCCATTGCCGCGCTGGAAGAGGCCAGGTCGCTGGGCATGGACGTGGTGGTGCTGGACCATCACCGCGTCGAGAAATCCCCGCCCGCCATCGCGCACGTCAATCCCAACCAGCCGGACGACACATCGGGGCTTGGGCATTTGTGCGCCGCCGGCGTGAGCTTTCTGTTTCTGGTGGCGCTGAACCGGCACCTGCGCGAAAGCGGTTTCTACGAAGAGCGCGGCATGGCCGAGCCCGACCTGCGGCTGTTTCTGGATCTGGTCGGCCTCGCCACCATCTGCGATGTGGTGCCGCTGAACGGCGTCAACCGCGCCTTTGTCCGTTTCGGGCTGGGGCAGATCGGCGCTCTGTCGCGGCCCGGCCTGGCCGCGCTGGCCGGCATCGCCGGCGCCAAGGGGCCGTTCACGCCTTATCACCTGGGCTTCGTGTTTGGCCCGCGCATCAATGCCGGCGGACGGGTGGGACGTTCCTCGCTGGGCGTGGACCTGCTCACCACCCGCGACCCCGACAAGGCGGGCGAGTTCGCCGCCCAGCTCGATCTGCACAACAAGGAACGCCAGGCGATCGAGAAGACCATTCTCGAGGAAGCCATCGCGCTGGGCCAGATGCAGGCCAATGCGCCGTTCCTTTTGGTGTCGGGCGATGGCTGGCATCCCGGCGTGGTGGGGATCGTGGCGGGCCGCCTGAAAGAGCGCTTCACCAAGCCGGCCTTTGTCGCAGGGTTCGAGGGCGGCATGGGGCGCGGCTCGGCCCGCTCCATTCCGGGCATCGATATCGGCGCCATCATCCGCGCCGCCGCCGAGGCCAGGGTGATCGAATATGGCGGCGGCCATGTCATGGCGGCCGGCTTCTCGCTGACCACGGCGCAACTGGAGCCGTTCCGAAAATTCATCGAGGCGCAGTTCAGCAGCGCCGGTCCCGCCCTGGCGGCGGCCAACGACCTGTATCTGGACGCGGTGTCCTCGCCGGCCGGGGCCAACATCGCCCTGGCGCAGGAGATCGCCCAAGCCGGTCCCTTTGGGGCGGGCAATGCCGAGCCGCTGCTGGGCCTGCCCGATGTCCGGGTGGACTTTGCCGATGTGGTGGGCAAGGCGCATGTGAAGCTGCGGCTGGCGGGCGGCGACGGCACCCTGCTGGACGCCATCGCCTTCCGGGCGGTCGGCACGCCACTGGGAGACGGTCTCCTGGGGTCCAGAGGGCAGAGAATTCACGCCGCCGGGCGCCTAAGGCAGGACGACTGGAACGGCCGTATCCGGGTGCAGCTGGAAATTGAGGATGCAGGCCCGGCAACCGCCTGATTTTGGGTGAGGCCCGACCGGCAAAGCCGGTCAAATCGGTCCAGTGGACCGATTTGAGGGCCGAACGCCGCGAGCCCAAGCGAGCGGCCGCAGGGGCAGTCGAACAAGCTCTGTACCCCTCTGTTTCTTCAATTAAAATTTGGGTTGCCAAACCGGGACTTGGCCGTTAAATCCCCGCCCTCCGGTGGCGCCCTTCGTCTATCGGTTAGGACTCAGGATTTTCATTCCTGCAAGAGGGGTTCGACTCCCCTAGGGCGCACCAGGCTTTTTTGAAAAGTGTGTCACGGCCCGGTTGCGGTGTGTCAGCTTCCCGATTTGTTCTTCTTTCCTGCACGCGCCCATTTGAGAACTGATGGCCGGGCCAGCTTCTCCTGATTTGCATCGCGGGAATACTCTGCCGTCATCCGCTCGGTACGATGGCCGGTGATAGGTGCCACAAGCGCGCCAGCCTCCGCTAGAAGCCGCCCTGCCGTCTTCCGCAGACCGTGCAGCAGGCATCCCTTGGGCCCGCGCGTGAGGCCCGCCTTATCGATTGCATTCGCCATCAGGTGCCCGAAGTAAACCGGGCTGAGCCTTTGGCCTCTGTCCCCGGCGATGATCGCGTTCTCGTGGCGTGGGTGAACAGCGGCTAGTGCCTCTTTCAATTCGGGATGAATAGGAATAACCACATCGGTCCCTGTCTTGCCCTGCTTCAAGCGGAACGCCTCACCGGCGATGGATTTCCAGCTCAGCTTGACCAAATCCTCCCTGCGCTGGCCGGTGAATAGCGCTAGGGCGTAGCCCGTTCGCTCCCTCGTCCCCAGTGGCCAGCGTTCCTCGAACATCAGCATTTCGGTATCGGTCCATGCCCGCCAACGCCCACCGCGCATCATCTTGATGCCCTTGCCTATATTGTCCGCCCGAAACCCCCGGGCCTCCGCAAAGGTCATCAGCTGCTTGACGGTCCGCAGCATTTTGTTGGCCGCACCAGGTTTGCTGGCCAGCTTATCCTTCCAGCCGAGAATGTGCCGGCGTTCAAGCTTCGATAGTGGCTTGGTACCATGTTCCTCCATAAGGGCCGCGATAACATATTTCTTTTCCCGTTTTGTGGAAGTTGCAAGCTGAACAAAATCCGCAGAGCGCAAGTAGTCCTGGCAAAGTGCGCCAAAGCTACCATGAGTAGCGATGGCGGTGGCCGTCTTGGCTTCGCCTTTCGCCGCGTTCTAAGCATCGAGAAATCCGGGGTCGTCTGGGTGGGGCAGGGCAACTCGCTTGCAACCCTTCCTTCGAAAATAGTACCGCCAACGGCCATGCTGGCTGCGGTAACTGTTCACATAGGGCAGATCAAAGCGCAGTGGCTCAATGAGCATGGTATACGCAGCGATCTCATGGCGGCGACAGCCTGGACAACTTGAACGCCACCTGAATGACCGCTTTGGGGTAAAGCAGCCATTGGGCCGACCAGGGCTGAATGACCGCTTTTGACCCAAAGCGGACATTCAGTGAGAAGGATTAGCCGCAATAAGCAGATATGGAGCAGACCCGGGCTGAACTGCCGGCTCGAACAAAGCGACATTCGCCGGGGGCCGAACAATTGTAACGTAGACCATCAGCAGTGCGCTGATGAGGCGGCGGGCGGTTGTCGCGCACTTGGATTCTGCCCGGATTGGCCTCGGGACGCGCCAGCCCTATCGCGTTGCCTTCGCCATCCATAGTTGTTTTAGATAGGTTAGAGACGGGTCAACAATTTCAGACAGCGGATAACTTTTCTTAAATGTAACGCCGATATTCTTTGCGTCTCGCCAAACGACTTTAGCATCGTAAGCAACACGATCGCGAATATTGATAAGATAGAAGTCGCTGGGAAACTGAGTGCGGTTGCCGACGTCAACTCGCGCGCCCGTTTCCGAAAGGTCGCGAATGTTGCATCCGAAACTGAAGTTACCGCCGGCGTAAGTTATTACTGCTGAAAATAGCACGCGCTTGCGTGATTTGGGGCGGCGCTCCGCAGGTGGTGGCATGTCGCCTGGTCCGGTGGTCACACTGTCACTCAAATAAAGGCACCGCCATCTCGAGCATTTTGGTAGCGGGAACGCTACCACCCTAATCCCTAGCGGCTGCTTTGCCTCTCCTTTTTTGGCGTCTGCGATTAACGTGAGGATGTGGTGGCGGACATTTGAATTTCGTCCAGCAACTTCAAGTATGCAGGGTCTCGAAACACTTTGGCGGCTTCGCGTAGCAGCACGACATTTTCAGGTGAGCAGCAGTTGCGTTCGCCATTATCAACCACGACGTTCACAGCAGGTTTGGTCGGTATCCAATCAGCCATAGCCAAGAATATCGCGAAAACACTAAGAGACACTTAGGAGATCTGGGTACGCCTTGGCACAAAGGAACTCTGGGGAACTGCGGGTAAGGCGAAATTAGGAGCGGCAGGTCATAATCGTGTGCTGGCAGTGAAGCTACGATTACGCGCGAGAGGGCAGTGTGGGATTTCTAGAAGCCCTAGGCGATGCTTCGACCAGCCGCGTTCTCAATCTCGATTACATCGCGAAAGCCAACAGAAATAACCAGGAGTATCACGAAAAGCCCCTTTTCGTTTCGCCGATCATGAATGCTGCGTTTGTTCTCAAGCAGAGGATGCGCGGGAATGATGCGTACCAATTTGAATCCGCTCGCGCGATGGTCACGAAAATTATTCTACCCTTTGACCCGTCTGATCTTTCTGCGGGTGGCCGGTCGATAATGGTAGACCAACGCGGCTTTCAAGAAGCTGTACGTGACGTGGGGAATTACAATTCCGATGCCTTCGCCCATGACGTGAAAGTTATGCGGCTCATAAATGCCCTGCCGTCCTTGGACCCGTTCCTGCTTCGGCAACACCTTTTGAACTACAAAATCGACGTAGCGCCATGCTACTTCTCCATCTCAAAGGCCGATCAGGAGGGAATGCACCTTTTCGTTTCGAACGAATTGGGGCGACTGACGAAACTTCTAGGAACATCCGCGTCGGGCAATTCAACGAACCGGATGGTGTCGGCCATGCTATCAAGCGACGTGGCGGAGGAACTCGCTCCGCTGCGCGAAACGTTGAATTTGAATGGCGAGGATTTTCGGCAGGGCGTTTTTAGCTGGCGAGGGTTCCTATACTACAAATGGTCAATCGAGAAGTTCTGGCCAGATACCATTCTGGTCCTAAAGCAAATCAACGAATTTCGTCCCACTGGTTTGGCAACACCGGAGCAGAATACGATCTTAGCCCAGCTGCGCCGCAGCATTATCGAGATGGTCCGCGACAACAGCAAACACGTGAACCAGGCCTTGTCTGTATATGACAGATCGTTCGGAGACTTGGTCGAACAGCAATCGCCCAAGACCTTCCGCGATTTCCTCCTGAGTGCACCGTTTATGTTCCTTGAGCTCGGCGAAAAATTCGGCGCGATTTCTCATATGGTGGGATTCTGGAAGCGGCGTTTTGCGTCACGAGGTTGCCCATTGGTCGAGGTGGATGAACTTTTAACCGTCCTTCAGGACTTCGCGAGTGGCTTCGGCGAGCGGGTTAAGGCTCCATCATCACTGATCCCACGCCCTGTCGTGATGGACTGCAGGCACAGTCGGTAAGCACTCTGTTGGCGCCTACGAGGCACGCTTTTGGCGATACGGTAAAGATTGATTATGGACGACGCAGGCCCCATTCCCGCGTGTCCGAGGAAAGTCGCGGCCCCGCATCAGATTATTACAATTCGGAACCTACCGCTTTCGCGTTTATGGAAAAAAGCGGGCCCAGCCGAATTGCCCACAATGCCTGTTCCCTGAAAACTCTTTTTCGTGGGCTTTCTTTCGGCGAGATTCGCTAACGCGACTTAAAGTGGGCAGCGCCCACAAAGGGATACTGCGGACCCAGGGCCAGGACGTCCAGTTACGACGTGAAAATGATGCGTATCATCTCATGCGTATTGGCTATCCCAAAACCGATAGCGTGGCGATCAGCCCAAAGCGCACAAGCCAGACCAATCAGCACTAGGAATGCGCCCACTTCGCTTCCGGCGCGCAGCGCTCTGCTAAGTCGATGCTGGCGAAATACCTCGATCATACTCAATCCCTCACATGTCATTCGTTAAGGCGCGGGCAAATTTGTTAGCCGATTAATGCTGTAATTACCGGTGTCGTTGTTCCCGTTATTACTATTGATCGGACCGCAGTTTCCGGTTGAGGACGATAGCCCAACGCACAAGCGTAGCTCCAAAACGGGGAGGTTCCCGGCAGAGCCTGATAAAAGCGTTGAGGTCGAAACAATAGAGGTCGCCATCATGTAACCGCTATAGGTCTGGCGTCCGGGTCTATCATCCACAGCCGCAGTATCGGTTGTCGTAATGGTATAGGCCGCCGCTTCGTCCGGGTAAGACCAGGTTTTATTGTTTGATAGCTCGTCGAAATATGCCTGCAATGTCGGCACCATGTCAGTGTCTTTTTGCTTGTTGCCGCAAGTGCTACTGGTACTGCACAATTGGCTGTACTTTATCCGGCTCATCGCGTAGCGAAAGTTTCCCATCTCAGCCCAATAAACTCGCAACCTCGCCAACTGGGCTTCCACCGCACGCGATTCTACGTAGACTGTGTTCGCCATAAAGGCCGCGAACAAAGAAGTAATGACCGTGCCAATCAACAGGACGGGAATGAGTGTATTGCCTTGCTGACGCCTGATATTTGCCTCCGTCATGGATCAATCTCAGTACGGTTGAGGGTGCCAATGGTGCGATACTTCTCGGTGAACTGAGTTGGTGACTGCGCAGCTCCTGCTTCAAAGGGGTCAGTTATCACGGCCGTGATTTCAATCGTCCTGTTCGCCATACTTCGAGTTGAAGAGTTTATTTGAACATCACTTCCGACCCAGCCCTGCACGGATTTCACTTCAGTGGCGGCGCAATCCGGGAGCGGGATTGCAGCACCGATACATTGAACCGTCATTCCGGCGAACTTATCTGGGGTAAGCGTGAGGTTGTTGCTGGTGTACTGTGCGGCGTAGTTGCTTCGCAATCCGCTGGCAGGGGGAGAGTTACGACCGATAATTCCGTAAACATTTTTCGAGCCATCCGTTCCCGTCGTGGCGGACCTGCCCCCGAGCATTAGAAGGTTTAAGGTCTCGCGTGCGTGGCGATTGATTTCAACCTCGGATTGTAGTTCGCCGATCCATCCGTAGGCCTTAAACAAAAATGCATTCGCAGCCAGGATGATGATGCCTCCCGCCGCAGCGGCTGCCATAAGTTCGAACAATGTGAAGCCGCGTTGCGCGTTGCGACTCATCTTGTTCTCCCGATGATTGTGCTCATCGAAATCGTCTGCATACTAGAGTCAGCAACTGCGCTCCCACTGGCGAGCTGAAAGGGGTATTCAAGAAAGAGATCCATTTTCTGACAACGTGCGGGCCCGCTGCCACTGAAGCTTACGCACCAGCAACCATCGCCCCCCACCAAGCACCCGCTGGGCGTCACATTGGTAAGGGTCCAGCTTAACCTGCCCATGACGTTGCGACTTCTATCAATCCACACGTAACTCCGGTTCAACGCGCTTAGGATCTGCGAGTCTACCCACACCCGCTCCTCTGCTCCCGACAGGAAACTTGCGGCGGCCGTCGTGATGTAATTGTTGCTACCGCCTGATACCCACGATGAGAGCGAAGTCGGGTATACCAAGCGGGTAGACGGTGCGCCGGACGGGGTGCTGTATCCGGTAGTGACGTCCGGCCCAGACTGGCCAAAGCTAGTGCCAACGTACAACGCCGTTATCCTATGCATTTCGGCGTTAGCCACGAACATCGCCTTTTCCCGGACCACCGCATTATTCACTGACTTGTCGGCCACTATCCAACACGCCCCGATTCCTACAATAAAGATGGAAAGCACCATACTGGCGGTCATGACTTCGATCAGCGAGAAGCCTCGCTGGCGGGGTAGCGTCCCCAGCTGTTCCGGCGTGCGTTCCATCTCCTGAAGGGTACAAAAAGTCGTTTTATATTTCGTTAATCATAGCCTGCGGGGGGCGGGCGCGCTGAGACCTCACCTACTTGAATTTATTTGGGAAACTTCGCAGCTGAAGTAGCACCCTGCCAGGTGCATGCTGTGCCCTCGTCACGGACGCAACAGAATTAGTTATAGTTTCGCGGCCATAACCGCAGCCGTCGTAAGAATGCTCGCTATTGGCACAAAGGAGACACTGGGCCAGACGGCAGCGAATGACCGCTTTTGGCGCAAAGCGGACATTGGGCCGACCAGGGCTGAATGACCGCTTTGACCCAAAGCGGTCATTGATACCCTTTTGGGAACGATGGGGGATTTGGACGGTTTCGGGGTCCGTTAGTTGGGCATAGCGAACGCGCCCGCAGATTTAAACCTTCATTGCAAAATTGCAGGCTGCGCCCAAACCGTATCGCAGAATAGTCGCGGACAAAGTTCCACCAACAACTGCCAAGGGAACTGTTCTTGGTGGTGACGGTGTCATCATTTTTTAGGTTTTCAGTCTTAGGGTGTTGCCAGGTCGGACTGGTATCAGGTCGCGTAGTTCCTAATAAAAAACTAACAACGAGAGCTAAGGCACATGACGTCGGGATTTTCTCCGGAAACCGAAGTTGCGCGCCTCGCAGCCTTCCAATCCTACGCCTTTATGACCGAAACCGAGAGCGAGATGCTCGCGGATATTTGTGAGCTCGCGTGCGGCTTGTTTGAAGTGGCATATGCGCAGGTCACCCTCATTGGCGCAGACCGCTGTTATTATCTCACCCACACCGTGAAGGAGCGCAGCTTTTTGCGCGAGGGCAGCTTCACCGATCGCACTTTTGGAAACTTAGATGTAACAATCGTACCGGACGCCCTTGCCGATGAGAGATATTGTGATTTGCCCGCAAAGAGCCTGCACAGTGCGCGTTTCTATGGTGCAGCGCCGCTGATAATCGAGCCTGGCATTAGTCTTGGTGTGATGTCGATTTATGATTCGCGTCCCCACCTCGAATTCCGCGACATCGAGCGCGCGCATTTTCGGCGCCTCGCCGTATTAGTAGTAAACGAGTTGAAGCGCCAACGCGGTCTCCGTGACTTACAGCTGCGCGAAGCGGCCCTGATTCTGGCATGTGAAGCGGCGAACGCCGCCAGCCAAGCCAAAAGCGCTTTCCTTGCGAATATGAGCCACGAAATCAGAACGCCGATGAATGGAGTTCTCGGCATGACAGGCCTGCTTCTTGATACGCCCCTGAGCAGCGAACAGCGGAAGTGTGCCGAAGTCGTGCGGGAGTCTGGAGAAGCGTTACTCGCGATCGTGAATGATATTCTGGATATATCAAAGCTAGAATCGGGGAAAATAGAGCTTGAAAAGATCGACTTCGATCTTGTTAACACAGTCGAGAGCGCCGTTTCGCTCATGGCCGCGAAGGCGTTAGAAAAGAATATCGACTTGGGTGTGTTTATCGATCCTCAAGCGCGCGGGGCTTATAAAGGCGACTCTGCCCGACTACGACAAGTCTTGCTAAATCTCATTGGGAACGCAATCAAGTTCACGGAAAGCGGCGGGGTTTCAGTACTCGTGACGGTCTACCGCGTCGAGGATCCCGAGACGGGGGTCGCGGACTTGCGCTTCGAAGTCAAAGACTCTGGGGTTGGAATTGCAGACAACGTCTGCGCCCGATTGTTTCAAAAGTTCAGTCAGGCGGACAGTTCTGTCACGCGCCGCTATGGGGGCACCGGGTTGGGCCTAGCCATCTGTAAGCAGTTGGTTGAACTGATGGGTGGCCAGATCGGCGTGGCGAGCCAAGTTGGAGTCGGCTCGACATTTTGGTTCCAGCTTTCGATGACGCGCTCCAGCGCATGCCTGCCCGATTCACGGACATTGCCAGATCATCTTAGACTGCTAAAAGTGCTTACGGTCGACGACATCGCAATGAACCTGGATATCCTTAGTCGGCAGCTCGACGCTTACGGTATCAAGGCCCATGGCGTCGGTGATGGCTTCGCAGCTATGGCAGAACTTGAACGGGCCTGGCACCGCAACGACCCTTATGACATTGTCTTCCTAGATCAAATGATGCCTGGGCTGTCGGGTGAGGACCTCGCCGCACGTATTCGTGCGCAACCCAATCTTCGTGATACCAAGCTGGTGCTGCTTTCATCGGGAGGCGCATATGGTGTCAAAAAAACGTCGCTTCAATATCTTGATGCCAAAGTCGATAAACCGGTGCGCCAATACGAGCTTTTGGATTGTCTGGTGCGGATATACGGTACTCCTGGAACGGTACTAAGGTCGAGCACCAAAACAAGCCTAGTCGCCGAACGTCCTGGCGACAGACGGTCCGTTCGGCCGCTGCGAATCCTTCTGGCGGAAGACAACAAGATCAATCAGAAATTTGCAGTCGCACTGCTTCAGCGGGCAGGTCATGCCGTGGAGGTTGCTGAGAACGGCAACCAGGCAGTTGACGCAGTACGGCGACAAAATTTTGACGTCGTTCTAATGGACGTTCAAATGCCGGACCTCGATGGCATTGGCGCTACACGGGAAATCCGCGGGCTACCCTATCCAAAATCTGATATCCCCATCATTGCCCTTACGGCCAACGCCATGATCGGGGACGAGAGAGAGTTTCTCGACGCTGGTATGAATGATTACGTTTCCAAGCCCATTCAGACTGACATTCTTTTCGTCAAACTTGCACAAATTGCGCGCGCAATTTCAGGGGATGCAACGGATTGCGAACCTCAACAGGAGAGCGCTCAATCTCGGGCAAACGAAATTAGCGCAAGCGATCTGCCCCGTTACTCGACATAGGGAAGTTGCAAAGTCTAGGTGAGATATTACCCATTTCTGGTGTGCGCGATTTGTTGCTACTTTATATGCTGGATTCTGACAAATACATGATGCGTATTAGAGAGCAACACGCGAAGAGTGATCTGGAAGAAATGAGCCGCAAAGTCCATGTGATAGTCGGAACCGCTGGTAACATGGGCGCGGCCAAGGTGTGCGCCTTGGCGAGGGCCCTGGATGCGGAGTGTAAACAAGACCCGGATGGCTCGATGGATATCTTGGTCGAGGAATTGGTCGCGGCGCATGTAGAAACAGCAGATGCCATTCGAAGCTGGATCGCCCAACACGGCTCCGGTACCGGCGCCGGTTCGTTTGCGGCAACATCAGGGAACCCGCTTTAGATCTGCCCTAACTCTGGGAACCGTCAACAAGACAAGAGCGCTCAAGTTTTGCCAGGCGCACCTCTATGAATTCCTCCACGGCGTAGTCTGTTGGAACCGCTAAATGTCCGCTTTTGGCGTGTAGCCCTTGCGTCGCAACCTCGATGGCCTTGGCTCTTACCGCAAAAAATCGACCGGTAGGAACTCCAGCACGCTTGATGCTGAATGCTCTTCTGGGCTGATCCCAGATGACCGAAAGTTCCACGTCGTAACGCTTCCGCACATCAGTGGCTCCGCTGTTCACCGGTCGAGACTTTGGCGATCTGTGCGTTCAAATCTGCGGCAACGCTTTTGGCTTCGATCACGGCGCGTGCGGCCTTGTCTTCGATGACTTTCATGGAGGCGTTGGCGCGCTCGGTAATCTGCTTGAGGTCGGCATTGGCTTTATCCTGTATGATTTTCACGTCGAGATTGGCCTTGTCGATATAAGCATGCATGCAAGCGCTATAGGCGTCGGTATCTTTGTTGAACTTTCTCACTCTTGCATTGTAGTTGCCGGCTGAGCCGGACTGATCGTTCCATAAAGTCGGCCTTACCAATTTTACTTGCGGCTTGGTGCATTGCGGGTCCGGGTAGCCGGTCAGATTGGAAGAGGTCTCCGGCACGCCGGCAGATGCAAGCGGCTGGGCATCAAGCGGCAAGCTCAGGCCTATCAGCACGGCGCCTGGAAACCACAGCGGTACTCGCATGCGCCCCCTCCTGTTTTGGACGGATTAGGAGTGCCGATTGCGGCAAATCGGCGGCACGCATCCGTGGTGCACCTAACGGGCCGCATCCCCCGCCGCGAAATGCGCCATCTGGTCGGCATAGGCTTTTTTGAACGCCGTCCGTGCGGTGGCGCGGGCGACATAGGCAGTGCAGGCCGGATAATCCGCCAGCCCGCCAAACCGGTCCACCAGCCGCAGCACATCCGCCATCAAAATGTCGGCGATGGAGAAGGCGCCCGCCAGCCATTCGCGTCCGGCCAGCACTTTTTCCATCTGCGGCAGGCGATGCTTGTAAAGGAAGTCGTCGAAAAATTTGCGCATCGGCGTCTCGCCGGCATCGTCCATGAACTGGAAGAAAGACCAGGGCTGGCTGGCCGCCTCGACCGATGCCAGCGCCGCGAACACCCATTCCTGGACTACGGCCCTGCCTTTGGGATCGGTGGGCATCAGTCTGGCGCTCAGCTCTCCGAGATGCAGCAGGATGGCGCCGCTTTCGAAGACCGTGATGTCGCCATCGGTCAGCCATGGCACCTGGCCGAAAGGTTGGTGCGCGAAGTGGTCGGCGCCGCGATTCTGGAAAGGCACGCTGGCGACGCGATAGGGCAAGCCGGCTTCCTCCAGCGCCCAGCGGATGCGCAGGTCGCGCACAAAACCGCGGGGCGGCGGAGGCACCCAATCGAAGGTGGTGAGGACGAGATTGCTCATCAGTCTGGGATGTTCGGTGTGACCAGTGTGGCCAACTGCATCAGCGACTCCTGCCAGCCCAGATAGCAGGCTTCCGTCGGGATCGCGGCCGGGATGCCGGATTGTTCGATCTCGATCTCCGTGCCGCATGAAACGGCCTTCAGCTTCACCGTCACATTCATGATGCCGGGCAGGTTGGGATCGTCGAACTTGTCGGTGTAGCGGATCAGCTCATTGGGCTTCAGCTCCAGATATTCCCCGCCAAAGGAATGGGCATTGCCGCTGGTGAAGTTGGTAAAGTGCATGTGGAAGGTGCCGCCGACCTTGGCCTCCAGGTGATCGCAGGCCGCCGTGAAGCCATAAGGCGGCAGCCACTTGACCAGCGCCTCGGCATTCAAAAAGGCGCGATAGACTTTCTCGGGCTTGGTCGCCAGCACGCGGTGCAGTTTCACAGTACCTGTCATGGGGTTCTCCTGGGTTCGTTGTATCCACCCTAGGACGCGCGGGCCGGGCGGTATCCGACATGCCTCATGCCATTATTTCATGCCGGGCGTGATCCCGCAAAAACCTGTGTTATCGCGCCTGCGTCAGCGCGGGCTGCGCGTAAGGCGCGGCATTGGCGTAGCGGTACCACCCGACCCCGGCCAGAACCAGGGCGCAGAACAAAATCGTCTTCACGGTGGCCAAGCGCGCGTCCCCGATGCGATCCGATACCGGGGCACGGTACCTTGCAGGCGCCCAAAACGGCCTTTCCGGAATAGCGAAAATTTTAAATACCGGCGCTTATGGACCTTTCGGGGCAAATCGGTTCTGCTTGTCGAAAATCAACATTCTCGGGAGAAAAGCTGATGCATACGCTCCGCAAGATGGTCCTGTTTGCCGCACTGGTGGGTGTCTCTAGCCTCGCCATGGCGCAGGCGCCCGCACCCAAGCGCATGGGCCTGGCCAGTGCTTCCTTTGCCGATGGCGCGGTCATTCCCGACAAATATACCCAGGCCAGCGCCGCGCCCGTGTCGCCGCAACTGTCCTGGACCGATGTGCCGGACGGCACCCAAAGCTTTGCCCTGATCATGCATGATCCCGACGTGGCGATGCAGAAGACCACATCCGATGTGCTGCACTGGATGGCGTTCAACATTCCTGGCATTGCCACCTCGCTGCCCGAAGGCGTGCCCAATGTCGCCAGCCTGCCCGACGGCACGGTGCAGCCGCTGAATACCGGCAAGAAGAACGGCTTCATGGGTTCAGGCGCGGGCTGCTGCGTCTATCATCACTACACCTGGGAATTGTTCGCGCTGGACACCAAGCTGGCGCTCGGCGCCGATGCCACGCGCGACCAGGTGCTGGCGGCGATGAACGGTCATATATTGGGCAAGGCGGTGTTGGTCGGCCGCTTCCACAAGCCGCCGGCCTAGAGTTCGCGCCAAGTCACCGGTTCAGGCCGCCGGCTGATAGCGCCGGCAATGTTCGAGATAAGCCGCCTCATGGCTGGCCACCAGTTCGACAATGCTGGACCAGAACCAGGACGGCGCGTCCAGAGTCTTGGTATGCTTTTGCAGCATGGCCTTGCGCCAGGAAAGCCGCGTGGCGCGGTCCATCTGGCGGGCATGGGCCTCGCCCACCACGGTCGCAAGGAAGCGCGCGGCATTCACCGCTTCGCTATGGGTGAGTTGCTCGATTTCCAGCTTGAGATCCTGGGGCAGCAATTCGCGGATCACCACCGGCTTGTCATTGAGGCGTGCCGCCAGCATCCGTTCCCCCAAATTCGGGGCCAGCGCCCGCGCCCCCGTCACCACACGCTCGGCATTGTCGCGCGGCATCTGGGCATCGGGTGACCGCGGTGCGGCGGCGGTCGTCGCCTCCTTGATGTCCACCAGGCAGATCTCGCCGCGGGACGGACGCTTCTTGGCGATTCCCAGCAGCACGGCATAGCGCAACCGCCCCAGCGAGCTACAGCCTTTCACCCAATAGGCTGCGTCCAGCACCTTAATCCTGGCATCGTCAGCGCGGCTGCGCATCCCAGTGACCAGCTTGCGCACCTCGTCCGATGCGAACAGCTCCTTCAGCTGGCGATCTTCGCCCGGTGACACCTGCCAGAACTTGTCGCCGCGCGGGATGGCAGGGCGCACGTCCGCAATTCGCTCTTCCGCCAGGTTGCACCAGCGCCGCTTCAAGGCCTGTTCCATCACGCGCTGGACCGGTTTGGCTTCCTTTTCCGGCCGGCGTTTGCGATGCCCGTCGCTCAGCGCCGCGGTGTAGCCGATCATCATCTCCTCGATCATGCGGGCGGTGGTGACGCCGGGGAGGTCGGAACTGCGCGCCGCAGTCGCCAGCGACAGGCCCAGCCGGATAAGGTCATGTGCGGGATTGCCGATCACGGTCTGGTCCAGGTCGCGGATCTGAATATTGACCCGGCCGGACAGGCTGGCGACCGGCCCCAGGTTGCCGACATGGCAATCACCGCAGATCCACACCGGCGGTCCGTCGGGAAGCGATTTGCCCGCCGCCGTTTCCAGCCACTCATAGAACTTGACGGTATTGCCGCGCATATAGGCATGCGCCGAACGCGCCATCTTGGCATTGCGCCGCTCCGCCAGGATGACCGGGCGATGCTTGTGCGCGGGGCTACCGCTTATGGAACTGGCCATTTTTCCCCCCGGAAAAAGCGTTACAGGACGGCGCGTACCAGGCCCAAGGCGGCCGCTTCATTGGCTTCGATGTACCAGTTGAACGGCGCGTGTTCGAGCACTTGGTCCATCGTGATCTGCGAGCCCCGGATCAGGTTTTCAAACCCTTCATTCTGGATGGCGATGGAGGCTTCGATCTCGTGCAGGGTGGCCTTGACAGTGGCGACACAGCTGGTCAGGGGGCCGTCAATGTTCAGCACCTTGTTCAGCTTGCGCTCATGGATCATCAGCCGCGTGCCCCGGGTCAGATAGCGGTTGTCGCGGGCGAAGAAGGACATGAAGGTCGTGCCGGCGGAATAGATCGCAGCCTTTCCCAGGAAAACGAAATGCCGCTTCGGTTCGAGGTCACTGTGATACCGAACGTCTTCGCCCATCATGCGCGCAACTTCCGGATCGCCGCCCAGGGTCGAAAGTTCAACCACGATCAGGCCTTCGTCAGACGCCTCAGCAAGCTGCTGGCGAAAGCGGTTGTACATGTCGTAATCGACCGTCCCCGACAGGATGATGGCGGGGTCACGAAAGTCCGGCGCGGAAAGCAGGGGCGTGGTCATGGCAAATTCGGCGTTGTGAATGGTCATTGCTTGGCGTCCGCATCCACGGCGCTTTCGCGGTCCCAGAAGCGCAAGGCGCGGCAGGCCTTGATGAACTTGGCCCCGTCGCGGTCGTCTTTCAATGCGACAAAGCCGTCATCGGTCTTGTCGCGCACACCAGCGGCCTGGAACAGCACTTTCGCCGCCGCGCTATAGCCGATGAACTTGCAATGGGCGAAGGCGTCGTTGATGAAGTCCTTGGTCGGCGCATCCTTGGCCAGCAAGGCAGCGCCTTTCTCGGATACCAGCAGAACCACTGCGTCATACAGGACCGAAGGTCCGCCATCGATCTTCTGCTTGGCCGGGAGTTTCTGCTTGTCCGACAGGACCACGCCACCGATCTTGGGCGCGATCACTTCATAGTCGGTGCCTTCCTTGTCGCAGGCCGCTGTCAGGCCCGCGAACAGTTCGGCATCGGCGCCGTCGGTCATCAGAATGCCGATCTTGCGGCCCTTGAAGCTGTCGGGGCCATTGTTGACGATGCTCAGCGCGTCCGACGCCGGCAGGTCTGTGATCGGCGCGCGCGCCGCTTTCGCCGCCGCGGGCAGGGGCAGGCCCAGCCCATCGGCCACGGTGGCCGCTAAGTCGGCGTCGATATTGCGAAGATGCGACACAAGACGGCCGCGGATGCCTTCGCGTTCCACCTTGCTCAGTTCGAACACCAGCGCATTGGCGATATGGGTCTGCTCAATACCGGTCTGGCTGATAAAGAATTGCCGCGCCTGGCTGTAGTGATCCGAGAAGGTCTCGGACCGCACCCGCGCCTTGGGACCATCGGCTTCTTCTGCAAAGCTGGTGAAACCGCGCGCCGGGTTTTCGCGCGGGCCGCCCTCGGCGCCCCAGCTGTTCGGCTCGTAGTTGGCGCGACCCACCGGGTTTTTCATCGCCATATGACCGTCCTGCTGGAAATGGGCATAGGGGCACTTGGGCGCGTTGATCGGGATGTGTGTGAAGTTGGGCCCGCCTAGCCGCTTGATCTGGGTGTCGAGATAGGAAAAGTTGCGACCCTGCAGCAGGGGATCGTTGCTGAAATCCACCCCCGGCACGATGTTCTGGGTGCAGAAGGCGACCTGTTCGGTCTCGGCGAAGAAATTGTCCGGCATCCGGTCCAGTACCAGCCGGCCGACGATCTTCACCGGCACCAGCTCTTCCGGGATCAGCTTGGTCGGGTCCAGTACGTCGAAGTCGAATTTTTCGGCAAAGGCATCGTCGAACAGCTGCACGCCCAATTCCCATTCCGGGAAGTTGCCCGACTGGATGGCGTTCCACAGGTCGCGACGATGGAAATCGGGATCGGCGCCGTTGATCTTGACGGCTTCGTTCCATGCCACCGACTGCAGGCCCAGCTTCGGCTTCCAGTGAAACTTGACAAAGGTGGACTTACCCTTGGCGTTGACCAGCCGGAAGGTATGGACGCCGAACCCTTCCATGAAGCGCAGCGAGCGCGGGATGGTGCGGTCCGACATGATCCACATCACCATGTGCATGGATTCCGGCGTCAGCGAAATGAAGTCCCAGAAATTGTCATGCGCCGTCTGGGCCTGGGGAAAGTCGCGGTCCGGCTCCGGCTTGGCGGCATGGATCAGGTCCGGAAACTTGATGGCGTCCTGGATGAAGAACACCGGGATATTATTGCCGACAATGTCCCAGTTGCCTTCCTTGGTATAAAGCTTGACGGCAAAGCCGCGCACATCGCGTGCGAGGTCGGGCGAGCCCTTGCTGCCCGCCACGGTGGAAAAGCGCACAAAGGCCGGAACACGTTCGCCCTTGCGCTGGAGGAGGTCGGCGCGCGTCACGTCGGTCAGTGGCGCCGTGCATTCGAAAAACCCGTGCGCGGCATAGCCGCGGGCATGCACCACGCGCTCGGGAATGCGCTCATGATCGAAGTGGAAGATCTTTTCGCGGAAATGAAAGTCTTCCAGCAAGGTGGGACCGCGCGGGCCTTGCTTGAGGGAATTCTGGTCGTCCGCGACCGGAATGCCTTGCTGGGTGGTCAGGGTTGCAACATCGCCACCGGACATCTGGTGTAATTCACCTCCGGCTCCAAACGTCTCCGCAACGCCACCCTTTTTGGTACTGTCCTGCACAAAGGCAGCGGCTTTGGTGGTGCGCGACGGAGCACGGGTTTTGGCCATGTGGGGTTCTCGTTCGGTTGTTTAGAATGAATCCAGCATCGCTCTAACGCGAGCTGGAGGATTTACGTTCCGCGCGTTGCGCAAATGATTTGCGTGGCAGTGGCTGGTACCAAAGCGCGCTAAAAAAAGCGTGTCTGAAACGGTCGCGTTCGCGGCATCTGTGCGTTGCAA
Source organism: Alphaproteobacteria bacterium (assembly GCA_013697055.1). Classification (GTDB taxonomy): domain Bacteria; phylum Pseudomonadota; class Alphaproteobacteria; order Micropepsales; family Micropepsaceae; genus Rhizomicrobium. The sequence goes on from JACCXK010000027.1 coordinate 22,627, forward strand.
AGCACGACCGACGAAGAAGGACTCCATGGGCTTTACCCAACTGACCAATTCGATACCCGTGACCGTAGAAGGCAAGGGCAAAGGCTCGGCCTTTGCGGTGATCGATTATGGCGAGGAGCACAACCTCATCTGGGTCGTGGCGCTGGATGATAGCGGTGAAATCTGGTGCTCGCCCAATCCCAAGGTTCGGGTGCGGAGCAATTGGACCATGGGCCGCGATATCATGCCAGCCGCAGCCGCCAACGCGGCGGAATAGCGGTCGTCTTTAAAAAACGATTTTCGCCAGCACTATGCCGATCACGAACGCACCCAGCAGGGCCGCGATAGGATGCTTTTGAATGGATGTGTCCAAAGCTGAAGGGGCGGGCAGCGGATTTTGGTCGTCCTGTTCTGCCATGCGCACGCTCCTGATCGGGTGACGAGCAGAAACACGGTCACGCAAGTTACGTTCCGGAAGTTGCTGAACTATTGCGCGCCTGCGTCTCTATGACCGGATCGCGCCATAATGCGCCACAATCCGGAACATCGCCTGTCGCTAAGGGTTACGGCGGTGGGAAACAACAAGGAGAAACCCATATGCGCCATATCGTACTCACCACTGCCGCGCTCAGTCTTGTCGCTTCGGTGGCATTTGCCCAGCCGGCGCAGCAGGGCCCGCAGAATCCGGTCGTCAAATCCATGCACGAGAATAATTCCTCGTCGCCCGTCGCCGGCGCCAACAGCTTCACCATGGGCGAAGCCAAAAAGCAGATCGAAGCGCGGGGCTATACCCATGTCGCCAAGCTCAAGAAGGACCAGGCCGGCGTGTGGCGCGGCATAGCAATGAAAGACGGCCATTCCGGCCCGATCAGCGTCGACTACCAGGGCAATGTGAACTGATCGTCACTTCATCTCATTCAAAGGAAACACCATGACCAAGACAATCACCCGCGTTTACAATGATTATGCCTCCGCCGAGCTTGCTGTGCGCGAGCTCAAGAATGCCGGTCTTGGCGACAGCCATATCGGAATCGTCGCCAGCAATGCCGAAGGCTGGCACAAGCCGGGCGGCGGCGACGTCGATCCCAAGCATGACAAGGATCGCGACGGCAAGGATGACCGTTCGGAAGGCGCGGTAACCGGTGGCGGCCTTGGCGCCATCGCCGGCGGCGTTGCCGGTGTTGCGGCGGGCCTGGGCGCCTTGGCCATTCCGGGCATCGGTCCGGTGGTGGCGGCAGGTTGGCTGGCCTCGCTCGCGGCCGGCGCGGTCGCAGGTGGCGCCACCGGCGGAATCATCGGCGCATTGGTGGAATCGGGCACCAGCAAGGAAAATGCCGAGCTCTATGCCGAGGCCCTGCGCCGCGGCGGCGCCGTCGTGACGGCCAAGGTCCCGGACGCCGAGGAGACCAAGTATGCCGCCATCATGGACACCTCGGCCTTTGACATCGCGTCGCGCGAAACGGCCTATCGCAGCTCGGGCTGGAAGGGTTATGACCCTGCGGCGCCGTCCTACGATACCGATCAGGTCCGCAAGGAACGTGAAGCCTATCGCCTTTAGTCAGTGACTGCAGGCATTCCCGCTCCCCAGCCCCTGCCTGCAGTGGCCCCGCCGGCGAAAGCTGGCGGGGCTTTTGCTTAGGTGTTCTTCAGCGACGCCATGTCGATCACGAAGCGATATTTCACGTCGCTTTTCAGCATGCGCGCATAGGCCGTTTCGATATCCTGCATCTTGATCATCTCGACGTCCGATGTGATGCCGTGCTTGGCGCAGAAATCCAGCATCTCCTGGGTTTCGGGAATGCCGCCGATCACCGAGCCGGCGATGGCGCGGCGCTTGAACACTAGGTTGAAGATGGCGGGCGAGGGGTGCGGGCTGGACGGCGCGCCCACCAGGGTCATGGTGCCGTCGCGCCTGAGCAGCGCGGTGAAGGCATCCAGATTGTGCGGCACCGCCACAGTGTTGAGGATGAAGTCGAAGCTGTTCAGGTGCTTCTTCATCTGGGCTTCGTCCTTGGAAACCACCACCTCATCGGCGCCCAGCGCCTTGGCATCGGTCACCTTGTCGGGCGAGGTGGTGAAGGCCACCGTATGCGCGCCCAAGGCATGGCTGAGCTTGACGCCCATGTGACCCAACCCGCCAATGCCGACGATGCCCACT
>JACCXK010000049.1 GCA_013697055.1 Alphaproteobacteria bacterium
GCCGACCTGGAAATCGTGCATCCCGACGTCAAGCGCATGCTGCTGCAGGCGCGCGCTGGCGTCGAAGGCCTGCGGGCGCTGGCGGCCTGGACCGCCTTGAACATCTCGATTGCGCAATCCTCGCGCCCCGAGGCGGCGACGGCCGGATTGCTGGAAGACCTGATGACCCCAGTGATAAAGGCCTTCGGCACCGATATGGGTTTTGAAGCCACAAATCTCGGCATGCAATGCTATGGCGGCCATGGCTATATCCGCGACAATGGCGTGGAACAGTTCGTGCGCGATGCCCGCATCAACATGGTCTATGAAGGCGCCAATGGTGTGCAGGCCATGGACCTGGTGGGCCGCAAGCTGGGCCGCAAGGGCGGTGCCGCGCCGATGGCGTTGTTTGCGCTGTTGACCGGCTGGATCGGCGAATACGAAAAAGATGAGGCGATGAAGCCCTTCGTGGCCGGCGTGAAGCGCGGCACCGAGGTCCTGCAGGGCGCCACCCTGTGGCTGGCCGCCAATGGAATCAAGAATCCCAACGACGCGGGCGCCGGCGCCACCGACTACCTGCGGCTGATGGGCATCACCATGGTGGCGCTGATGTGGGGCAAGATGGCCAAGGTCAGCCTGGGCAAGGACGATCCCTTGCACAAAGACAAGCTGATGTGCGCCCGCTACTGGATGGAGCGCATGGTGCCCGAATGTCCCATGCTGCTGGAACGGATCCAGGCCGGCAGCGCCACCATCATGGAGCTGGAATGAAAGATTGGTGGCATAAGATCACGATCGACTGGCCATGCGCGCTTGGCGACTGGTTGTGGTGGGCGCTGGTGGTGGCGCCGGCGAACTTCATCGACGGCCTTACCCGGCGGCGTGTCCTGCATGTCATTGGTTTCGTTCTGCTGCTGATTTTCTTCCAACAGGTCGTGATGTTCGACCTCACCTTCCTTTTTGGGCTCGATCTGGGGCTTCTGATGGAAGTCGCTGCTGCGATTTTCGTGCTGTCGGCACGCGACCGAGGCCGCGCCTTGGCGCATGCATCCTGGCATGCAGTGAAAGCCGTGGTGCGGGTCATCCGGCGCAGCCGGGTGCGCGAAAGCGTCACCAAGGCATGCCGCGTTTTGCTGCCCCCCAAGTCGGACGACGACCCGGTCTTTGCAAGGATTTGAAATGCCCGCGCCCTGCTATTTCGAAATCCATGCCGATGACTGCCAGCGCGCCCAGAGATTTTATGGCGCGGTGTTCGGCTGGAGCTTCGATTATTACGAGGCCGCCGATATAGAATATTACCGCATCGCCACCAATGAACCGGATACGATGCGGGGCGGCCTGCTCAAGCGGCCCGGCCCGGTCCAGCCGATGCAGGCACCCAACGCCTTTGTCGTCACCGTGCTGGTGCCGTCGCTGGACACCTATATCGAAAAAGCCGTGGCGGCGGGCGCTGTCCTGGCGCTGCCCAAATTCGCGGTGAAACAGGTGGGCTGGACCGCCTATCTGGTCGATACCGAAAAGAACGTGTTCGGCCTGTTCCAGGAAGATGCTGATGCCAGATAAGGGGCGCCCGATGAGAAAACTCGCCGGCGCGTTGAGCCTCCTGCTCGTGCTTCCCGCCGCGGCGCAAGACGCGCCACACGCAAAAGTCGCCCAGGGCGAACTGGCGGGCTTTTCCGATCGCGGCGCCGAGGCTTACCTGAACATTCCCTTCGGCGCCGCGCCGGTGGGCGATTTGCGCTGGAAGGCGCCTGCTCCGCCGCCTGCCTGGGGCGGCGTGCGCGACGCCACCAAATTCGGTCCCGCCTGCATCCAACAGGACGCCAAGCCCAGCGCGCCCTGGGCCATAGAATATTATGTCCTGCCGCCTTACAGCGAAGACTGCCTGAGCCTGAACGTCTGGACGTCCCCCGGAAAAAACAAGGCCGTGGCGCTGTTCATTCCCGGTGGCGGCTTTTCGCAGGGCGGCGGCGGCGTGCCGATCTATAACGGCGCACAGATGGCCAAGTCGGACATCGTCTTCATCACCATGAATTATCGCCAAAGCGCGGCAGGCTTTCTCGCCCATCCCGAGCTGGCGGCGGAGTCCGCCGGCCACGCCTCCGGCAATTATACCTTGACGGACGTGCTGGCGGCGCTGCGCTGGATCAAGGCCAATGCCAAATCGTTCGGCGGCGATCCCGCCAAGGTGACGGTGATGGGCCAGTCGGCGGGGGCCGCCGCCATTGTCGCCCTGCTGCAATCGCCTTTGTCCAAGGGCCTGTTTCGCGCCGCCATCATCGACAGCGGCGTTCAGGCCGGCGTCCGCTTTGCTTCCAATGAAGCGCACGAAAAGGTCAGCGCCGACTGGGCGGCGAGCCGCGGCGCGACCACCCTGGCGCAGCTACGCACCCTGCCCGCGGAGGCGCTGGTGCCGGTGCGCGGACAGAATTTCCGCTTCGGGCCCTCCATCGACGGCCATGTGATGCCCGCTTCGGGTGCGAATGTGATGGACGTGCCGGTGCTGACGGGGTGGAACGCCGGTGAAGGGTCGGTGGGTGGCGGCCGGCTGTTGACCTCGCCGGTCCCCCGCACGGAATTCGAGAAACAGAACCGCTCGCGCTGGGGTATCGCCAACGAGATATCGGCGCTGTATCCGTCAGGCGAGGACGCGCGGGAAGCGGCACAGCAATCCGGCCATGACGCTCTGATGATGAGCGGCGCGGCCTGGGCGGCGGGGCGCAAGAGCCCGGTCTATTATTATGACTTCGAGCACGTGATGCCGGGCGCCGAAGCCGCTCCCTATGGCAGCTATCATTCCTCGGAGCTGCCTTATGCGCTGGACTCGCTGCACACATTGAACCGGCCCTGGACCGAAGCCGATTACAAGGTCTCGGCCCTGACCCAGGCCTATTGGGTGAATTTCATCAAGAGCGGCAATCCCAATGGCGGCCAAAACAGCAAATATGCTCTGCCCCAATGGGCGCGGTTCGATCCGGCGGCGAATGATGTGATGGCGCTGGGCGCCACGCCGCATATGCGGCCGATCACGGAGAAAGCGCGCGCTGAGGCCTGGCTGCGCGCGATTTCCCGCTAACTGGTGGTGCCGCTGGTCGAGGGTGTGATGTTGTTGTTGTCGGTGGTAGAGGCAACCACGGCGATCACAGCCGCTACCGCCACAATACCCGCAACCAGCAGCACGCCGCCGGCTTCGATCTGAGCCTGTTTGGTGCCGGCGGGCTTGCCGGGCGTCAGTGCGCCATCGGCCGCAAAGGCGCTGGAAAAACACATGGTCATGGCAACAAGAGCCGCACCGATCGCGCGCATGTCATTCTCCAAAAGAGTGTGACCGCCATTTTGGTACGGCGATTCTTAAGAAACTCCTAGATGGGGTTCATCCTGCCCCTTTATTAGCCACAAAAACAGGGACTTTCCGCCGCACGGCGGGGTTCCGCGGGGCCTGTTAGCCTAACCAAACCCAAGAGGTGACCGATGCGCGCGCTGCTGATTGCCCTCCTGTTTTTGACGGTCCCCGCCGCCGCCCATCCGGTGCTGATGATCTCCATCGATGGCCTGCGCAGCAAGGATGTCACCGACGCGCCGGCCCGCGGCATGAAGCTGCCCAACCTCTCGCGGCTGATGACGGACGGCGCCTGGGCAGATGGCGTGCGCGACGTGCTGCCATCCGTTACCTATCCCAACCACACGACTTTGGTCACGGGCGTTGCGCCCGCTATTCATGGCATCGCCGGCAACCTGAGCTTCGATCCCTTCGGCAAGAACATGGAAGCCTGGTACTGGTATGCCGAGGACGTAAAGGTCCCCAGCCTGTTTGACGTGGTGCATGCCAAGGGCGCCAGATCCCTCGCCTTCGGCTGGCCGGCCACGGTGGGCAGCCTGTCCATCACCGACAACATCCCGGAATATTGGCGCGCCTACACACAAGACGACGTCAAGGTGGTGCGCGCGGTATCGACCCCGGGCATGGCCGAGCGCATCAACAAGATCTCCGGCACCACCTTCAAGGCGACTTTGGGTGTCACCCTGGCGGCGGACATGGCCAAGGCCAAGGCGGCGGCCGCCATCATCGCCGCCGATCACCCCCTGTTTTCGGCTGTGCACCTGTCCAGCCTGGACGAGACCGAACACGAGCACGGCCCGGACACGCCGCAGAAGCGCGCCAACCTGGAAGCGCTGGACGATATCGTCGGAACCTTGGTGGCGGCGGCACGCAAAGCCCAGCCCGATCTGGTGGTGGCGCTGGTGTCGGACCATGGCTTTGCCGCCATCAGCCACGACGTGAACATGGTGACGGCCTTCGTCGAAGCCGGGCTGGTGACATTGGACAAAGGCAAGGTGAAGGACTGGCAGGCGATGCCCTGGTACCAGGCCGGCTCGGACATCATCGTGCTGAAGGATCGCAATGATGCGGCGGTGAAGGAGAAAGTCGCCGCCTTGCTCAAGAAACTGGCCGCCGATCCAAAGAACGGCATTGCCGGCGTCATCGACCGCGCCGAGATCGCCAAACGCGGCGGCGCCAAGGAGGCCGATTTCTGGGTCAGCTTCGCGCCTGGCTTCAAGGGCGGCAAGGCGCTCACGGGACCGCTAATCACGCCCAGCGTGGACAAGGGCACCCACGGCTATTTTCCCGACTGGGACGCCATGCGCTCCACCTTCCTGATCGCAGGACCGGACGTGCCGAAAAAGGCGCTGGGCGAAATCGACATGCACGACATCGCGCCCACCGTGGCGAAGATCATGGACGTGAAGCTGCCTGCCGCCACCGGCAAGCCGCTGTTCTAGCGGTTTTCGAAGGCGATTTTCTGCCAATCGATGTGAGGACCGATAGTAGAAAGCAATTCAGCGTCGACATACCTCCCTCTGAGCTCACTTCGGCAATCTTCAATATATTCCTGCACCGCGTCCCAAATTTGATTGTTGGACGCCTTGAAAGGAAGTGAAACTTCCGGCGCTAGCTTGTGAGTTTTATAAAGAAATAGCTTTTTCCTAGTTCGCAAAACCCTCTTCGCGCTCACTCCAAAATATTCGCCGCGAATTTGCGAGCCCAGAAAGTTCAACCGTATGTGCCCGATAACCTCGTTAAATCGCCACGGACCACCATAACTATTTTCTAGATGACCTTGGAGCGCCAGTGACCTACCACGAGCACTAGCGTCGGACTTCCAATCTTCTGTGCTTGGAAAAACCATGTCCATGAAGGACGCAACATGTACCGAACGGTCTTTATAATATTTTTATTCGGGTAATCGATACACCGGCACATCAAAAAAGTATTTGCACGGACCCATCTGGCCTCCGCCTAATTTGTATCAGCTAATCTCGCAAGTTGCCCCAGCAGCGCCTTGGCGCCGGCCAGCCGAGCCTCCGGGGTCGGCCAGTCGCGGGTGACCACGATCTTCTGGTCGGGCCGCACCTTCATGGTGCCGCTATGCTGGTTGATGAACTGGATCAGCTTCATCGGGTTGGCAAAGCTGTTGCCGCGGAAGGCCACGGTGCCGCCCTTGGGACCGGCATCGATCTTCTCCACCCCGGCCTGCTTGGCGAGCTGCTTGATGGTGACGATCTCGAACAGGTGCTTGACCTCGTCGGGCAGCGGCCCGAAGCGGTCGATCAGTTCGGCGGCGAAGCGGTCGATATCCTGGCGCGTCTCGATCCCCGCCAGCCGCCGGTAGAGCGACATGCGGACATTGAGGTCGGCGACATAGCCTTCCGGGATCATCACCGAGGCGCCCAGGTTGATGGCGGGCGACCATTGGTCGGTGACATCGGCTTCGCCGCCTTCGCGCATGCTGGAGACCGCCTCTTCCAGCATTTCCTGGTAAAGCTCGATACCAACCTCGCGGACATGGCCGGACTGTTCCTCACCCAAGAGATTGCCGGCGCCGCGGATGTCCATGTCATGGCTGGCGATCGAGAAACCTGCCCCCAGCTGGTCCAGCGACTGCAGCACTTCCAGCCGCCGCGTGGCGTTCTCGGTCAGCTTCTTGTCCGGCTGTGTGGTCAGATAAGCATAGGCGCGCACCTTGGAGCGGCCGATGCGGCCGCGCAATTGGTAGAGCTGCGACAGGCCGAACTTGTCGGCCTTGTTGATGATCAATGTATTGGCGGTGGGGATGTCGAGGCCGGATTCCACGATGTTGGTGGAGACCAGCACATCGACCTTGCGCTCGTAGAAGGCGGTCATCACCTCTTCCAGCAGCTTGGGCGCCATCTGGCCATGCGCCAGGGCCGGTTTCACTTCCGGCACCACCTCCTTCAAAAAGGTCATGGCATCGGCCAGATCGGAAATGCGCGGCGCCACGAAGAAGCTCTGGCCGCCGCGATAATGCTCGCGCAGCAGCGCCTCGCGCACCACCAGCGGATCGAACGGCGTCACGAAGGTGCGCACCGCCAGCCGGTCGATCGGCGGCGTGGTGATCAGCGACAGGTCGCGCACACCCGACAGCGCCAGTTGCAAGGTGCGCGGGATGGGTGTGGCGGTCAGGGTCAGGACATGGACATCGGCTTTCAGATTCTTCAGCCGTTCCTTGTGCACCACCCCAAAATGCTGCTCCTCGTCCACGATGACCAGGCCCAGCCGCTTGAACTGGATGCTTTCGGCCAACAGGGCATGGGTGCCCACCACGATATCCAACGTGCCTTCGGCCAGCGCTGCCTTGGTCTCGGCCGCTTCCTTGGTGTCCACGAAGCGCGACAGCTGCCGCACCTTCAGCGGAAAACCGGCAAAGCGTTCGGCAAAGCCGCGATAATGCTGGCGCGCCAGCAAGGTGGTGGGCACCACCACCGCCACCTGCTCGCCTGCCATGGCGGCAACAAAGGCGGCGCGCATGGCGACCTCGGTCTTGCCGAAGCCGACATCGCCGCACACCAGCCGGTCCATGGGACGGCCGGCCGCCAGGTCGTCCACCACTTCGTTGATGGCGCGCTCCTGGTCTTCCGTCTCCTGGTAGGGGAAGCGGGCGGAGAATTCGTCATACAGGCCCGCCGGCGGTTCCACCGGCGGCAGGGATTTGAGCTGGCGGGCGGCGGCGATCTTGATCAGCTCGGCGGCGATGGCGCGCACCCGCTCCTTCATCTCGGCCTTGCGCTTCTGCCAGCCCGCGCCGCCGAGGCGGTCGAGCTGCGCGCCCTCGTCCGAGCCGTAGCGGGTCAGCAGTTCGATATTCTCGACCGGCAGGAACAGCTTGCCGCCGTCGTATTGCAGTTCCAGGCAGTCATGCGGCGCGCCCAGCGCGTCGATCGCCTTCAGGCCCAGGTAACGGCCCACGCCATGCTCGATATGGGTGACCAGATCGCCCGGCGTCAGGGACGAGGCTTCGGCGATGAAATTCTGCGCCCGGCGGGCGCGGCTGGCGGCGCGCACCATGCGGTCGCCCAGCACATCCTGTTCCGACAGGATGGCGAAGTCCGGTCCTTCAAAGCCGCGCTCGATGCCGAGGCAGGCAATGCCGAAGGCGGTTGGGTCCAGCTTCAGCGCCCCAGGCCAGTCCGCCACCTTCTTGATGGGCGTGACGCCGTGATCGGACATCACCCCGCCCATGCGTTCCAGCGAACCTTCGGTCCAGCTCGCCACCAACACGCGCTTGCCGGCCGCCTGCAGGGTTTTCAGGTGATCGGCGGCGGCCTGGAATACATTGAGATTGCCGCCCTGGCGCTCCGGCGCGAAATCACGGCCCAGGCGGCCGCCGGCATCCAGACTGGTCATGCTGTCCGGCGCCTGGAAGGGCGAAAGCTCGCGCAGGATGTTCTTGCCCAGCGCCGCATTCCATTCCGCATCGCTGAGATACAGCGTTTCGGGCTTCAATGGCTTGTAAGGCGGCCCCTTGATGGCATGTTTGTCGTCTTTCTGGTGCCGGAACTGTTCGCGGGTCTCGTAATAGTCCCGGATCAGCTCCAGCCGCGCCGCCTTGGACTCTTCCGCCTGGTGGCCCAGCAGCACCAGGCAGCGCGGCAGGTAATCGAACAGCGTGTCCAGGTAGCTGTAGAACAGCGGCAGCCAATGCTCCATGCCTTGGGTCTTGCGACCGGCGCTGACGCTTTCATACAGCGGGTCATCGCCCGCCGCGCCAAAGGCCGCGACATAACCGGTGCGGAATCGGCTGATCGCCTGCGCATTCAGCGGCGCTTCGCTGGCGGGCAGAAGCGTAACGTCCGGCACCGGCGTCTTGTCCGACAGTTGCGTCTCGGCATCGAAGCGGCGAATGGCATCCAGGGTCGAACCGAAGAAGTCCAGCCGCAATGGCTGTTCCTCGCCCGGCGGCCACAGATCGACGATGCCGCCGCGCAAGGAAAAGTCGCCCGGCTCGCGCACCGTGCCGGCACGGACATAACCATTGCCTGACAGGAAGCCGACCAGCGCGTCACGATCCACCTCGGCGCCGTTCTTCGCCATGAAACTGGCGCCGGCGATCACCGATTTGGGCGGCACCCGCTGCAGCAGGGCGTTGATGGTGGTGACGATGACGCACGGCTTGTCCGCGCCCCGCGCCAGCGCCGCCAAAGTGGCGAGCCGCTTGCTCTCGATATCCGGCTTGGGCGACACGCGGTCATACGGCAAACAATCCCAGGCCGGGAAGGCCAGCACCGGCATCTTGGGCGCAAAAAAGCCCAGCGCCCGTTCCACCGCATCGGCCTGGACATCGTCCAGCGCCACGAACAGCACCGGTCCACCCCGCCGCCGCGCCGCTTGCGCCGCCACATAGGCGTCGTAACCCTGCGGCACGCCCGAAACGGTGAGCCTGCCCTGCTGCTTGGCGATGGTATCAAGACGGTCCAACTAACTGGTCCAGCGCGGCGCTTGCTGTTCGCACACCGCCTTCAGGCCGGCGAACACCGGATTGTCACAGTCGGCGGGAACGGGTGCCGCCCCGCGCAGCCAGGCATAGACATCCTGGTCGGGCGCGGTCAGCAGCGCCTCGAACTGGTCCAGCCCCGCCTCGTCCAGCCCGGCCAGGTTGGCATTGGCATAGGCGCCAAAGATCAGATCGACCTCCTTGAAGCCGCGCCTTTGGGCCCGAAACAAAAGGCGTTTCCGGCGGTTCTCCGAAGAGCCACCCTGTTCAAACTCTGTCATGGGCGGGATATAGCCTTGGCAGTGTTACAGAACAACGGGCGGGCGCTAATATCTTGCCGTCATGCGGCCTTCGATTCTGTTTCCCCTGTTCGCCGAGATCCGCACCCTGTCCGGGGTGGGTCCCAAGCTGGAAAAACTGATCCAGAAGGTGGCCGGGCCTCGGCTGGTGGATCTGGTGTTCGATTTGCCAGTGGGGGTGGTGGACCGCTCCTACCAGCCCAGGCTGGCAGCGGCCGAGCCGGGCCGGATCGCCACCGTGGCGGTGACGGTACTGGAGCATCGCGCGCCCCGCGTGAAATCCCAGCCCTATAAAGTGATGGTGTCGGACGACACCTCGCTGATGGAACTGGTGTTCTTTCGGGCACATGCCGATTACCTGGCCAAGCAGTTGCCGGTGGGCGAGAAGCGCGTGCTGTCGGGCCGCATCGAACGTTTCAAGGATCGGCTGCAGATGACCCATCCCGATTATGTCGTGGCGCCGGAGGACATCGCATCCTTTCCACTGCACGAACCGATCTATCCGTTGACCGAGGGACTGACGGCGCGGCCGATGGCCAAGGCGGTGCGGGGCGCGCTGGAAAAAGTACCGGCGATGCCGGAATGGCAGGACCCGGCCTTTGTGAAGCAGCGCAAGTGGGACGGGTTCGTCGCGGCGCTGGAAATTGCGCATGGCCCGGCGCATCACAGCGATCTTCAGCCCAGCACTCCGGCGCGCCAGCGGCTGGCCTATGACGAGTTGCTGGCCAATCAACTGGCGCTGCTGTTGATCCGCGCCAATCTGCGCGGCGGCAAGGGCCGGGTGATCAGCGGCACGGGCAGGTTGAAAGCCAAGGCCATCGCCGCCCTGCCCTTCACCCTGACCGATCCGCAACTGGCGGCGCTGGCGGAGATCGAACAGGACATGGCCTCCGAGAAGCGCATGTTGCGGCTGCTGCAAGGCGATGTCGGCTCCGGCAAGACCATCGTAGCGCTGCTGGCGATGCTGAAGGCGGTGGAAGACGGGCTGCAGGCGGCACTGATGGCGCCCACCGAACTGCTGGTGCGCCAGCATCTCGCCTCACTGGAACCTTATGCGGCAGCGGCCGGGATACGGCTGGCCTGCCTCACCGGACGGGAAAAAGGGCTGGTGCGCGAAACCACCTTGGCGAAACTGGCGGCGGGCGAGATCGACATCCTGGTCGGCACCCATGCGTTGTTCTCTGAAGACGTCACCTTCAAGGATCTCGGGCTGGCGGTGGTGGACGAGCAGCACCGCTTCGGCGTGCACCAGCGCATGCAATTGCAATCCAAAGGCAAGCCGGCGGATGTGCTGGTGATGACCGCAACGCCCATCCCGCGCACTTTGGCGCTGACCGCCTATGGCGACATGGATGTGTCCAAGATTACCGGCCGGCCGCCCGGCCGAAAGCCGGTGGAGACTCGGGTGATGGGTGCCGCCCGCATGGACGATCTGATCACCCATCTGCGCACGGCACTGGACCGTGGCGCGCGCGCCTATTGGGTCTGTCCGCTGGTGGATGAGTCCGAAAAGATCGATCTGGCCGCCGCCCAGGAGCGCGCCGTGATGCTGCGCCAGGCCTTGGGCCTGAATGCCCCTCATCAAATAGGGCTGGTGCACGGCAAGATGAAAGCCACCGAGCGCGATGCCGCGATGACTGCATTCAAAACCGGTGAGACTCAGCTTCTGGTCGCCACCACGGTGATCGAGGTCGGCGTGGACGTGCCGGAGGCCACCATCATGGTGGTGGAACACGCCGAACGCTTCGGCCTGTCGCAATTGCATCAATTGCGGGGCCGGGTCGGGCGCGGCAGCGGCAAATCCAGCTGCATCCTGTTGTGGCATGAGCCGCTGGGCGTCACCGCCAAGGCAAGGCTCAAGACCATGCGTGAAACCGATGATGGTTTTGTCATTGCAGAAGAAGATCTGCGCCTGCGCGGGCCGGGCGAAGTATTGGGCAAACGCCAAAGCGGGATGGAGGAATTCCGCATGGCCGATCCGACGGCGCATGCCGACCTGCTGGCCGTGGCGCATGACGATGCGCGCCTGGTGCTGGCGCGCGACCCGGATCTCAAATCCCAACGCGGCGATGCCCTGCGGGTACTGCTCTACCTGTTCGGGCGCGACGAAGCCGTGCGCTACCTGCGCACGGGATAAAAAAGAAGCCCGCCGGAGCGGGCTTCTTCTTTCCAGATTTTAGTTGGCGTGGACTTCCGCGCGGGCATTGTCTGCGCGGTCGATGGCATTATTGCGCTCAGAGGTCGCCACATCGGCGCGGGTCTGGGCGTTGTTGGCCTGGGCCGCCGCGCTGTCTGCTGCCGCCTGCGCGGTATTCGCCTGGGCCTGCGATGCGCTGGCGTCGGTCTTGGCCGCATTGGCCTGCGCCTGCGCACTGGCGGCATCAGCCGCATTGGCATTGGCTTCGTCTTGGGCATCTTCCTTCTGCATCTGGGCCTTCATGGCGTCGGATTTGGCCTGATGCAGATCGGCCTTGGCCTGTTCGCGGGCGACCGGATCCGCCAGAACCGGCGTAGCCGTCAGTGCGGCAATCGCCGCGAGTGTCATAAATTTCATCCTGCTCTCCTGTGTGAGATGTGCAGGGATAGAACTTGGTGCGCGCAAACTGGTTGCAGCAGTTCCGCGAGAAACCCTGTCGGAACTATTGCGACTTGCCGGTCAGGCGGTACGCCACAAGGCCGACGGCTTCATGAGTCGCAAAATCCGTCATTTCGAGATTGGCGCCGATATTGTAAAATCCGCCAAAACCGATATCGGGGCCTGTGATGTAATCGCTGGGCCAGGCCAGCATCGGCCAATCCAGTTTGCGCGCGATGGCCATGGCGCGGGGCATGTGCACGGCCGATGTCACCAGCAACCAGACCTCGCCCGGCTTTGGTTTCACCATCGCTTTAGAATAAAGAATATTTTCGTAGGTGTTGCGCGAACGCGGTTCCAGGATCAGGCGCTTGGAATCCAACCCCATTCCGGTCAGGACATAGCGCGCGGTTTCCGCTTCCGACCAGTCCACGCCTCCCAGCACGCCGGAGCCGCCGCTGAACACAACGCGCGCGTTCGGATAATGCCGGGCGGCGGCATAGGCCTCGGTCAACCGGTAGGCGGTGCCGTTGGTGGCCGGCGCGTGGCGGGTCCGCAGCACCCAGGTGTTGTAGCCGCCCCCCAGGATCAGAATGCCATCGACGCGGGCAGACCAGTCGCCGCGCGGATACTGATTCTCGATCGCGCGGACCAGGTATCCGCCCAGCGGCGACATCCCCGCCACCACCAACACCAGCACCGCCGCGAGCATCAACCGCCGCGCCGCCCGCAGCCGGCCCAGGAACAGGCACAGCGCGCCAGCCAGTATCAAAAGCCCCAGCCAATGGCTGGGCGCCGCCAGGATCCAGAAAATCTTGGAGACCGCGAAAAACATGGAGCCATAGCGTCACAAAATATAAGACCAGACAAGGATTGCCCGCGCCGGGGTTTCGCGGCAGAACCGCGTGATGGAAAGGTTCGAGACAGACGCGGTGGTGATCGGCGCGGGCGCGGTGGGACTTGCCATCGCCCGCCGGCTGGAAGAAGCCGGGCACGACACCATCGTCCTGGAGAAGAACGAACATATCGGCATGGAAACCAGCGCCCGCAACAGCGAGGTGATCCATGCCGGCATCTATTACGCCAGGGACTCGTTGAAGGCGCGGTTGTGCGTGAAAGGCAAGCGCCTGCTCTATGATTTCTGCGCCAGCCATGGCGTGCCGCACAAACAGTTGGGCAAGCTGATCGTGGGCCATGCGGCGCAAGGCGCCCAGATCGCGGCTCTCGCCAAGGCGGCGGTGGACAATGGCGTGGATGATCTGAAACCCCTCACCGCGCGCGACATCGCGAGGCTGGAGCCGGAGATCAAAGCCGATGAAGGCCTGTTCTCGCCTTCCACCGGCATCATCGACAGTCATCAATATATGCTGGCACTGCTGGGCGACCGCACCCTGGTGCGCGACAGCGAAGTGAAGAGGATCGCGCGCAGCGGCGACGGCTGGACGCTGTCGGTGACCAGCCAGGAAGATGAAATCGCGCTGGAGGCGCGGCTGGTGGTCAATGCCGCCGGCTTGTGGGCACAGAAACTCGCTGCCCGCATCGAAGGGTTGACGGACATCCCGCCGCTGGTGCTGGCCAAGGGCAGCTATGCGAGCCTCGCGGTAAAAAGCCCGTTCCGGCACCTGGTCTATCCGGTACCCGAGCCCGGCGGGTTGGGGGTGCATGTGACATTGGACATGGGGGGGCGGGCGCGTTTCGGCCCCAATGTCGAATGGCTGGCCAGCAACGATCCCGCCGCGATCGATTACACCGTATCGCCGGACATCGCCGCCGCCTTCGCGCCGGTGATCGCATCCTACTGGCCCGGCGTGAAGGCCGAGATGCTGACGCCGGACTATGCGGGGGTGCGGCCTAAGCTGTCGGGACCGCGCCAGCCGGCCGCCGATTTCCGCATCGATGGGCCGCAAGTGCATGGGTTGCCTGGGCTGGTCAACCTGTTCGGCATGGAATCGCCCGGCCTGACTTCATCGCTGGCCATCGCCGAATATGTCGTGGACTTGCTGGCGTAACTACCAGAGCGATGGCGTCAGCACCCGCGCATCGCTCAGGGCGAAGCCGGACCAGTCCAGCGCCGGCAAGGGCGCAGCGGCGGCAGCCAATATCTCTTCCAGTTCTTTCAGTGAGGTCACGCCCGTCACCGCCACATCAACCTGCGGACAGGACAGCACAAAACCAAGCGCGGCGGCCAGCGGGGTGCTGCCTGCTGCTGCAATCCAGTCCCGCGCGTCTTTCAGCAGCGGCGCGGCGGCGCGCAGATTCTCCGGCGGGTTTTCCAGAAACAACAGGCCCTGCAGGAAGATGGAGCGGGCATGGACTTCCACGCCCAATTCCTTCAGCCGCGCCAGCGAGCCATCGCGCAACAGCCGCTGATCCAGCAGGCTGAACGGCACCTGCATGGCATCGGGCCGGAAGCGCCGGGCCAGCGCGGCCGGATCATCCGCGACATAAGCGGAAATGCCGATGCCGCCAACAGCGCCCTCGTCCTTCAATCCGCGCAACGCAAGCCACAGCGCTTCACCGTCCGTGCCCAACAAGTCGGACACGGCATGGACCAGCAACAGGTCGACGCGTCCCAGCGCGGCGACGGATTGGCGGGCGCGGGCGATCACCGCCGGGACACCCTGTTTCATGCTGATGGTCTTGGTGACGATGCGGAAGGCGCTGGTATCGGCCTGCGCCAGCACCTGTTCGGCCTCGCCGTAATTGGCGGCGGTATCCAGCAGGCCCACCCCGGCCCGCGCCGCCCGCGCCAGGATGGCGCGCGCCTCGGCCGGCGGCACCTGGCCGCGCACATTCGAGATGCCATAGGCCTGGCCGAACTGCACCGTGCCGATGCCCAGCCTCCGGGCCGCACCCGGGCGTTCCACCTCGGTCACCAGCTTCTGGCGGACATGCGCATTCATGGCGCGGTATTGCGGTTCGTTCCGCAGCAACGTGAGGACGGCGGTGAGCGGCAGCTCGCCGGCCACCGCGCCAAGGCGCTCGTAAACAGCGCGCAGGAAAGCGAGATCTTCCGGCGTGTCCACGCTGAGACGCTCGGACGGCACCGCCAGCGGCGCATAGGCCGCCACGGTGACGGTTTTGACGGCGCCCGGATGATACTTGAAATAGCTGGTGACATGCTCGCGCGCGATCTCGTCGTCGCCCGCATGGATGGTAAGCCAGTCCAGACCTGCGCGGGAAAACGCATCGGCGCCTTCATGGGCGCAAAGCGCGCCGGCTTCCAGCTGCACAAAATCGCCGTCGCCCAGGCTTTGCACCAGATAATCGATCAGGCCCGGATCGATCAGCGGCGCATCGCCGGTGATGCGCAGCAGGGTCGCCGCGTCCGTCGCTTCTGCCGCCAGGCGGTAACGCTCGAGCACATTCTGCAGGGGGCCGCGCACGCACACAATGCCTTCACCCGCACAGAAGCTCTCGATGGCGTCGTCAGCAGGATCGGTGGACGTCGCAACGGCGATCCGGTCGACCGTCCGGCATTGCCGCAGGCGATGGATGCTGTGCCACAACAGCGGTTTGCCCGCGACCGGCATCAGCACCTTGCCCGGCAGGCGCGAGGAGCCCATGCGTGCCTGGATGACGGCGACGACGGGACCGGTCATTTATGCTGGCGTCCAGCTTTCGCGCACATGTTTGAAGGGGCGCAAGCCATCCGCCGGATCGGCGCGCCATTCCCGGTCGGGCAGTTCGGCCGGCACCGGTTCCTTGAAGCCCTTGCCGTCGGCGGTCATCGCCTGCCGGATGCGCGCAATCACCGGGGTGATTTCCTGCGGCAACCAGCAATGGCCGGTGTGATATTCCTCGCCGGTGCCGTCCAGGTCCAGGTGCAATTCAATGGTTTGCGCATTCCAGTGATGCACCGCGCGTTCGATCACCGCAGGCGAGCGGGAATGATCCGACCAACCGGTCTTGGCGCCCGTTTCGCGGCGGATAGCCTCGATGGCCGAAAGATTGGACTGCTCCGGCGGCGACGGATAGGCGGAAACACAGTGCAGAACAGTGATGTCCTTGGCGCCGGACTTCTCCAACGTGGACACCGCCGCCTTGATCTCGGGCATGACCGCCATGCCGGTGGAGATGATCACGGGCTTGCCTGTCTTGGCGCAGGCCTTCAGCAGGTCGGTCCACAGCAGCTCATAAGACGCCACCTTATAGAAGGCGACGTAGGGCTCCAGCTCCGCCACCGCTTCCAGATAGAAAGGCGTGCAGGAGAACTCCACGCCCTTTTCCTGGCAGCGTTTCGCCAACGGAGCGAGATGCTCCAGTGGCAATTCCCAGGCGACGCGCTTTCGGTGCTGCGAGCTCTTGGCCAGGATCTCGGGCGCAAAAAGTTGCGCGACGCGGAAAAGCTGGAATTTTACGGCATCGAAACCGGCCTCGGCGGCGGCATCCACGAAAGCGATGGAGCGGTCCAGGTCCTGGGCATGGTTGCTGGAGACTTCGGCGATGAACTTGACCATTCAGGCCTCCACCAGGAATTCGACGCGCGCCACAGCGGCTTGCGCCGCGGCGACGGCTTGTTCGCGGGTCGGGGCGCAGGAAATGACATAGCCGACGCGCGAAGGATGATTTTCCAGCGCCGCGATCGTCTCGCCGGGACGCGCCCAGACATCGACTTTCCGGATATGATCGGCGCCCTTGGCCGCCGGCAGGCCGCGAATTTCGCGGATGGTGCCGGGGGTGGGGAAGAAATAGCGCTGCGAGGTGGCGAGATTGCGGGTGGGCACAAAGCGCGCCGGGTCGATCCCGTTACCCACCGCCATGTCCACCAATATGTCCACAATATCCACGCCGGTGGACCATGGCACCTTGTCGTAACAGAAATTGCCGCCGGACAGCCGCGCCGCGATCTCGATGACATAGGGCTTGCCGTCATCGCCGAAGATCATGTCGCCCTTGGCAGGACCCCAGTCGATGCCGAGGGCGCGGGCAGCCTTCTCGAACTCGGCTTCGACGGCGCGCTTGTCGGTGTCGTTCAGGAGGGTGGGAATGTCGCCGCCATCCTCGACCATGAAGGGCACGGCATCGTCCAGCCGGGCATAATTGCGGTCGGCAAAGCCGGTGCAATAAAACTTGCCGTCATGCACCAGCCCTTCGGTGCTGATCTGCAGGCCGGTGATGAATTTCTCCGCAATTACTTCGCCCGAATAGGCAAAGCCGCGCGAATATTCGAAGGCAGCTTGGATATCCATGTCGGCGCTCAGGCGCTGCACGCCCCGGGCGCCGGAATTGTCCACCGGCTTGATGACAATGGGAAAACCGGTTTTTGCGATGAAGGATTTGAGATCGGCCAGGCCGGCGATGCGGGCGAACAGCGGCACATTCACGCCCGCTTCGCGCAGCTTTTCCTTCATGTGCAGCTTGTGGACGCACAATTCCGCCACCGCGACGGGAATGTGCCGGGCGCCCAGCGCCTCACCCGCTGCCGCGACCATGTGGGGAATGTCGCTGGCGATGGTCATCACGCCGTCAATTTTCGACGGGTAATATCTCACGAAGTTCAGGATGGCGTCCTTGTCGCGGGTGCTGACCAGATGGAATTCGTCGGCCATGGCCCGGCCATCGGCCTTGGAGTTCATGTCCAGCACAACCGTGCGGATGCCCTTGGCCTTGGCGGCGGCGATGGCCGCGACCTGTTCCTTGCCGGCCCCCAGGATCAGCAATGTCTTCATGACATCAACATCCCGCCGTTGATGTTCAGGGTCTGGCCGGTGACATAGGCGGCGCCCTCGGACGCCAGGTACAGCACACCGGCGGCGATCTCTTCCGGCTCGGCGATGCGGCCTACCGGGATCTGGGCGGCCTTCCGCTTGCCGGCCTTCGACTTCAACTCTTTCCGGATCATGTCCGTGGCTACCAGCCCCGGCGCGATGGCATTTGCGGTGATGCCGGACGGCGAATAGAGCCGCGCCAGCGAATGGGTCAGGTTGATCAACCCGGCCTTGGCGGCGGCATAATGGACCTGGCGCATGCCGCCCCACTGTCCGCCGATGGAGGTGATGTTGATGATGCGGCCCCATTTCTTCGCCAGCATGCCGGGCAAAATTTCCTGCACCACGATGAAGGCGCCGCGCAAATTGACCGCCAGCATCCGGTCCCAGTCGGCATCCGTCAGGGCCTCGAACGGCTTTTCCTGCACCAGCGCGGCGTTGTTGACCACAATGGCGACGTCCGCTTTGAAATGCGCGGCGGCAGCAGCGATGGCGCGCTTGACGGAAGCGCGGCTGGCAATGTCGATCTTGATCGCCAAGGCGCCGGAGAATGCGTCCTGCAGCTTTTGGGCGCCGGCGCGGTTGGAATTATAGCCACAGGCGACGCGATAGCCGGCCTCCAGCAACGCCAGCGCCGCGGCACGGCCGATGCCGCCGCCCGCCCCGGTCACCAGCGCCAATTTGGGCTTCGCCGCCATTCAGAACGACCATTCGTTGGACATGTCGTCCAGGGTGTGACCGCCCAGCAGCATGGGCAGCAGGTCTTCGGTGGGGTCAACCTGGCAGTGGATCAGCACCGCGCCCTTGCGCGACAGCGCGCCCCGCAGCGTTTCCGCCATGCCGTCCGTCGAACTGATGGAGACCGCTTCAATGCCATAGGCCCGGGCGATGGCCGCGAAGTCCGGATTGAACTTGTCGCCCGTGGCGGGATGGGACTTCCAGTTCTGGCGCTGGAACTGCGCCACGATGGACAGAGCGTGGTTGTCCAGCACCACAATCTTGATGTCGAGCCCCCGCTCCACAATGGTCGCCAGCTCCTGGATGTTCATCTGCAGGCTGCCGTCACCGACAAAGCAGATCACCGTGGCGTCCGGGGCGGCGATCCTGGCGCCGATGGCGGTGGGCAAATCGAAGCCCATGGTGCCGTGGCCCGAAGAAGTCAGCAGCACGCGTGAGGGTGAATCGAAATCGAAATGGCGCGGCACCCAGACCTGGTGTTGCCCGACACCGGTGGTTGCGATCACAAATTTGTCCTGTACCGCCTCGTTCACCGCGATGATCACGTCCTGCGGCTTGGGCAGCGCGCCGGGCTTGCCGGTGACAAGCGGATATTGCTTCTTCCAGGCGGCGATCTGGGCCATCCAGCGGCCGGTCTTGCCCGACGGCTTGGGCAAGGCGCGGTCCAGCGCCGCCAGCGCGGCGCGGGCATCGGCGTTGATCTGAAGATCCAGCGGCACCCGGCTGTGATTGAGTTCATTGACGTCCAGGTCAATGCGGGCGATGCGGCCTTTCTCCACAGTCTTGTCCGGCAGGCTGCCGGTCTGGCGCAGGTGAAAGGTGGTGCCGATGCCGATCAGCAGATCGGCCTTGTACATCGCCATGTTGGCATACTGGCTGCCGGCATAGCCGCACAGGCCCAGCGAAAGCTCGCCGGTGGAAGGATAGGCGCCCATGCCCGGCATGCTCATGGTCACGGGAATGCGGTGGCGGTCGGCCAGCAGGCGCAACTCTTCCCAGGCACGGCACGCGATCACGCCGCCGCCCGCCAGGATCACCGGTCGCTCGGCTTCGCCAATCCATTGCGCCAGCATTTCGATCTTGTCAGCCGGGACGAACGGCACCACCTCGGTGCGTTTTTCGGGCGGCGACGGCGCCGCGCAAATGCCCCGCTGGATGTTCATCGGCAGGTCCACCACAACCGGGCCCTGGCGGCCGCTGCGCGCCAGGAAGAAAGCCTCTTCCATCACGCGCGGAAGATCGGCGATATCCGCGACCAGAAAGGCCGCCTTGGTGACGGGCTTCATCAGGTCCACGGTGTCCACTTCCTGGAAACCGCGCTGCTTGATGGGAAGGCTGCCGCGCATGTCGGAGGTAGCCACCTGGCCGGTGATCACCACCATGGGGACATTGTCGTAATAGGCATCGGCGATGGGCGTCACCGCATTGGTCACGCCCGGGCCGGAGGTCACCATGAACACTGCTGTCTGGCCGGTCATGCGGGCATAGCCCAGCGCGGCATAGCCGGCGCCCTGCTCGGTGCGCGGGCAGACGATCTCGATCCTGGAGCGCTTTTCGATGCGGTCCAGGATTGGCGCTATGGTGCCGCCCGGATAGATGAACACATGGCGGACGCCATGGCGCAGCAAACTGTCCAGCACCAGGTCGGCGCCCAGCACATCGGGCGCCAGCTGCGCCTGGGGCACGGCAGCGGATTCAACTATTGACATAGGGCAACCATTTTCTGGCCGGTCTCGCATTCGCTGAGACGGCCGCCGGACTTGGAGGAGAGGATTTTCACGCTGCCGAAATGACGCTCCAGGATGGCACGCAGTTCGGGCGCGGAATATTCGCGCACATGCCACGGCACCACGGGAATTTCGCCGTCGCTGTTCTGGGGCGTGGAGCAGATGAAAGCGCCGCCCGGCTTCACCACCCGGCGGACTTCCTTCACGAAGGTATCCACCTGGTCCACCGGCAGATGCTCGATCACTTCCATTGCCGTGGCGCCGTCGACCGACGCATCTTCGAGCGACAGGCCGAATGCATTGTCCACGGCATAGCGGATGTTGCGGGGATCATTGCGCTGGTTGTTGTTGGCGATCAGGCCTTCATTGATGTCCACCCCCAGCACCTGCCCGACATTGGGCGACAGGATGCGGCAGCCATAGCCGTCGCCACAGGCGATATCCAGCACGTGATCGTTCCCGCCGAAGCGATTGCGCGCGAACTCGTAGCTTTCGAACAACGGGTTGGAAATCTTGCTCGCCTCGCCCGCATCAACATGCATGCGGTCATCGGCGAAGATCTGCTGCGCCAGGTCGCGCACCTTCAGCATGTATTCGCGGTCATACTGCGGTACATTTTCATACACCAGGGCGCCGAATGTCTCGCGGTGATGCTCGATGAAGCCGGCATAGCGGGCGTAATTGACGGCGCGGTCGTCCGGCAGGGCGGCGATGGCAGCCGCCACCTGGTCCAGGAGCTTGCGGGTATAGATCTTGCCCGCGAAATTGGGGTGAAACGCGTCGGGCAGTGAGACAAACTTGGCGTTGTGCTCGTGCAGGAAAGCCAGCATGTCACCCAGCAGAGCGGTGTCGATAAAGCAGTGCTGGCCCATCACATGCACGGCGACATCGGCACCCATCGCGTCCAGCGCGCCGGTCATGCGCTCCAACACATTCTCGCGGGAACCGAAATGGCAGGTCACGCCATGCGCGGCGGCGATGTCGCGGAAGATCTGGTTGCCCGGATCATCCGGCACCGCAATCGTCACGGCGGAAACCTGCGGCATGGACTGCAGCCGGCCGATCACCTCTTCCACCGCATACTTGCCGTCGATGCGGGCCAGCGAAAAATCCCGCGCCCCGGCCCAGCCGCAATGATGCGCTTGAATCAATCCAACGATCTTCGGAGGGGCAATTTTCATGGCTTCTGACCCAGGATGATGAATTCGCGGCCGATGCCTTGCGCCGACCAGGATGCGGCCAGCGCCTTTATCTGCGCCTTGTCGTGGGCAAACAGTGCGATCTCGAAGGCCTTGCGTTCGGCGTGGCATTCGCGGCCCACCGCGTCATTGCCGACATAGTTGCGGCCCGCCAGCAGGAAATTCTCCAGCGGATAGCTGGTTTCCTGGTGCAGGGTCTTGAGGCCATGGGCGGTGAAGAAACGCTTGGCGGAAGCGCCGTCGAAATAGTTCAAATGATGCTTGGGCACCACCCACCAGGGCGCGAAACCCATCTTCTTCCACAGCACCATTTGCAGCGGGTTGAAATCGTTGGGCGAGGAAACGAACAGCAGCCCGCCCGGGGCCAGCATGCTCTTGGCCTCTTCCACCAGCGCGATCGGATCGCGCAGATGTTCCAGCACCAGGTTCATCGAGATGGCGTCGAACAGCCCGCGCCCTTCGGCCTTGCCGGCCGAGAAGAAATCATTGACCACGGCGATGCCGCGGCCAGCGGTGTATTCCGCAGCGATGCGCGACGGTTCAAAGCCCAGAACATCCCAGCCGCGATTGCGGCCGGCTTCCAGGAAATAGCCGGGGCCGGAGCCGATATCCAGGATCCGCCGTCGGCTATTATTGGAAGTGGGGGCATGCGCCTCCAGCAACTCGTAGTAATGGTGGTAGCGCAGCATCCACCATTCCTTGTCGCCTTCGGCGCGGGTGAAATAGTCGGGGCGTTCCTTTTCGTAGAATTCGCCGTCGTAGAATTTCTTCAGCTCTTCATCGCTGAACAACGGATCGATGTGGCGAAAGCCGCAAGGCCCGCAGTCGATCACGTCGAAGCCGTCCACCGTGGCCAGCACGGGGCCGAAATGTCCTGCAGTCTCAACCAGGCGTTCCGCGAGATTCATGGTGGGTCCCAGCGTTGTATTATTGCCGCCGAAAGTACCGAAGCAGGGCGAACGCCCCATTTTTCAACGAATTCATTCATGAGTGATTAACGATAAACCGCTTTGATAAAGGCCGATTTTCAAAGCCGAGGTGTCCCCGATGGCCAAGGCCCTGCCCCAGCCGACCCTGAACATGCGTGCCGGCGTGGATGCGCGCCTGGAGGCCATCGACAAGCTGGAAGCCCTGGTCAACGAGGTGGTGAAGGAAAAGGCGCGCCACCGCTCCAACGTCTTCCTCAAGCGGTCCATCCGCACCTGGCGCAAGGGCGACGTCGTCAGAAGCGGCCAGTGGGCGCTGAAGGCGACCGAGGCCGATCCTGACAACTCCAAGGCCTTTCACGTCCTGGCCATGGCGCTCGAACGGATGGGCCATCTGCACAAGGCGCTGGTGACCTACGAGCGCGCCTTTGAGCTGGACCCCAGGGATCCCGAACTCTTGATCAATCTGGGCCTCACCGCCTGGAACCTCAAGCTGACCGACGGCGCCGCCAAGATGTTCCAGCTCTACATCGCCTCCTGTCCGGACTCGCCCTTGGGCTACAACAATCTGGGCAGCGTGCAGAGCGACATGGGCGAGGTCGATGTGGCGATCGAAACTCTGCGCGCCGCGCTCTACCGCATGCCCGAGGAAGCCATGCTGTGGAATTCGCTCGCCACCGTGCTGGCGGAAAACAGCCGGGCCCAGGAAAGCGTCATCTTCTACGAGGAAGCCGCGCGCCTGGCGCCCGGATTCGCCCGCGCCTATCACAATCTGGGCTATGCCTATCTGCACCTGTCGCAGATGGACAAGGCGCTTATCGCCTATGACCGGGCGCTGGAACTGGTGATCGACCCGGCCGAGCGTATCGAGACCCGGCATTCGCGCAGCATCTGCCTGATCGGGCTCGGTCAGGTGGAAGAAGGCTTTCGCGAATATGAGATCCGCAACAATGAACGCTTCCGCTGCTATTTCCACCACATGATCAACGCCCCCAAGTGGCAGGGCGAGGATGTGCGCGGCAAGAAGCTGCTGCTGGTGGGCGAACAGGGCCTGGGCGACGAGATCATGTTCTCCAACATCCTGCCCGATGCCTAT
This sequence comes from Alphaproteobacteria bacterium, assembly GCA_013697055.1. GTDB lineage: Bacteria > Pseudomonadota > Alphaproteobacteria > Micropepsales > Micropepsaceae > Rhizomicrobium. Next base: position 23,043 of record JACCXK010000049.1, read on the forward strand.
GAGGCAGTGGGCGAGACCGGCAAGCTGCAGATCTGCGTCGATCCGCGCATGATCCCGCTCTACCAGCGCTCCTTCCCAAGGGCCGAAGTCGGCGGCTATGACGACCGCACCCTGATCGACGACAATGGCAACAAGGCGCTGCGCCTGGTGCCGTTCCTCAAGGACAATCTGCCCGATTATTGGGCGCCGATGGGCACCGCCCTGCAATATTACCGCAAGTCGCTGGACGCGTTCCCGCACAAGCCATTCCTCTTTCCCGATGACAAGCGCGTCGCGGCGTTCAAGGAAAAGCTGGCGGCCCTGCCCGGCAAGAAGGTCGGCATCTGCTGGCGCTCCATGCTGATGACCGGCAAGCGCGCCAAGTATTTCTCGCCCATCGACGCCTGGGGCGACCTGCTCAAGACCCCCGGCATCACCTTCGTGAACCTGCAATATGGCGACAGCGCACCGGACATCGCCCGCGCCGAGGGGAAGTTCGGCGTCAAGATCCATTCTATGGAAGGCCTGGACCTGAAGGACGATATCGACGGCACCGCCGCGCTGTGCCGCGCGTTGGACTTGGTCGTCTCCGCCCCCACCGCCGCCGCCCATACCGCGGCCAGCGTGGGCGCCGAAGTCTGGTACCTGTCGGTCGGCCTGGGCTGGCCGCAGCTGGGCACCGCCGAGTATCCCTGGTACGCCAACACCCGCGTCTATTGGCCGGAAAAGTTCGGCGACTGGGACGCGATCATGCCGCGCTTCGCCAGCGACCTGGCGGCGTTTGCCGCTTCCTGACATGACGGCGCGGCGCGAAGGCGGCACGCCCCCCGTCATTCCGCTCACTTCGGGCGTGCTGCACTGCTTCGCCCTGTTTCACCTCAATCTCGCCTTCTCTTCCATTGAGGAAGAGCAGCGCGCCACGGTGGTGCGCGATTGCTATGGCCCGCTGCTGGACCTGGCGGAACGCCATGGTCCCATCGGCATCGAGGCCACCGCCTATACCTTGCTGGCCATCGCCAAATGCGATGCGAACTGGCCGGCGCGGCTGAAAGACCTGATCGGTCGCGGCCGGGTTGAATTCATCGGCTCCGGCTATGCCCAGGCGATCGGGCCGTTGCTGCCCGCCGACATGGTCGCCGCCAATCTGCGGCTGGGCAACGACGCCTATCGGAAGATGCTGGGCCTGACGCCGCGCATTGGCCTGGTCAATGAGCAAACCTGGTCGGGCGGCCTGGTCGGCCAATATCTCGATGCGGGCTATCAGGCCTTGCTGGTGGACTGGGACAATGTCGCCAACTTCCATCCCGGCTGGACGCAACCCATGCGCTATGCGCCGCAGCGGGCGCTGGGCAGCGACGGCCGCGACATCCCCATCCTGTGGACCAACACGGTCGCCTTCCAGAAATTGCAGCGCCTGGCGCATGACGATATTTCGCTGGACGAGTATCTGGCCTTCGTCTCCGGCCAGCGCGGCGAGGAAGATCGCACCGTCTGTCTGTATGCCAGCGACGCGGAGATTTTCGGTTTCCGCCCCGGCCGCTACCGCACCGAGGAAAGCAACCAGGGCGGCACGGAATGGATGCGCATCAACGCCGCGCTTGAAGGCCTCCGCGACCTGCCCGGCGTGCGGCTGGTGTCTCCCTCTGGTGCCTTGAACGCGGCTCACGCAGCTCCCATCCGGCTGGAAACCGCGCCCTATCCCATCCCGGTGAAAAAACAGCGCAAGTACAATGTCACCCGCTGGGCGGTCAGCGGCCGCGACGACATCGCCATCAATGCCGCCTGCCAGCGTATCCATGACGCCCTGAAACGCACCGACGCCCCGGATGACGACTGGCGCGAACTGTGCCGGTTATGGGCCAGCGATTTTCGCACCCACATCACCCAAAGCCGCTGGGAGCGCTATTGCCGTGATCTGGCCGCGCTGGAAACACGCCTGGGCACAGCGCCTGCCGTTGCCCTGCCCGCAGCCGCCGGCGAACCCATCACGGATCGTCATATCGAGATTGAAACCCGATCCCTGCGCGTGCGGCTGGACCGCCGCAGGGGCCTCGCCATCCAGCGCGCCGGCTTCGCGCCCGATTTCACGCCCCTGATCGGCGGCATCGCCCATGGCCATTTCGACGACATCGCCCTGCAGGCCGACTGGTACACGGGCGACTGCGTGTTCGAGGCGCCAGGCGAACCCAAGGTCACCGACCTGGACTGGGCCACCACCCATATCGCGCGCGCCCCGGGCGGCAAGGTCGTGGTGCATGGCGTGATCGCCTCGCCGCTGGGCCCCATCGTCAAGATCATGACCTTCCATGCCCACAGCCCACGCATCGACTTCGACCTGGAATTACAATGGGAGAATTGGGGCCGTGGCGCGCTTCGGTTGGGGCACATCACCCTGTTGGGCGAAGCCTTCGACGAACAGAGCCTGTGTTTCACCACCACCAATGGCGGCGCGCCGGAGCGCTTCGCCCTGGCCGGCCAGACGGTCGAGCATGGCGCGCCGGTATCGTTCCTGGTGTCGGCGGCCTGCGCCCTCGGCATGACCGAAGGCTGGATCGAACTGGCCGACAGGAGCCGCAAGGTCCGGATTGAGGTGGACCGGGCGGTGGCGCCGCTGGTCGGGCTGATCAATCACCGCAGCACGGGCGGCAAGCTGTTCTGCCAGTTGCTGCTGTCGGCGCTGGAGCTGGACGATACCCGCAAGCCCTCGCCTTATGGCAACGGTCCCCGGCGCTTCCGCTTTTCCATTATGGGCTGATCAGGCCGTGGCGCCCTGAAGCGCCGATGCCACCCGTTCGACATCGTTCGCGGTCATGGCCGGGAACATGGGCAGAGTCAGGATTTTCTTCGCCGCCGCTTCCGCCACCGGCGCGATGCCAGGCCTATAACCCAGTTTGCGATAGTGGGAGTGCAGATAAACCGGCGCGTAATGGACGTTGGCGCCGATGCCTTCGGCGCGCAGGCGTGCAAAAGCGCGGTCGCGGTCGACATGGTCGGCCAGCTTCACCACATAGAGATGATGCGCGTTGGTGCGGTCCGCACGGGTCGTGAGCGGCGTGACTTCCGCCAGACTTGCCAGCGTTTCGTCATATAGCGCGGCGATGCGCTGGCGAGCGGCCACCCAGCCGGACAGGCGGGTGAGTTGCGCCATGCCAAGCGCGCATTGCACATCCGGCAGGCGATAGTTGAAGCCCAGCTCGGTCATGTCATAGGCGTGCGCCCCGCTGGCCTCGCGGCTGCGATGATCGCTGTCGATGCCGTGATTGCGGAAGCGGCGCATATGCGCCGCCATGCCGGCATCCTTCGTCACCGCCATGCCGCCTTCGCAGGTGGTGAGATGCTTGACCGGGTGAAAGGAGAAACAGGAGATATCGCCCAGGGTACCCGCGCTGCGGCCTTTGTAGGTGGCGCCCGGCGCATGACAGGCATCCGCAACAATCGAGATGCCCCTGCCCCGCACCAGCTCGCGCAAGGCGTCATAGTCGGCGGGCTGGCCGGCATAATCCACCGCCACAATGGCTTTGGTCTTGGGCGTGATCTTCATCGCCACCGAGACCGGGTCGATCAGAAGCGTGTCGACTTCGACATCGACGAACACCGGCGTAGCGCCTTCATAGAGCGCCGCATTGGCGCTGGCGGCGAAGGTGATGGCCGGCACGATGACTTCGTCCCCGGGCTGTATGTTCAGGGCGCGCATGGCGCAATGCAGGGCGGCGGTGCCGCTATTGACCGCCACGCCTTCCGCCGCGCCGCAATGGGCGACAAAGGCTTTCTCGAATTCGGAAACGCGCGGACCGGTGGTCAGCCAGCCCGAGCACAGGGCTTCGACGACGGCCTTGATGTCGGCGTCGGCGATTTCCTGCTTGCCGTAGGGAAGAAAGGCGGCCTCCCAGGGGCCGTCACGGTCAGGCATAGGCCATGGTGAGCAGGGTTTGAAGCCCCCGCCCGTCCAATTGTTCAGGATTGCGGTCGCTGGAATAGCTGAAGCCATCCGCCACTGGCTTGCCGCCGCGATGCAGATAAGCATCCCGCGCGGCATGGGCAAAGCTCTGCAGGATCACATAGCGATCTTCCATCTCCACGGTGCAATGGGCGTCGTCAGCCGGGATCATGGTCTCATGCAGCTTCTCGCCCGGACGGATGCCGATGACATGCTGCTTGTGGCCGGGGCTCACCAGGGTGGCGAGTTCAGGAATGGTGGTGGAGGGAATCTTGGGGACATAGATTTCGCCGCCCTTCATCATCTCCATGCTGGAGAGCACGAAGTTCACGCCCTGGGTCAAGGTGATCCAGAAGCGGGTCATGCGTTCGTCGGTGATGGGCAGGCTGTCGGCGCCCTCCGCGATCAGCTTCTTGAAGAAGGGCACCACCGAGCCTCTGGAGCCGAACACATTGCCATAGCGCACCACCGAGAAGCGGGTGCCGTCGGCGCCGGCAAGGTTGTTGGCGGCGACGAAAATCTTGTCCGAGGCCAGCTTGGAGGCACCGTAAAGGTTGATCGGGTTGGCGGCCTTGTCGGTGGACAGCGCCACGACGCGCTTGACGCCGACGCGCAGACACGCGCTGACCACATTCTCGGCGCCGAACACATTGGTGCGGATACATTCAAAGGGATTGTATTCGGCGGTGGTGACCTGCTTCATGGCGGCGGCATGGACCACGAAATCCACGCCGTTCAGCGCCAGCTCCAGCCGGTCCCGGTCGCGTACATCGCCGATGAAATAGCGGATGAAGGGATATTTCTCGATTGGGAATTCCTGCTGCATCTCGAACTGCTTGAGTTCGTCGCGGCTGAACACGATCAGCCGGCGCGGCTTGTATTGCGCGAGCACCGTCTTGATGAAATGCTTGCCGAAGGAACCGGTGCCGCCGGTAACCAGCACCGCCTTGTCGTTGAGGTCCATCCAGGGCTGCGAGAAATCGCGCAGGCCGGAGAAGATCGGCGCCGGTGCCGCGACGCTCTGGGGCGTGGCAATGGCAAGCACAGCAGATGGACTCATGGCCTGTTAATCCTGTTTATCAGGCCTGAGTGTGAAACCTCGCGGTTAAAAAGCTCTGAAGCTTAAGTATTAAGGCGCGTTAAGCCTTTTGCCGATGCTGCGGGCCGCCAGCCAGACGGCAGCTATCCCTTGTATCCAGGCCGCGGGCACACCCAAGACCGCTGCGCTCGTGAGGACGGGGATCAGTAAAAACGCCAGGCTGGACAGGCCAAGCCCGCGAAGCACCATCGGCAGCAACAGATAGAGCACGCCCAGCGCCGCCAGTGCCGCGAAGTCGCCCTTGTTGCCGGCCAAGGCCCGCATGGCCACGAAGATCGCCACATCGCGGATCAGAAAGCCCAGCATCGCCAGCATGGCCAATGCGAAATTCAGGGCCCCGCCGGATGCCAGCACCAGCGCGAGCACCAGGCCTACCGCGAGGGCGGCGGCAGTGCTGAGCATCCAGCTGTCCAGCGCCATGAACGCTGTGGTGAAACGGCGGCTGCGGATTTGTTCGCCCAGCCAGCGCAGGCGAACCGGATCCTTGGGCTCCAGGAAGGTCATGCCGTAGGCCGAGGACAGAAGCGCAAAACACGCCAGGCCCAGCCGGATGGCGGCCGGGGATAGCCCGCCGATATAGTCCAGCACCACTCGCGGAATGGCCGATTCAAACCCGGCGCTGTAGAGGCTCAGATAGCCGAGATAGCCCAGCCAGACGAAAGGTCCGTTGGCGAAGCGCAGCTCGGCGCGCATCGCCCGCCAGCAGCCCACCAGCGCCCAGCCCAGGAACAGCAGCAGCGAGACAATGTGGAAGCTGTTGAGGTCAAAGGCATGACCCCACCACACCACTGCGCTTTCGCCTTTGCGTTCAAAGATGGAGGCCGAACTCCACAGTGAATAATAGAGCAAGCCCGCGCCGATGCCGGCGATCTGGCAGAGGAAAGCGTCCAACCGCCAGTTGCCGGTGTTGCGGCGGATCAGGATCAGCGACGACAACAGCGCCACCGCCTGCGAGAACAGGCCCAGCGCCAGGAGGATGGCGCCATAGGCCAGGGCGCGGCCGGGGCCGGCGCCAATCCAGACCGGCATCATGATGACAGCCAGGCATGGCAGGGCGCCGAACCAGTTGGCGCTGGTGGCGCCCAGAAGCTTGCCCCACATCATTTCGCCGGGCCCCAGCGACGACAATTTCTGGCCGTCCCAGGTGCGTTCGCGGATTTCGCCCACCACCGACATGGCGGCACTGCGCGTGCCCCACAGGACGGCGAAGAGCCAGTAGAGCGCCATTGCCGCGTGATCGGGGGAAATGATGGGTGCCACCGTGCACAAGCCGAACACCAGCAGCAGCAGGCCCGCGGTCTGCACCAGTTTGAAGGGCGATGCCTCCAGCCAGAGATTTCGCAGCAGCTCCGGATTCACTTTATATGGGCCTCCGGCCCGTTGCGGGCATCCGCCCGCGGGTTCACCTGCGCGAAATAAACCTCTTCCAATGCCTTGGCATCTTCGGCGAATTCCGACACCGCAAAACCGGCCCCGACCAACGCCGCCAGCAGCGCGGCGCGTTCCGCCGCACCGCCCTCCAGCGCCACCAGCGCTTGGGCGGCATCCGCGCTTTCGATCCGGGCGCCCTGCCCGGCCAGGAAATCCTTCAGGTCATTGCGCGGGGCCGCCAGCTTGACGCGCAGCCTTGCCGCGCCTTTCAGGGCGATGCTTTGCCCCCCGGCAATGCGGCCATTGTCCACGATCACCATGCGATCGGAATAGTCTTCCAGCTCGGCCAGGATGTGCGACGACACTACCAAAGTCATGCCGCCGTCGCGCAACGACAGCAGAAGCTGCGACAGGTCGCGCCGCGCCTGGGGATCAAGCCCCGCCGCCGGCTCATCCAGCAGCAGCACCCTGGGCCCATGCACGATGGCCTGGGCGATGGCCAGGCGCTGGCGCAAGCCCCGCGACAGCGCACCGGCCGGCTGCTCCAACCGGTCGGTCAGTCCAACACGCGCCGCAGCAACGAGTGCCGCACCGGCCGCATCCTTCGCGGCGATGCCATGGGCGCGCGCCGCATAGTGCAGGCAGCGCCGCACACTGCGCGCGTCATAGAGGCCGAAGAAGTCGGGCAGATAACCCAGCCGGGCGTGAATGGCGCGCGGCGCTTCGCGCGTGTCCAATCCGTCAATCGACACCCGCCCGGCATAAGGCGTCTCCAGCGCCGCCATGCAGCGCAACAGCGTGGTTTTCCCGGCGCCGTTCGGCCCCACCAGCGCGGTGATGGCCTTGTCGGCGATGGTCAGGCTGACGCCATGCAGCGCCCTGTGGCCGGGATATTCAAACACCAGGCCCTGGATCTCAATCATCACACGCGTTGTAACCTATTGTCATGAAAGGGACAATTTAACCTTTGGGCGCGTAAACTTCTTGTATTTGAACCCAAGCCTTGCCATTAGGGCTGACTTTTTCGAGGGATTTTCATGCGTATTGCCATGATCGGCACGGGCTATGTGGGCCTGGTTTCGGGCGCCTGCCTGTCGGAGTTCGGCCATGAGGTAGTCTGCATCGACAATGACGCGGCCAAGGTCGAGACCCTGAAGAACGGCGGCATTCCGATCTTCGAGCCGGGCCTGGAAGATGTGGTGGCGGTGAACGCAAAAGCCGGACGCCTGTCCTTCACCACCGATCTCAAATCCGCCGTGGCGGGCGCGGAAGCGGTGTTCATCGCGGTGGGCACGCCCAGCCGCCGTGGCGATGGCCATGCCGACCTGTCCTATGTCTTTGCCGCCGCCGAAGAGATCGCCGCCGCCCTGACCGGCTATGCCGTGGTGGTGACCAAGTCCACCGTGCCGGTGGGCACCAGCCGCAAAGTGGAAGAGATCATCAAGAAGACGCGCGCCGATGCGCAGTTCGACATGGCGTCCAACCCCGAATTCCTGCGTGAAGGCTCGGCCCTGGAAGACTTCCGCCGCCCCGACCGGGTGGTGGTGGGCTGCGATACCGAACAGGCCCGTGAGGTGATGCGGGAAGTCTATCGTCCGCTGTTCCTCAACGAGACCCCGATCCTGTTCACCAGCCGCGAGACCAGCGAGCTGATCAAATATGCCGCCAATGCGTTTCTGGCCACCAAGATCACTTTCATCAACGAGATGGCGGACATCTGCGAAAAGGTCGACGGCAACGTTCAGGACGTCGCCCGCGGCATTGGCCTGGACGGCCGTATCGGCAAGAAGTTCCTGAATGCCGGTCCCGGCTATGGCGGCTCGTGCTTCCCCAAGGACACCCTGGCCCTGGTGCAGACGGCCCAGGAACTGGGCGCCCCCAGCCGCATCGTCGAAGCGGTGGTCAAGGTCAATGACGAGCGCAAGCTGGCCATGGCCCGGAAGATCGAGGCGGCGTTCGGCGGGGTGAAGGGCAAGACCATTGCGGTGCTGGGCCTGACCTTCAAGCCCAACACCGATGACATGCGCGATGCCCCCAGCCTGGTGATCGTGCCCTATCTGCAGAAGGCCGGCGCCATCATCCGGGCCTTCGACCCCGAAGGTCACAAGGAAGCGGCCAAGCACATGGAGTTGGACTATCGCGCCGACACCTATGACGCGCTGGAAGGCGCCGATGGGGTGGTGATCCTGACCGAGTGGAATGAGTTCCGGGCGCTGGACTTTGCCAAGGTCAAGGCGGCGCTCAAGACCCCGCTGATGATCGACCTGCGCAACATCTACCGTCCCGCCCAGATGGCCGAGAATGGCTTCCGCTATATCAGCGTGGGGCGGAGTTAGGCGCGAAGGTTTTTTAAGCGCGAAGTCGCGGCGCGGCGCAGATCAGGATAAAGACGCACGCCAGCAGGCTGATCAGCAACACCGTGGCGCCCGCGACAGCGGCAAACGCCACCCGTCCCGTCTCCACTGCGATGTTTCTGAGCCCTGCGAACATGCCGAGCTTGTAATCCCGTTTTGGCACAGGCGCCAAAGCGCGCGCAAGTTAAGCTTACCGGTCAAGCGCCGGCCATCAGGCGCGCGGCCTCCGGCCAGTCCCGCACCAGCCGTTCGGCCCCCGCCTCCAGCAGGCGGCGGCCCAAACCATCATCGGCATGGCCCCCGCCCAGGAAACCCCACACCGTCATGCCGGCGGCGCGCGCCCCAAGCACCCCGTTGACGCTGTCTTCCAGCACCAGGCAGTCGGCCGGCGCAACAGCCAACGCCGCGGCGGCATGGAGAAACAGGTCGGGCGCCGGCTTGGCGTTGGCAACGTGATCGGCGGAATAGACATGCGGCGCGAAGTGGTCCCACAGGCCTGTGCTTTTGAGCTTGCGTTCCATGCCGGGCATGGAGCCGGAACTGGCGATCGCCTTGGGCAACTTCAGGGCGGCCACGGCGTGAACCGCGCCCGGGACTTCGGTCAGTTCGGCCACCATCACGGCGCGCAGCCGCTCGGACTGGCGGATGACTTCGGCGATGGGACGGCCCAGGCGCTTTTGGGATTCCTCATCGATGGCGGCGTGATAGGCGTAGGTGGAAAGACCCATGAAGCGCTGGACATAGTCGCTGCGCTCGAAGGTCAGCCCCTGCTCGGCCAGCATTTCCAGCTCGACCGCCAGCGCGATCTTTTCGCTGTCGACCAGCACGCCGTCGCAATCGAAAATGACCGCCTTAAACAATTGGTCGCTCCGGCTCACGCCTACGCTCCGGAAGCTCAGATCAAACCGCCTTGCGGGTCTTGAGGAACTCGCCCATGCGCTCCAGCGCGCGCAGGATATTCTCCGCCGAATTGGCATAGGACAGGCGCAAATAGCCTTCGCCCAGGATGCCGAAGTCCGGTCCGCCGATCAGCGCCACGCCGGTTTCGTCCAGCAGCGCGTTGGCCAGCGCCTTGGCCTTCCAGCCGGTCTGCTTGACGTTGGGGAAAGCATAAAAGGCGCCCTTGGGAATGATGCAGGACACGCCCGGCAGTTTGTTCAGGCCATCCACCACCAGCTTGCGGCGCTTGTCAAACTCGCCGCGCATGTGGGTCACCGCATCCTGGGGCCCGGTCAGCGCAGCGATGCCGGCATACTGGGTCGGCGCGTTGACGCAGGAATGCAGGTTCACCGCCAGCTTGCGGGCATAGTCGTAGAGCTTGCCCGGCCAGATCGCGTAACCCAGCCGCCAGCCGGTCATGGCATAGGTCTTGGACCAGCCATTGAGGATGATCAGCCGGTCGCGGATGGAGGGATAGTTCAGCAGGGTGACATGCTTTTCGCCGTCATAGAGCAGCTGGTCGTAAATCTCGTCCGACAGGATGGCGACATTCGGCCACTTGGCCATGCCGGCGACAAACTTTTCCACTTCCGCCTTGGGCGTGACGCCGCCGGTGGGATTGGCGGGCGAGTTGATGATGATCAGCCGGGTCTTGTCGGTGATCAGGCCCAAAGTTTCTTCCGCCGAAAAAGCGAAACCATTTTCCTCGCGAATCGGGATCGGCACTGGGGTGGCGCCGGTATATTCGATCATCGAGCGGTAAATCGGAAAGCCGGGATCCGGATACATGATCTCCACGCCCGGCTCGCCGAACATCAGGATGGACATGTACATGGTGGGCTTGCCGCCCGGCATGATCATCACTTCCTCGGGCGACACGGTCACGCCATAGCGCTTGTGCAGATCGGCCGATACCGCTTCGCGCAGAGGCAGGATGCCGTTGGCGGGGGTGTAACCGTGATGGCCGTCGCGCAGCGCCTGGGCGGCGGCTTCGACGATATGGTCGGGGGTGCGAAAGTCCGGCTGGCCGATGCCCAGGTTGATGATGTCGCGGCCAGCCGCAGCCAGCGCGGTGGCGCGGGCCAGCACGGCGAAGGCGTTTTCCTCGCCGATACGGTCGAAATTCGCGACGGTTTTCATGGGCATCCAGGGCTTCTAAAGCGGCTTTTGGAGGGTTGCCATATAAAGCCTCGCGCCCCAGGATGCCAGCGTCCCTTTAGCCGCGCCGGAGCAGCAGCCGGGCCAGGTTTTTGGCCTTTTCCTTGATGAGCGGGGCATAGGCGAGCCCCCTGCCTTGGGCCACCCGCGACATCTGCGCCTTGATATGGCCCTGGAAGTGCAGCGAACGGAATCGCACCCAGTGGCCGGTCTTCAGACTGCGGCACCAGGGCTGGCCATCCCGAAACACGATGTGCTTGCGGCCCAGCCGGGTTTCGTACTCGTCCTTCACCAGATTCTCGGCGCTGTTGATATTGATGTCGAACACCGCGCCGCCGATCGGCGCGGCGAAATTCATCACGTCGCAGCGGTCCCTGGCCCACAGATGCAGCAGCGCCATGTCGCAGATGCCGCCGGGGGCGCCGGTCTCGAGATGCCAGGCCCATTTGTCGGTTATGGCGGGCAAAAGGTTTTCAAACGACGCGACCAGATAGGCGCAGAAGTCATCCACCGCGCCCTTCGTCCAGTAGGAGGTCTGCGGCCCGTAGGAATAGCGAAAGCCCGGCTGGGCCAGCGGCATGTGCAGACCGCAGAACACGCCCTTCAGATATTCCGACTCAAAGGCATGGAGATCATCGAACAGCAGCACGTCGCTGTCGACATGGAAGAAACTTTCGATCCCTTCTTCCTGCATCAGCCGCTGCATCACAAAGAAACGCTGGAAGCAGCGCAGCTCGAAAATATGCGAATGGGTGGACATGTGGCGGTAGGCCGCCTCGAAACGCGACCAGCCGTCCGACATGCGGTCAATACCCAGATGGGCAACCGCGTTGCCGGCCGCCCGCGCGCGGGCCAGCGCGGTCTTGAGGTACTCCTGGTCGCCGTCGTGAATGATCACGACATTGGGTTTGGCCGTCACGAACCTGTCCGCTCTTTGCAAACTGCCATCGAGCCTAGCCCAGATAGCCCTTGTCACGCAGATATTTCACGATGCTTTCGGCCTGGGCCTCCGGTGAAGACTCTACCGTCTTGAGGATGAGATCAGCCTGCTCCGGCGCTTCATAGGGACTGTCGATGCCGGTGAAATTCTTGATCTTGCCGGCCTTGGCCTTTTCGTAAAGCCCCTTGGGGTCGCGGCGCATGCAGACCTCGATGGGCGTGTCCACGAACACTTCCAGGAACTCGCCCTCGCCCACCAGCTCGCGTGCCATGCGGCGTTCGGAGCGGAAGGGCGAGATGAAGGCGGTGAGCACGATCAGGCCGGCATCCACGAACAGCCTGGCGGCCTCGCCGACGCGGCGGATATTTTCCACCCGGTCGGCATCGGTGAAGCCCAGGTCGCGGTTCAGGCCATGGCGAACATTGTCGCCGTCCAGCAAATAGGTGTGCTTGCCTTGGCCCGCCAGTGCCTTCTCCACCAGGTTGGCGATGGTGGATTTGCCGGAACCCGACAGGCCGGTGAACCATAGCACCACCGGCTTCTGGCCCTTCATGGCAGCGCGGGCCTGCTTGTCCACGTCCACCGCCTGCCAATGCACGTTGGTGGCGCGCATCAGCGAGAAGTCGATCATGCCGGCGCCCACCGTGGCATTGGTGAAGCGGTCGATCAGGATGAAGCCGCCGGTGTCGCGATTGTCGCGATAGGCATCGAATGCCAGGGGCTGGGCCAGAGAGAAATTGGCATAGCCCACTTCATTCAGCGCCAGGGTGCGCGCGGCATGACTGTCCAAGGTGTTGACGTCGATCTTGTGCTTAAGCCCGGAGACCTGCGCCGGCACCGTCGCGGTGCCCAGCTTGAGCAGATACTGGCGGCCGGGCAGCAGCTCTTCGTCCGCCATCCATAACAGATGCGCCGCGAACTGGTCGGAAACAACAGGTCGCGCCTGCGGATCGCTGAGCACGTCACCGCGGGAAATATCCACTTCGTCGGCCAGGGTCAGGGTAATCGCGTCACCCGCCACGGCCTCGGCCTTGTCGCCATCCATGGTGACGATGCGGGTGACCGTGGAGGTGCGGCCCGACTTGGCAACGGCGATCGGCTGTCCCGGTTTGATGCGGCCGCCGGCGATGGTGCCGGAGAAGCCGCGGAAATCCAGATCCGGACGATTGACCCATTGCACCGGCAGGCGGAATGCCGTGTCGGCCAGCGCGGTATCGACATCCACCACTTCCAGATGCGACAGCAGGCTCGGCCCGGTATACCAAGGTGTTTCCTTGGACTTCTCGATGACGTTGATGCCGAACCGCGCCGACAACGGGATGGCCACCTGGCTGGCAAAATTCAGCCGCGCCGAGAACTGGTGGAAATCCGACACGACCCGGTCGAACACCGCCTGGCTGTAATCCATAAGATCGATCTTGTTCACCGCCAGCACGACGTGGCGGATGCCCAGCAGGGAGGCGATATAGGCGTGACGGCGGGTCTGGGTCAGCACGCCCTTGCGCGCATCGATCAGGATGACGGCGAGGTCGCTGTTGGAGGCGCCAGTCGCCATGTTGCGGGTATATTGTTCATGGCCCGGCGTGTCGGCGACGATGAACTTGCGCTTGTCGGTGGCGAAGAAGCGATAGGCGACATCGATGGTGATGCCTTGCTCGCGCTCTGCTTCCAGGCCGTCCACCAAAAGGGCGAAGTCGATATCCCCGCCGGTGGTGCCGAACTTCTTGGAGTCTTTCTCCAACGAAGCCAGCGTGTCCTCGAACAGCAGCTTGGTGTCGTAGAGCAGCCGCCCGATCAGGGTGGACTTGCCATCATCGACGCTGCCGCAGGTGAGAAACCGCAGAAGGCTTTTCTTTTCCTGGGCGGCGAGGAACTTCTGAAGATCGGTGGGAGCATTCATAACAACGCCTCACCATGGGCGGGCTTGACCCGCCCATCCAGGGGCCGCAGACGCAGGTGCTTGTCGCTCTGGATGGCCGGCTCAAGGCCGGCCATGGAGGAAATATTTTGCATCAGAAATAGCCCTCCTTCTTCTTCTTCTCCATCGAAGCTTTCTCGTCCGTGTCGATCAAACGGCCTTGGCGCTCGCTGGTGCGGGCGGTGAACATCTCGGTGACAATGCCTTCCAATGTGTCGGCGTCGCTTTCGATGGCACCGGTGAGCGGATAGCAGCCCAGGGTGCGGAAGCGGACCAGCTTCTCTTCCACTTTTTCGCCGGGCAGCAGCTTCATGCGTTCGTCATCGCGCATGATCAGGGTGCCGGCGCGTTCCACCACCGGACGCTTCTTGGCGAAGTAGAGCGGCACGATGGGAATATTCTCGGCCAGGATATATTGCCAGATGTCCAGCTCGGTCCAGATGGACAGCGGGAAGACACGGATGCTTTCGCCCTTGTTGATGCGGGTGTTGTAAACGCGCCAAAGCTCGGGCCGCTGGTTCTTGGGGTCCCAGCCATGATGGCGGTCGCGGAAGGAGAAGATGCGCTCCTTGGCTCTGGACTTTTCCTCGTCGCGGCGCGCGCCGCCAAAGGCGGCGTCGAAGCCATATTTGTCCAGCGCCTGCTTCAGCGCCTCGGTCTTCATCACCTGGGTGTGCAGCGACGAGCCGGAATCGAACGGATTGATGCCGCGCTTCACGCCGTCTTCATTGATGTATTCGATGAAATTCAGGCCCAGCCTTCTGACGGTCTCATCGCGGAACTTGATCATCTCCTGGAATTTCCACGTCGTGTTGACGTGCATCAGGGGAAAGGGCGGCTTGGAGGGATAGAAGGCCTTCATCGCCAGGTGGAGCATGACGGCGGAATCCTTGCCCACCGAATAAAGCATTACCGGGTTGGCAAACTCGGACGCCACCTCGCGCATGATGTGCATACTCTCGGCTTCCAGCCGGCGCAGGTGCGATATAACAGTTTTTTTACTGGACAATCTTGGGTATCCCAAATCTGAGCTGTGAAATAAGCGCAATACCCTACCAATGCAAGACCGATCTGGTGTTTAAGAAAGCCGGGAAACGTCGCCAAATCATCACGGGGGCGGGCCGGGGACGCCAGTTTAATGCTCTTCAATTCCAGCATTTTCATTCTGGCCTTCCTGCCGGTGACCCTGGCGCTGTTTTTCGTTGGTGGGCGGGTCAGCCCCAATGCGGCGGCCGCCCTGCTGGGGCTGGCGTCCGTGGTCTTTTATGGGGCCTGGAACATCCGGTATGTGCCGCTGCTGCTGGCCTCGATCGGGGCCAACTTCGCGCTGTCGCAGGTGTTGGGTGACACCGCCCGCCGGCCCGGCACGCGGCGCGCCGTGTTCGCCGGCGCGATTGCGGCCAACCTCGCCCTCCTGGGCTATTTCAAATATGCCAATTTCTTCCTGAACAGCTGGGCCGATGTGACCGGCGCAAGCCTTTCGCTGTGGAGCATCGTGCTGCCGCTGGGCATCTCCTTCTACACCTTCACCCAGATCGCCTTTCTCGCCGACACCTACAAGAACCAGGCGCGGGAAAAGAACTTCGCGCACTACCTCCTTTTCGTGACCTACTTTCCCCACCTGATCGCCGGACCGATCCTGCATCACGCCGAGATGATGCCGCAGTTTCGCAAGAAGGCGATCTACCGGCCCGATTGGGAAAATTTCGCGGTTGGCGTCAGCGTCTTCATCCTCGGCCTCGCCAAGAAGACGCTGATCGCGGACGGTATCGCGCCGGTGGCGCGCGCGGTATTCGCCTCGGCGGATTACGGCCAGCGCATCGAATTCCTGCGCGCCTGGGGCGGGGCGCTGGCCTATGCCATGCAGATCTATTTCGATTTTTCCGGCTATTGCGACATGGCGATCGGCATTTCCATCTTGTTCGGCGTGCGCCTGCCGCTGAACTTCAACTCGCCCTACAAGGCCCGCAGCATCGTGGATTTCTGGCGGCGCTGGCACATGACCCTGTCGCGTTTCCTGCGCGACTATCTTTATATCCCGCTGGGCGGCAGCCGGCGTTCGCGTCCGCGCCGCTATGTCAACCTGATGATCACCATGCTGCTGGGCGGGCTATGGCATGGCGCGGCCTGGACCTATGTCGCCTGGGGCGGACTGCACGGTTTCTATCTTGTCGTGAATCACGCCTGGGACTATTTGCGCAAACGCATCGCGCCCAATGCCCCTCCGGCAGGACCCGTGCTGCGCGCCGCATCCGCCCTTCTCACCTTCGCCGCGGTGGTGGCGGCCTGGGTGCTGTTCCGCGCCTCCAGCTTCGCCTCCGCCACGCGCATCTTGAGCGGCATGGCCGGGCTCAACGGCATCGACCTGCCCGCCAAGGCGGAGACCGCAAAAGCGCTGTCCGCCCGGCTGGGCATGGCGCCGGTTTCCCAGACGCCTTACATCTCCAACACCGCCATCCTGGGGCTGATACTGTTGCTGGCGATCTGCTGGCTGGCGCCCAACGCCTATCAGATCATGGGCGCCAGGAACCCAGCCCTCAATGCGGTCGAGCCGGGCACGAAATGGACGTGGCGGCCGTCCCTGGGCTGGGCGGTGGGCCTTGGCGCGCTGGGAGCGGTGGCATTCACAGCGATCTTTACCGGGCCAGCGTCCGAATTCCTCTATTTCCAGTTCTGACATGCAGAACCGGCGCTTCCTTCTTGTCCTGTTTGTCTCGGCGCTGGCGACCCTGGTTCTGATTGTCCTGCTGCCGCTGGCGCCGGGCATGAAGACCGACCCGTCTGCGCCCTGGATTGATGGACTGTACAAACAGAAGATAGCCGCCTTGCGCGCAGTCAAAGGTGAGCGGATCTACGTCGTGTCCGGCTCCAGCAGCCTGTTCAGCCTGGACACCAAGCTGCTGGCCAGCGCCGCCGGCAAGCCGGTGATCAACCTGGCCACCCATGCGGGCCTGGAGCTTCCCTATATCCTGGACCGGGCGGAACGCGAGATGCAGCCCGGCGACACCATCATCTTCACGCCGGAATATCCGCTGATGGTGCTGCCGGTCCAGCCCAACCAACTGATCATCGACTATGTGACATTCTTCGACCGCGCCTATATCCCGACCCGGCCGCTCGGCGAGCAGGCGCATTTCTATCTCGGCTACGGCTTCGTGGATTCCATCGTGGAGACCCTGAAGACGATCCGCACCGGCAAACAGGTCGGCCGCGACGATCTCACCATCGACGCGCTGGGCAACGCGCGCGGCAATACCGTCGCCCTGTCGGTGAAGGACAAGAGCGAATTCGGCCCGCACGGCTCCCCCTCCCCCATTTCGCCGGATGAAGTGGCGGTGTTGCGGAAATTCGCTGGGTTAGCGCGCGCCAGGCACGTCACCATCCTCGCCTTCCCCCCTGCGCTGATCCGCCTGCGCGGCTATGAAACACAAGGCCAGCGGGCGCTGCGCCAGCATATCCGCGCGACATTTCGTGATCTTGGCATGACGGTGCGCGGCGGCGACGAAGACGGCTGGGTGGAGCCGGACGGCATCTATGACAGCGGCGCGCACGCCAACGATGTCGGCCGCGCCGCCTACACCGCGCGCATCGCCGTCCTGTTGTGCCGGGAAATACGCTGCGCCGGGCGCTGACTATTTGAGAATCCGCGTGCCGGTCGCCGGGGGCACGGCCTGTTCTTCCACCGCAAAGCGCACGTGGCCTACGGAACGGCCGTCACCCGTCAGGATATTGACCTGCCACTGGCCGGGCTGCGGCGACGTCTTGGTGGTGTAGTAGCGAAAGCCTTCCTCGCGCCCGCCGGTGATGGGCACCGAGATGCGCTGCTGCGACACCCAGCCCTTTTTCGGCTGCAGCCATAGCCAGTCATGCACGATGCGGGTGCGCAAGCCCCGCGGGGCGAACACCGCATTGTAGAGAAAGAGCCTGGCGCCCTTTTGCACATGCATGATGGCATGGGTGCCGAACAGCGCCTGCCACTCCGGCGGCTCTTCTTCCTGCTGCGCCTGGAAGTCCCTGCCCACCCGCTTGACCTCGTGATAGACCCCCGCATCGGTCAACACCAATGGCAGCGGCGGCAACAGGCGCGCGAAATAGGCGATGTTGAGGAAGATGGTGATGAGCACCATGCCGGCGAAAATCTGCCCGCGCGCGCCGCGATAGCGCTCATGCCCCAGCTGCGCCAGCGCCTGCATGAAAAAGAAGAAGATCACCACCGCGATGGCGCCGCTGATCAGGAACGGGATGCGGCCGATGCGGCCGATCACCACCGGCACCAGCAGGATGGCGTAGGAATAGAGCGCGAAGAAGAACAGCAGGCCCGAGAACACCAGCCGGGAATGATAGCGGCGCATATATTCATTGCCGATGAAGATCGCCGCCATCGCCAGCAGGAACGGCCAGGAGGAGGTGATCGAGGCGCTGCGGATGTAGAAGACGCAGAAACCCGACAACAGGCAGCCCAGCGCGAACTGGGTGATGGCGACCAGGATGGTGCGGGTCTTGTCCGAGGGCTTCCTGCCGTCGGGCCGCGATTCCAGCCCATGCAGCACGGCGATGGCGATGCCCGCGACCAGGAGATAGACAATGAACACCGCCTGGGTGATCGCATGGTCGATGCGCCCGAAGGTGGCGCTGTCGAAGGCGAAGCCGCCGGCCAGCGACAGGGCCGAGATCTGGCGTTCGTGCCGCCGGGCCCAGCCGATGGCGGGCTCGAAAGCCTTGGTGTCAAAGGTCCGCATGCGTGGTCTTATGCTGCCCGGTCCCCTGCATAACAAGGCCGGATTGCGGCAAAAGCAGGATTTGCGGCTATGATGCCGCCCAAGAAATGCTTCAAGGAGTTACACGATGCGGCTGGTGCAAATAAAGGGCGCGGATGGGGTGCGCATGGTGGCCGTGTTGGGTGAAGACGCCGGCGGACGGCTGATCAGGAGCGTCGCCAGCGCTTATGAACTGGCCGGCCGCGCCATTGCCGAAAAACTGTCACTGGAGGCCATGGCGGCCAAGCTGGGCCTTGGAGACAGCGTCGACGTGCGTGCCGCCCTGGCCGAGGGCCGCGTGCTGGCGCCGCTGGATCATCCGGACCCTGCGCATCTGGTGGTGACCGGCACGGGCCTGACGCATTTGGGCTCCGCCGAAGGGCGCGACGCCATGCACAAGAAGCTGGCTGTCGATAAGACAACTGGCGGCGAGCCCGTGCTCACCGACTCCATGAAGATGTTCAAGCACGGCGTGGAAAGCGGCAAACCCAAACCGGGCGAGGAAGGTTTCCAGCCGGAATGGTTCTACAAGGGCGATGGCGGCAGCGTGGTGGCGCCGGAAGCAGCCTTCGCCTCGCCCGCCTTCGCCCAGGATGGCGGCGAAGAACCGGAGATCGTGGGCCTCTACCTGATCGGTCCCGATGGCACGCCGCACCGGTTGGGCTTCGCCCTGGGCAACGAGTTCTCCGATCATGTCACCGAGAAGTTCAACTATCTGTGGCTGGCCCATTCCAAGCTGCGGCAATGCTCGTTCGGGCCCGAACTGCGCACCGGCCCCCTGCCCGCCGCCGTCACCGGCCGCTCCCGCGTCCGCCGCGGCAACGAGATCATCTTCGACAAGCCGTTCCTGTCGGGTGAGGACAATATGAGCCACACCATCGCCAACCTGGAATTCCATCACTTCAAGTATGCGGGCTTCCGGCGGCCGGGCGATGTGCATGTGCATTTCTTCGGCACCGCCACCCTGTCCTTCAGCGCCGGGGTCACGACGCAGGACGGCGATGTGTTCGAGATCGATGCCGATGCCTTCGTATTTCCCCTGCGCAACACGCTGGGCACCGCGCCCGCGATGCCGTTCCTGGTCGCCGCGCTTTAAAGCGCGATCCGGAAAATCGGAATCGATTTTCCGGTAAATTGCGCGACAAAGCAAGAATCTAGCGAATGATCCGATTTCAAAGAAATCGGATCATTCGCTAGAGCGGCGCGCGCAACGCCACCTCCACCGCCGCGGCAAAGCCGCCATGCGGATAGGGCTGGTTGTCCTGCAGCCGCCCCGCCAGGTCCAGCTTGAAGCCGCGCCTGTCCAGCATCAGCGGCAGTGACACGCGTGCCTCGGCCTGGTTCAGCGCCACCGGCGGGTCGCTGATGATGTTGCCATGGCCGCGGCGGTTGCCGATGGTGGCGTGGTGCAGGCTGAGTTCGTAGAAGCGCCCCGCGGCATCGCTCCAGCTTCCTTGCACCGACGCCAGGGTGGAATCGGTATCCAGGCTGAAGCCCAGGGTGCGGCCGCGGTAGCGCATGCCGTCAGGATACTGGCCGTTGGTGTAGGTGTAGCCATAGATGAAGTTGCCGAAACTGAACGGTGTCCTGGTCGCGATACTGTCGGCGAATTCCGCCGTCAGCTTCACGGGGCTGCCGGCGGTGGGCACGAGCACGCTGGCGCCGAACAGGTGGCTGGAGCCGGAGCTGCTGGAAAAGGAATAGTCCTCGTTCATCATCTGGGCATAGACCTGGAACGGGACGCCGCCGAGCAGGCGGCTATATTTGAGTTCGAACGATCCCTCGCCATTGACGTTGTCGGGATGGTTGGAGAAATCGAAGTTGGTGAAATAATCGCGCAACGGCGAGCAGGGATGTCCCTGGCCGCAGAACTGCTCGGTCTTGGCCGCCGCCAGTTCAAGGCCCGGCAGCGGGCTGATCGAGAGCCGCGCCCCATTGTAATAAACGTTGGACTGGATCTGCGGCCCGTCGAACTTGGCCAGGAAGAATTCGAACTGCCAGGGACCAAGCCAGCGCAGCACCGGCCAATGCGAAGGCGCGGTGCTGGAACGCTGGATGCCGATCTGCGGCATGGGACGCGCATTGTTGGAAAGCTGCAGGGTCGAGATTTCGCCAGGCCCCCACCAGTGATCGAGATAGCCGGCATAGACCAGCGCGCCGCCGAGCCGGGCGGCAAAATAGGTCCCGTCGGGCATCAGCTTGTTGGGCTTGGCCCCGAAATTGTTGGTGATGGCGCCCAGCGAAACCCGGCCCGAAAAGATGCCGCTGTTGAGGCTCAGGGAAGCCTGCGCCTGCGCGTCGCCGCGCCCCATGCCGTCAAAGCCGTAAATCACATCGGACTTGTTGGTGGCGTCCAGATACACGGCGCCGGAAAAGCCCGGCGCGGTCCCGGCATGGGCCAGCCCCAGCAGCCGGGCGGCGGCGGCGCGCACCGCCGGCGTCTGGCGCGACAGCTCCTGGCTTTCCAGGCTGGAGACAATGGATTGCCAAGGCATCGGCCACTGGATGGTGATATCGCGAACCACGCCCGAGGCGTTCAGGAGTTCCAGGTCAGAACGCAGCTGGTTGTCGCCCACCTCGGCCCATGGCGAAGCGGCAGCCGGTGCTGCCAACAGCAGCGCAAAGATGGCACCCATGCCAAAAGTTCCGGCGCGCATACGACTCCAGCCTGGGCCCCCACAGCGGAAGCGACCTTAGCGATTCCGCATATGCGAACAAGCTTGATTTCTGAAAAAAAGTTACTTGAGTCAGTCTCTTACAGGCATGCAGGCCAGGCCGTTTGCCACCAAACTGTCACACAGGGCGGCTTGGCTTTGGCCCGGGGGCGGACTGATCCGGAGGCGGTAATAGCGGCCTTTGCCCGGCAAATCGGCCATCACGACATGGGGGCTGAGCCGGCCAAGCTGACCCGGGGCCCTGGCTTTGGCCTTGTCCCAGCCGTCACCGGCTTCGGCCTGGCTGCGCCAGGCGCCGAGCTGGACTTCGCCGGCCACAGGCTGGACGGGCGGCCGTTCCGGCTGGTCCAGCGCGGGGCGCAGCGCCGGCTTTCCTGGCGGCGGCGGCGCGGCGCGCACGGTCCGCTCCTCGATCGCACGCACAGTCGCGCCGGGCGGACGCAGCACGATATCCGAGCCCTGATTGTCCGCGCCCTGGCGCGCGCGGGGTGGACGCAGCGCGACAGTGTCGCCGGAATCCGGGCGGACTTCGGTCGCGACCTTGAAGCCGCGCGCCGTATCGGCAGGCGATGCGACGGGTGGGCGCATCGCAGATTCGGGGGCATGCAATGTCACCCTGTCGGCATCGGCGAGTGTTCCCTCCGGCGGACCGCCGAGCGCCGCCAGCCGTTCCGACGCCAGACTGTAATCAGGGTCGGCATTCAGTGCCTTGGCGTAGGAGCTGCGCGCCGTGAGCATGTCGCCTTGCGCCTCCGCGATCTGGCCGAGGCCATAATAGCTGTATTGGGGCTTGCCACTTCTGGCCGATAGAGCCGCCACATAATCGCGCCGCGCATCCATCAGCCGGTTCTGACGGCGATGGATGTTGGCGCGGTTGTTGAGCGCCGTGGCAAGGCCTTCGCCTTTCATGGCGATGACGGCGGTGTAATCGGTGCTGGCCTGATCGAGCCGCCCCTGTCCGTCCCGCAGGAAGCCGCGCTGGAGCAGCGCCTGCGCCCGTTCTTCCGGCGGCAGCGCATTGGTGGCCAGCGCCTGGGTGAAATCACCGACCGCCGCGTCATGCGATCCCAAGAGTTCCTGCGCCAGGCCGCGATAGAACAGAAGCTGCCCACGTTCGATGGTGCTGACGCCGCCCTCCTTCAGCGCTCCTTCTGCCAGGAGCGCGGCCTGTAGTGCATCGCCCTTGTCCAGCGCAGCCTGCACTTCGGCGATCAGGACAGGGGTGGTCGGCGCCGCTGCCACAGGCCACGAAAAGCCTGCGCCCGCCAAGAGCCAGGCGGCAAAAATGCCGATCCTCGCCGCCTTTGCCATTATGCCTGGCCCATCATGCCCGCGCCGCCTGCCAAATCCTTGAAACTGGACAATAATGGCGGGCCCATGCCATGAAACAGGCCGTTTGCGAAACCATCCCCCGGAAAACGCATGACCACGATAAAACCCGTCCGCAAAGCCGTTTTTCCCGTCGCGGGAATGGGAACCCGCTTCCTGCCCGCCACCAAGGCAGTCCCCAAGGAGATGCTGCCGGTGGTGGACAAGCCGGTCATCCAGTATGCGGTGGAAGAAGCCCGTGAAGCCGGGATCGAGCAGTTCGTCTTCATCACCGGGCGCGGCAAGTATGTCATCGCCGATCATTTCGACCATGCCTATGAGCTGGAATCGCTGCTGGAAGCACGCGACAAGACCACCGAACTGAACAGCTTGCTGGAGATGCTGCCCAAGAGCGGCTCTGTCGGATATATCCGACAGCAGCAGCCCCTGGGGCTGGGCCATGCGGTGTGGTGCGCCCGCCATTTCGTCGGCAACGAACCTTTCGCCGTGCTGCTGCCGGACGACCTGATGGTGGGCAAGCCCGGCGCGCTGGCGCAGATGATCGCCTCCTACAACCAGGTCGGCGGCGGCATCATCGTGGCGGCGGAGGAAAAGCCGCAAGCCGAGGTCAAGCGCTATGGCGTGGTCAAGCCGGGCGCGGTGAAGGGCAATGCCACCGAAGTAAAGGGCGTGGTGGAAAAACCCGCCACCGGCACCGAACCCTCCAACCTGTGCGTGATCGGCCGCTACATTCTGCAGCCCGAGATCTTCGCCATCCTGGACCGCCAGGAACGCGGCGCCGGCAACGAAATCCAGCTGACCGACGCCATGGCGCAGATGATCGGCAAGACGCCTTTTCACGCCGTGAAAACCGATTGCGCCCGCTATGACTGCGGCGACAAGGTGGGCTTCCTGCACGCCAATATCGCGGTCGGCCTGTCGCGCCCCGACATCGCGCCGCAGCTTTCCGCCATCATCAAGGCGCTGGTGTGAGAAAGACAGCGGCGCTGGCGGGCGCTGGCCTGACGATGGTATGGGCTTTGCTGGCGGCGGGCTGCAGCTCCGGCCAATCCGGCAACACCAACTATTCGCAGTTCCTGCAACTGATACGCCAGAGCTGGGCGGCGAGCACCGGCAATGTGCGCATCACCCGCGACCAGGCCGCCTCCATTCCGTATGCCTCCATGGGTTACCGCCAGGACGGCGGCAACGAGATGCTGTTGGTCCTGGGCACCGACAATGGCGGAGAACAGCTCTGGACCTCTTCGGCCAAGGTTGTAATCGTCACCCGCGACGGCCGCATCGTGCGTACCCTGGGGCTGGAGCATGACCTGTCCGGACTTACCGCGCGTGGTGGTCAGGCGCCAGCGCCGGCCTCGGCAATCACCGCGCCCTTCACCACCACACGGCTGGAGGATTTTCCGGAGTTGGGCCTGTATGGCGCCATCGTGGTGTGCAACGCCCGGGCCGCCGGCCGCCAGTCCATCAAAATCCTGGACCAGCCCATCACCACCATGCGGGTGGATGAATCCTGCCGCAGCCGCAAACCCGAATGGTCTTTCACCGACAATTACTGGGTAGACCTGGACAATGGCCGGGTCTGGCGTTCGCGCCAACATGTCCATCCCAAGGGCGGGCTGATCGAGACGGAAATCTTCCGTCCACCCGGCTGAGACAAAAAAATCGGGAGAGCCTTGCAGCTCTCCCGATCCGAATTCAAAAAAGACGAACCCGTTACGGAGTACCCGTGACCGAGCCGGTGGTCGAAGTCTGCACGCCGCCGCCATTGCTGGACGCCGCCAGGCCGATCCCTAGGCCCGCAAGGCCGAGGCCCGTGACAATCAGGAGAGCGCTGGGGGATTCCATCTGCGCCTTCTTCACGCCGGCAGGCTTGCCCGCGGGAAGTGTAGTCGCCGCAAATGCGTTCGTCGTCACCAAGCTGGCCGCCAAAATGGCTGCACTGAAAGTCCGCATCTGGTTCTCCATAAAGAATAATCTTGGGCTGTTAGGCCTGTTCTACGCGGCCTCCAGTAACACTGTCAATTCGCGATAGGCCAGTCGGTTCACGGTTGGCGGGAAACAAGGTTTTTGTGTTGCTGCGGCGCAACAATATCGCTTTTCTGTCAAATTGTCAGGATCCCCGTTCCTCGTCCGGCAAGGCATCTCAACACATCTCTGATAAGTAGATTCCCGTCTTAAACCGAGTGGCCCCTAAAATGTCCGCTGTCCATCCCGTCATTCTGTCCGGAGGCTCAGGGTCGCGGCTCTGGCCGCTGTCGCGCAGCCTTTTCCCCAAGCAACTGCTCGCTTTGGCCGGAAAACACAGCTTGATTCAGGACACCGCCTTGCGCGCGGGGGGCGCGGATTTCGCCAATCCGCTGATCATCTGCAACGTTGAACATCGCTTCCTGATCGCCGAACAGATGCGCGAAGCCGGTGTCTCGCCCGAGGCGATTGTCCTGGAACCGATGGGGCGCAACACCGCGCCCGCCGCCGCCATCGCCGCCCTGATGGTGGAACGCAAGGATTCCGATGGGGTGCTGCTGCTGATGCCGGCGGACCACATTGTGCGGAACCGTACGGCTTTTCTGGAGGCCTTGGACCGCGCCACCGCCGCCGCGCGGCAGAATCACCTGGTGAGTTTTGGCATCACGCCTGATTCGCCGGAGACCGGTTACGGCTATATCCGGCGTGGGCCGGCCCTGAAGGGGTTGGAGAAAAGCTTCCAGGTGGCGCGCTTTGTCGAAAAGCCCGATGCTGCCACCGCCGCCGGCTATGTCGCCTCGGGCGACCATGACTGGAACAGCGGCATGTTCGTTTTCAAGGCCGCCACCTTCCTGGCCGAACTGGAAAAGCTGGAGCCTGAACTTCTGGCGCATTGCCGCGCTGCGCTGGACGGCGCCAAGGGCGACCTGGATTTCCTGCGGTTGGAAGCGGGTGCTTTCGCCAAGGCCAAGTCCATCTCCATCGACTATGCCGTGATGGAACGCACCGACAAGGCGGCGGTGGTGCCGGTCGAAATGGGTTGGAGCGATATCGGTTCCTGGGAATCACTTTGGAGCGTGGCGGAGCGCGACGGTAGCGGAAATGCCGTGAAGGGCGATGTGCTGCACCATGGCACGAAGAATTCCTATCTGCGGAGCGAAGGTCCGCTGGTGGCGGCAGTGGGTGTCGAAGACCTGGTGGTGGTCGCCACCCCGGACGCCGTCCTGGTCAGCCACAAGAGCGCCTCCCAGGACGTCAAGCGGATCGTGGAGCAACTGGAGAAGTCAGGACGCGAACTGCACAACACCCATCGCAAGGTCTATCGACCCTGGGGCGCCTATGAAGGCGTCGACGCCGGCGACAATTTCCAGGTCAAGCACATCACCGTGAATCCGGGCGCCAAGCTGTCGCTGCAGATGCATCACAAGCGCGCCGAACACTGGATCGTAGTGTCCGGTACCGCCCAGGTGACTTGCGGCGACAAGGTGTTCGCGATGCGCGAAAATGAATCCACCTATATCCCGCTGGGCTCCAAACACCGGCTGGAGAATATGGGCCCCGAGCCGCTACACCTGATCGAGGTGCAATCGGGTTCCTATCTCGGGGAGGACGATATCGTCCGCTTCGAAGATACCTACGGACGCAGCTAGACGCGTCTTACTGCTTCGCCAGGATGGCCAACGAGGCAGCCGTGACCGCAAACGAACTGAGGATGCCTGTAACGTCCAGCAGAATTTGGCGCGCGGTAAGCGGCGCCAGGTCGCGCGGCACCACGATGGAGCTGCCGGGCGGCAGGCTCTGGGCGTCGAAATTCAGCCACGACGTCTCCACGCGGCGCGCCGAGCCGTCAGGTTGGACGACGAAGGTCAGGTCGTCGTCCGAGAATTGCGCGTAACCGCCCGCCCGCTTGATGTAGTCGCCGACGGTCAGGCCCGGGCGATAACTGTAGCTGCCCGGCTGCATGACTTCGCCCAGTACGGTGACGGTGGAGGGACGCTGCGGGATGAACACCACGTCGCCGGCTTCCAGCAGCGGATCCAGTTGCGGATTGGCCGCCAGCACGCTCGGATCGGCAGTTAGCGCGATGCGGCCCAGGCCCTTCTGGGTGCGCAACTGAGTGATGAAACCCTGAATGGCGGTGTAGCCTTCGCCGGTGATCTTGTCGCTGCCGATGCGCGCGATGCCCGCGAGCAACTGGCTCTGGATTTCAGAGGCGGCGCGATTATAGCCTTCTTCCTCCAACTGGGCCGCGGACTTGCGCAGAAAGACCGTGCCCTGCGGATAGGCCGTGCTGGTCAGCCCACCGGCGCGCATCAGCAATTCGGACAGATGCTCGCCGCGGCGAATGGGATAATTGCCGGTGAAGCGCACTTCGCCCTGGATGGTGATGGAGCCGGCGCCGACTTCGGTGAAGACCTTGTTGAAGTGAATCTGGTCGCGCGGACGCACGACATAGCTGACCAGGGTGCCCTGGCGCAGCGGCAATGTCTGCCGCTGGCTGGCGGCGCGGCCGGAGCGGTTGTCCACCGCGGTGGTCAGAAGCTCCACGCCGCTTTCGTCCGCCCAGCTCACCGTGCCGCCGCCGGCCTGGACCAAATCCGCCAGGGACACGCTGGGGCCAACCAGATAGGTGCCGGGCCCACGCACCGCGCCGTCGAGGCGGGCGCGATGGTCGATCAGGAAGTTGACCATCACCAGCGGGTCGACACCCAGTTGGCGCGTGAACTCGCCAAAGGTGTGGGCTTCACGGTTGGTGGCGAAGTCGCCCTGCTCGACCGGCTGGTCCTGGAAATTAGCCGCTGGCGGGAGTGGCTTCTTGTTCGGGCCCAACTGATCCTGCTCAAACTGCGAGGCCCCGGACGCCTCCTGGTTCTGGTTGGGGGGTTGTTGCTGCTGCGGAACCGCAGGCGTGCCATAGGGCGATGGCGCCGCCTGCAAGGGCGTTCCGGTTTGTGACGCGACCAGGGCAGCCTGCTGTGCCTGTGCCGACTGGATCGGGCTCTGGGCGCCGCCGCCGGCCGTGCCGCTGCCATTGGCGGTGATCAGCGCCTGCTGATATGCCTGTTGGCGCATCAGGGCGTTCAAGGTACCGGGCGCAGCGGTGTGCAGGAGCGCGATAATGTTGCTGCGCTGGATGTCCGCCGGAACGCCGCTGAAATCTTCAACGTCCAAGCCGTTGGCCAGGGCTTCATCCGGTGAAAGACCGAAGGGGTTGGCAGGTGAAACCGCGCTGGCCACGGCCACCTGCGCCGCGGCAATGGCCGCCGGCGAAGCCGCATTGCTGCTATTACTGGCATTGCTGGCCGGCCCCGACGATTGGGACGCCGCTATGGCCTGGGCGCGGTTGGTGGCAAGAGGGTTGCGAATGCGCGACTGATCCAGCGCCAGCTTGTCGAGATAGGTCTTGACGATAAAGCTCAGAAGCTGCGCTTCATCCACGGAAATCGGCCGGATAATGTCGTCACTCTGAGTCTGCTGGTCTTCAGTGCCGTTCAGCACCGCCACCGGCGTAAAAGCGACCAGGCTTCTGAGCAGGGTGCGAGGATCCTTGCGGACGATGATGCCGAACAGGGTATAGGGACTGGCGCCAAGCGCGCCGGGCGCGCGAATAACGTCCGACAGTTTCGTGCCGCCGGTGACGGCATACTGGCCCGCGATGCCCGAGCCGCCGGACAGCGTCGCCTGCGCGCCCTGCAGATCGGCGCCGAGTTCTACGCGCAGGATTTCGCTGTCGCGCACCACGCCGCCCTGGGCCGGCAAGGCAACAAGATTGAGACGGCCATCGGCCTCAATGCGCTGGACCGCGAGGCGGTAACGCCCGCGTACTTCCTGTCCGCCCGCCAGCGCCAGCAGGTTTCGCGCCGATATGCTGGCGGCATGGGGCGGAAGCTCATAGATGCCAGGACGGCGCACCAGGCCGGCCACCGCCACGGTGGCGCCAAGCGGCGCCACGACGATGCGGTCGCCATCGGCCAGGCGCATGCTGGCGCCGCTGCCGCTGCCGGTCAGCACACTGTAAAGATCGATATTGTAGACGCGGCCGCCGCGATCCAGCCGGATGCGTCGCAGGGTTCCGGCCTTTCTGATGCCGCCCGAAAGCAGAATGGCGTCCACAACCGAGGACAAGCCCGTGACCAACCGGGGGCCCGGCGCATTGACCTCACCTGAGACCAGAACGCTGATCTGGCGCACGCGGCCGATCGAGGTGGAGGCGGTGCTGGCGACATAGGCGCGATGCACCGCCGCTTCGACATCCTGGCGGAAGCCGCCGAAGCTGCGCCCGGAAGCGGGGATCGGCGCCAAGCGCGGCAGCACGACATTGCCGTCGCGTCCCACCACACTGCGGAAATCGCTGTTCTCCTGGCCGCGCAGCGACACGGCAATTTCGTCGCCGGGCCCGAGAATATAATCGTCCTGCACCGCTCCGGTTTCCGGAACGGTTACCGGTTGGCCGCTGCCGAGTTGGTCATATCCGAACTGCTGCAAGCGCATGCCGGCGCGCGCGGAGAGAATCTGCTCCAGCCGCGACGTCGGCAGCGGGCGCAGAAGCTGCATGTTCTGCTGCGGCTGAAGGGTCTGGCCTTGTCCGGGCGTGGACTGCGAATTTCCTGTCCCGCTATTGTTGCCGCCGATGTTGGCGCCGCCTAGCAAGCCGCCGAGCCCGCCGCTCTGGCCGCCACGCAGTTGTTGGAGCAGATCGGCGCCAGAATTCTGCGCAAGGCCTTCTCCGGGGAGCGCCATCCAGCCTATGGCCGCAAGCACAAAGGGCGCGACAAACCCCGCCACGGAGGCGCTGGGGCGGCGGCCCCTCCCGCCGGACTTTTTCGGTATTAGCACTTGGGAACGTCCCGGTTCGACAGGGCCGTGGTCTAGCATAGGGCCGCGGAAAGATAGAAGGAAAAAGATTTTCCTTGCAATTGCTTAGGCGAAAGGCAAGGAAATCCCGGACGGGCAGATCGAAGGTCAAAGCAAGTGAAGGGACGGGCGCCGTTACCCGGCAGCGGACATACCGCCGCCCGGCGCACGGGCCGGAAAGCGGCCCGCCGGACCGCGGCTGCGGGATCTACCCTCCTCGCCGTCCTTTTCCTGGCCAGTCCCGCCCGGGCGCAGGAACCCGCCGATCCCGCCAACCTGTTCGGCGGACGCGGGGTGATCGGAACACCCAGCGCGCGCATGGCCCCGGACGGGGAATTGTCCGTCGGCGCCAGCTTTCTGAAAAACAATCAACATTACAATTTCGGCTTCGAGGTTTTGCCCTGGCTGGAAACGACCTTCCGCTATTCCGGATTACAGCATTTTCAGAAGGATTATCCCGTCTATTACGACCGCGCCTTTGGCGTGAAGGCGCGACTGTGGGACGAAAGCGGCCCGTGGCCGGCCGTGGCGGTGGGCATCGACGATGTCATCGGCACCGGCGTCTATAACGGTGAGTATGTCGTCGCCTCCAAGCGGTTCGGCGACGTCGATACCAGCATCGGCATGGGCTGGGGCCGTCACGCGGGCACGGCAGAACTGCGCAATCCCATCGCGCTGGTGATCAAGTCCTTCGACCAGCGCCAATCCTTTTTCGGCCAGGCGGGCGGCGCCGACTTCAAGGCCTTCTTCCACGGCCACAATGTCGGCGTGTTCGGCGGCGCGGTGTGGCACACTCCGTTCGAAGGCCTGTCGCTGATGGCCGAGTATGACAGCGACAACTATTCGCAGGAAAAAGCCTTCGGCAACTTCTCGCCCAGGAGCCAGATCAATTACGGCCTCGCCTACAACATCTCCGACAGCGCCCTGCTCGGGCTTTATTGGCTTTACGGCAGGAGCGTCGGCGGCAACTTCTCGCTGCGGCTCGATCCGGTGCATGAGCAATATCCGCAGAAGTTCGAACCGCCGCCCCCGCCCGTGGCCGAACGCAGCGCCGAACAGCAACGCGCGGCGCTGGCCTCGCTCCTGGGGCAGCGCGATCCGATCAATGCGGTCAACATCAGATTGATGGATGCCCGCAACGCGGACCGCAATGATTTCGTCGATGCCCTGTGGCGGCAGGGCGGCGATTATGCCGACATCCAGGTCCGGCAAAGCATGCTCGACCTGACGGTGACGGGCACCGTTTCCAGCACGCGTTGCGCTGCCACCGCGCGGCTGATGCAGGGCGTGGCGGCGCATATCGATCGTGTCCGGCTGCACGACCCGGAGGCAAGGCGCAGCGTGTCCTGCGCCGTGCCGCGCACGGTGGAAGGTGCAGCGGTCAGCGCCGCCTTCCTGTCCACCGCCAATCTTAAGCTCCTGGCCCTGCCGGTGGTGCAGACCATCGATGCCTCCGATGTCACGCCCGTGATCGACCTCAAGCAGGCGATGCGCAATATCAGGACGGCGCTGACCGAGCAGCATCTTGTGGTGGAAGCGCTGTCGCTGGGCGCTGGCGACTTGGTGCTTTACTACCGCAACAACCATTACTTCGCGGAAACCGACGCCATCGACCGGATCGTGCGCGTCCTGACCAGGGAAGCGCCGCCCGATGTCGAGAAATTTCGCCTGATCGCCATCTATGGCGGCATTCCCCAGCAGGAATTCGACGTCCTGCGCGGCCCGGTAGAACGCAGCGCCTCGCAGAACAGCGGCGAGATTTGGGACAAGTCGGTCAGCCTGGTCGTACCGCCGATGGACAATCCGGTGCTGGCAGCGGCGGGGCGCGAAACCTATCCCCGGTTCAGCTGGGGCATCTACCCGCAACTGCGCCAGGCGCTGTTCGATCCCAACCAGCCGTTCGGCGTTCAGCTTCTGGCGGCCGCGAATGCGGGCCTTGAGCTGGCGCCTGGGCTGAGCGTCAGCGGCTCGCTGGAAGTCAGCCTGTATGACAATTTCGACACCACACGCACCAGCGACAGCGCCTTGCCGCATGTGCGCAGCGACTTCCTGAAATACTTCAATGCCGGCAAAACCGGCATCGGCCATCTGGAGATGGACTATCGTTTCCGGTTTTCACCCACGGTCTATGTGTCGGCGCGCGCCGGCTATCTCGAAAGCATGTTCGCCGGCGCCGGTGGCGAGATCCTGTGGCGGCCGGAAGGCGCACGCTGGGCGCTGGGCGCCGACCTCTACCAGGTATGGCAGCGCGATTTCGACAGGCTGGTTGGACTGCAGCACTATCATGTGACCACCGGCCATGTGTCGCTCTACTACGCCTCGCCCTGGTATGGCCTGAATTTCCAGTTGCGCGCCGGACAGTATCTGGCAGGAGACCGCGGCTTCACCTTCCAGGTGACGCGGCGCTTTTCGACCGGCGTCGAGATCGGCGCCTTCTTCACCAAGACCAACGTGCCGGCCAGCCAGTTCGGCGAAGGCAGCTTCGACAAGGGCATCATCATCCGGCTGCCGCTGGGCTGGGTCGCGCCGCTGGAAACCCAGAGCCAGATCGTCATGGATCTGCGGCCCGTGCAGCGCGACGGCGGCCAGACACTGTTGGGCGATGCGAACCTGTTCGAAGAAAG
Source organism: Alphaproteobacteria bacterium (assembly GCA_013697055.1). Classification (GTDB taxonomy): domain Bacteria; phylum Pseudomonadota; class Alphaproteobacteria; order Micropepsales; family Micropepsaceae; genus Rhizomicrobium. The sequence continues at coordinate 54,942 of JACCXK010000049.1, forward strand.
CCGCCCCACCAGCGAAGGTGAACTGCTGCTGCGAGAACCTGAGCTGCAGAACGCCAATTGAACGCATGGACGGGCCCCCGAACCGTGGTAAATAACGGGCCCACCTTGCGGCGGCCGACGGAGCAGTGAATGACGAGCCTGGATGAAGTTGAAGCCCGCGCACCCACCGCAGCGATACGCGAGTTCCTGCGCAACTCGATTTCCATCTCCGACATAACGCAGCAGCTATGGTCCGGCCGGCTGATCGTGGTGGCCGCGCTGGTGCTGGGGCTGATTTATGGACTCTATGACGCACACCGCGCGGGCCCGCAATTTCAGGCGAACATCGAAATCCTGCCGGCGGAAACCGGCGACGGGGGCGGCGGCGGCGCCGGTGCGATCGGCATGCTGGCCAGCCTGGCCGGCGGCAGCGGCGGAGGCCCAATATCGAAGTTTACGCAATTTCAGTTCGCCATAGGTTCCGTCGGAGTGGCGCAGATGCTCGACAAGAAATACGACATGCTCTGCATCATCTATCGCGGCCTGTGCGATCCTAAGACCCATAACTGGCGTCCGCGCACCGGCATCGATGCGGCCTTCAACGCCTTTCTGGCGCGCGTCGCGGGCCTGCCCAACCCCAACGGCGCGATGACGCTCGCGGACCTGGCGCAACATAATGCGAACGGCATCGTCATCACCAAGGACAAGACCAGCGGACTGGTCACGCTGAGCTACCAGAACAAGGACCCGCAATTCGCCGGCGACTATCTCCGCAAGGTTCTCGACACCACCAACGAGTATGTCCGCGAACAGGATCGCGCTACGGCGCGCAATATGGTGGATTATGTCGCGCACCGCATCGCTACCAATACCAATGTCGAACAGCGCCAGGCTCTGGATCAATTGCTTCTGCAGCAGGAACGCCGGCAGATGATGACCGAGGTGAACGCCCCTTATGCCGCCACCATTCTTGACGGTCCGATCGTGCTGCCACTGAACAATGTGCTGCGGAGCACGCTACTGAGTGGTTTCTTCTTCCTGCTGGTCGGCATGGCCATCGTCCTGTTCCGGGGCCTCGTGCCGGCGCGCTTCCGATTCTGGAGCAGGATTTGCACGCGCTCCTGAACCGCAAGATTAATGTCCAGACTTGGCTGGTCTTTTCGACTCTGGCCAGTGTCTTCCTGATCATCAAGATCGGACGTCTCGGCGCGGACATATTTGCCGGTTATCCGATCGTTATCCTCAATGCCGGCCTTCTTTTGCTGCTGGGAAGACTGATGATCCACAAGAGCCACGCCATCCTCATCGCCCTGATCGCCGTCACCAGCGTGCTGGCGGCGCATTTTTCGCACACTCCGATGACGGCGATCCTCGCCCAGATAACCGGCATCATCTTGATGTCGGTCTGCTACTTCAGCGTGCTGCTGACCTCCGGCCTGACGGTGCCGCGCTGGATGAACCTTTATGCCGATGTCGCCTTTTACCTGGCAGTCTTCGGCATCGCCGCTTTCATCGCCCAGCACATCCTGCACTACGACCCGGAAGGCGATCAGCGCCTGAAATCCATCTTCGCCGAGCCGTCCCTGTTCGTTTACACCACCTTGCCGGCAATGGGCTATTACATGAATGCCTGGGCGAGCGAGCGGCGATACGGGCTCGAAACCTTAATCTTTCTGCTGGCCTATGTGCTGGCGGATTCCGCGCTGGGCTTTATGGGCCTGCTGCTGATCGGCGCGTTTACCTTCATCAAGCGCTTCACCATCTGGCATCTGTTGCTGGGCGCCATCGTAATAGCCACTCTGCTGGCCGGACTGTTTTTTGCCAGCGAAAATTTCCGCTTGCGTGTCACCGATACAGCCGTCGCCGCGTCCAGCGAGGACATCAAGCAGACCAACGGCAGCACCTTTGCCTTTCTGTCCAACCTTTACGTCACGGGTCACGCCGTGGCCGATCATCCGGTGTTGGGCGTCGGCATCGGAGGATATCGCAGCGCCTATGACCGCTATATCAGTGAACTCGGCCAGGTAACTTTGGAGAGCAACAAGAATTCCGTCGGACTGAACAGCGATGACGCCAATTCCCTGTTCCTGCGGGTGGTGGCGGAGCTGGGCCCGATCGGGCTGATCGCCCTGTTGGGCTTCCTGATTGTCTGCGCCAAAGTAGACGGAACGCCTTATCGCCAGATCCGCAATGCGCTGTTGCCTTATTTTTTTGTGCGCATGTCGCGCTTCGGCGCCTATTTCTCGATGGAGCTCTACTTCTTCGTGGGTCTCTATCTGCTCAATTTTCTGGATTACCGCCGGCAGGTGGCATCCGCCGTTCCCGGCGCCCTGCCCGCCCCTGCCGATCCCGCCGGGGCGCGCTACAGCCCGGGATAATGGATGAAAAACATTGCAATCCGCAAGCGCCGTGCCCCGAACCACCTTGCGCTCTGGGGTGCGATCAGCCTTTGCCTGGCGGTGACAGAGGCACAGGCCGCTTATCCGGGCCAGCCTATTGCCGTGCATGGCGACAGCACCGCCATCGGCTCGCGCATACCGTTGCTGGAAAAATACTGGAACATTTTTCCCCAGCTGGATGGGGCGCGATGGTGGAATCAGTTATCCCAAAGCTATCGGCCCGCCCGGCCCGTTTTCAACGACGGGGTCGGCGGGCAAAGCATCGTCACCATGCGCCGGAAGATGGAACAAGACGTTCTTCACAGGCGCGACACCACCATCATTTACGATCGCCGGAATGACGGAGAAAATGCGAACAGTTATGTGGAAAATCTGGCGGCTGCGCTTGCTACATTGGCAACAGATCATTTTCTGATTATGCCGCAAGTGCCCCGCGCGGACGCAGAGAGTCCGCAGGACTTGGCTGTCTTGAAAAAGATTGACGGCCTCGTATCTGCGCGCTGGCCGCACAACAGCTTCAGCGGCCCGGAGCGCCAACGCTTCTTGGCCGCGCTCGCCTTTTTAGACACAAGAGACGACGGGTTACACCGCAACCGCAAAGGCCAGGCCATTGAAGCCCGGCTAATTAAGGCATGGCTGAATGCGCGGGGATGGTAACCCCTCGATCTTTAGGCCATTTTCTCGAAATTTGGCAGGATTGCCACTGGCGAGGGTTCGGGTTATGCATCGGCCGCTTTTGCGGATGACAGGTTGATGCGAAAAAAGGCCCTGATTACAGGCGTTACCGGCCAGGATGGCGCACTGTTGGCCGAGCTGCTGCTGGCTAAGGGTTATGAGGTTCATGGCGTCAAGCGCCGCTCCTCTTCTTTCAACAGCGAGCGCATCGATCATCTCTATCAGGACCCGCACAAGGCGGGCGCCAATTTCTTCCTGCATTATGGCGACCTGACCGACTCCACCAACCTGATCCGCCTGGTGCAGGAAACCCAGCCTGACGAGATCTACAACCTGGCCGCCCAGAGCCATGTCCAGGTCAGCTTCGAGACCGCAGAATACACCGCCAACGCCGACGGCATCGGTGTGCTGCGCCTTCTGGAAGCGATCCGCATCCTGAAGCTGGAAGACAAGGTGCGGTTCTACCAGGCTTCGACTTCCGAACTGTACGGCAAGGTGCAGGAGACGCCGCAGAAGGAAACCACGCCCTTCTATCCGCGCAGTCCCTATGCCGCCGCCAAGCTTTACGCCTACTGGATCACGGTGAATTACCGCGAGGCCTATGGCATGCATGCCTCCAACGGCATCCTGTTCAACCATGAAGGCCCCACCCGCGGCGAGACCTTCGTCACCCGCAAGATCACCCGCGCCGTGGCCGCCATCCAGCTTGGCCTGCAGAAGACGCTCTACATGGGCAACATCGACTCGCTGCGTGACTGGGGCGATGCCCGCGACTATGTGAAAGGCATGTACCTGATCCTGCAGCAGGACAAGCCCGACGATTACGTGCTGGCCACCGGCGAGATGCACTCGGTGCGCGAGTTCATCGAGGTCGCCTTTGCCGAAGTCGGCCGCAAGATCAACTGGCGCGGCCAGGGCGTGGATGAAGAAGGTGTCGACGCCGGGACCGGCGAGGTCCTGGTCAAGATCGATCCGCGCTATTTCCGCCCCACCGAAGTGGAACTGCTGCTGGGCGATCCCAGCAAGGCGCGCAAGGCGCTGGGCTGGAAGCATGAAATCACCTTCCCGCAGCTGGTGAAGGAAATGGTCGCCTCCGACGTCATAAAAGTCGCGGAAGAAGGCAAGCGCAATTCATGAGCTACGCGCTTGCCGGCAAGCGCGTCTGGGTCGCCGGCCATAACGGCATGGTCGGCAGCGGCCTGGTGCGCCGGCTGGAAAAGGAAAACTGCACCGTCCTGACCGCGGATCGCGACCGCCTGGACCTGCGCGATGCCGCCGCCGTCGCCGCCTGGACCCGGGCCAACAAGCCGCACGCCGTGCTGCTGGCCGCCGCCAAGGTCGGCGGCATTGTCGCCAACGACACCTATCCGGCCGATTTCCTGTTCGACAACCTGGCTATTGAAACGGCCATCATCCATGCCGCCCATCAGGCGGGCGTGGAAAAGCTGCTGTTCCTGGGCTCTTCCTGCATCTATCCGAAGTTTGCGCCCCAGCCGATCACCGAGGAAGCGCTGCTGACCGGCCCGCTGGAGCCAACCAACGAATGGTATGCCCTGGCCAAGATCGCCGGCGTCAAGCTAGCCCAAGCCTATCGCCGGCAGTACGGGCATGATTTCATCTCGGCCATGCCTACCAACCTGTACGGCCCCGGCGACAACTTCAATCTCCAGGCCTCGCACGTCATTCCGGCCCTGATGCGCAAGGCCCATGAGGCCAAGCTGGCAGCCGCACCCTCCATCACCATCTGGGGCTCAGGGACCCCGCGCCGCGAATTCCTGCATGTCGATGATTGCGCCTCGGCGCTGGTCTTCCTGCTGAAGAATTATTCCGGCGACGGCCATATTAATGTCGGCTATGGCGACGATGTCACCATCGACGAGCTGGCGCGCGAGGTGATGGCGGTGGTCGGCTATGCCGGCACCCTGGAGCATGACACCTCCAAGCCTGACGGGACGCCGCGCAAGCTGATGTCCAGCGCCAAGCTGACCGCCATGGGCTGGACGCCACAGATCTCGCTGGAACAGGGCCTGGCCGGCACCTATGCCTGGTTCACCGAGCAGGAAAAAGGCGCGCTTCGTGCCTGAGCGGCAGGATCTTAGCCGCTTCCGCCTGCCGCCCGGTTTTCGCGGCCGTTCCGCTCCTATCGTGTTTCTCTGGCAGATCGTGCAGGGCTCGCTGTTCGCCTGCTCCCCGCAATTCGCCCATGGCTGGCGGCGCTTTCTGTTGCGCGCCTTCGGCGCGCGGATCGGGCGCGCCGTCATCGTGCGGCCCAGTGCTCGCATCGCCTATCCGTGGAAAGTGGCGATCGGCGACTATGCCTGGATCGGCGACCATGCCGAGCTTTACAGCCTGGGACCCATCAGCATCGGCGCCCACAGCGTGATATCGCAGCGCACCTATCTGTGCGCCGGCAGCCATGACTATCGGGGCATCGACTTCGCCATTCACGCACATTCCATTACGATCGGCAGTGAGGTCTGGATCGCCACTGATGTTTTTGTCGCGCCAGGCGTCCGCATCGGAGATTGTGCGGTGATCGGCGCCCGCAGCAGCGTGTTCCAGGATATCGAGGCCGGCGTAATCGCCTTCGGCTCTCCGGCCAAGGTTCAAGGCAAGCGCTGATCGCTGCCGACGCGGTGGAAGATCCCGATCAGGTGATCCAGCTCGCCATCATAGGAAAAGTCTTTCGCCCGCTGAAGCCCTTTGGCGCGCAATTGCGCGCGCAGGTCCTGGTCTTGCAGGATGGCGGCGATCTCTGCTGCGCAGCCTTCGACATCCTGGGCTTCATAATAGCGCCCGGCATCGGCCAATATTTCCGGCGTTGCCCCGGCGCGCGCCGCCAACACCGGCGCGCCGCAGGCCATCGCCTCAATCACCGTGCGGCCGAAGGTTTCCGCGGCGCTGGATTGGACATAGAGGTCCGTACCCGCATAGAGCGCGCGCAAATCCTGGATGCCGACATCCTCCAGCGCCACCAGCCGGTCTGACAGGCCGGCATCGGCGATGCCCTTGAGAACCTGCTCCCGATAGGCCTCACCCATGCTGTCGGTGCGGGAAAAGCTGCCCACCACCACCAGCTTGTGCGGCAGGTCGCGCGACGCCGCCGCGCGCGCAAAGGCTTCGGCCAAGATATGGAGCAGCTTGTAGGGATAGAGCTGGCCTACGAACAATATATAGGGACCGTTCACGCCGCGTGACGCCAGCGGCGCCATTTCATCCTGCGTCAGCGGACCGGGACGGAACAGATTGAAATCCACCCCGTGATGCACGACTTCCACGGGCGCCCGAATGCCGCCGCCATAGTGCTTCAGCAACAGGTCGCGGGTATAGGCGGAATTGACCAGTATGGCGTCCGCGCGGCGCAAGCCCGGACGAAACAGCAGCCGGCGATAAAGCCGCTGCTCCCATCGTATGTCTGCGGCCGCGACATGCTGCATGCCCCAGATCGCCAGAATCAGCTTGGTCCGGCGCGGCATCACGAGCGGCGCCACGCCAGAGGAGCCATGAAACAGGATATCGGCGCCCAGCCGTTTCAGCGCCGGTCCAAGAAGAAAATGCTCCGACAGGATGCGCAAGATGCGGCGGCGATTGCCCCATCCGGCGCCTTCCACGTGCAGCGCCGGATTCTTCTGGCGGTAATAGGCTGCATCATCGCGGCCCGCGACATAGACATAGGTGTTTGCCGGATCGCGGCCCGGCGCTGCCCGCGCAAACTGGGTGAACCAGCTCAGCGCGCCGGTGGAATGGGTGGGGCTTTGGAACAGGACGTCGACAGCGATCTTCAAGCGGGCTCGGATCCGGAATGCGCTGCTTTGTAGGATCATTCGCCGCAGCTGGAAAGACCATTGCGACCAGTTATTTATGCGGTCTGCAGGCGGATTTGCGGGGCCGCCCCAGCCCAGCTAGAAGGGGGCCGCCGGCGGCCTCAACCCCTTAATTCCTGCGCGATGCTCTTCAACTCGACCATTTTCCTGTTCGGTTTCCTGCCGGTCGCCCTGATCGTGTTCTTCACGCTGGGCCGGCTGTCGGTGACGGCCGCGCGCATCTGGCTGGCGGCGGCATCGCTGTATTTCTACGCCTGGTGGAATCCGCCTTACCTGGTCCTGCTGGCGATCTCGATCCTGTTCAATTTCGGCGTCGGCCGGTTGCTGCAGGAGCCGGAACGATTTGCCTTCCTGCCCTCCCGCAAGCTGGTCCTCGGCCTGAGCCTCCTCTTCAATCTCGGTTTCCTGGGCTATTTCAAATATTACGCCTTCATCGTCCAGAACATCGATACGGCCACCGGCGCCGATTTCGTGGTCCATCACATCGCACTGCCGCTGGCGATCTCCTTCTTCACCTTCCAGAAGATCGCCTATCTGGTGGATTCCTATCTGGGCAAGGTGAAGGACCGCAGCTTCATCAATTACGTGCTGTTCGCCGCCTTCTTCCCGCAGCTGATCGCGGGGCCCATCGTGCACTACAGTGACTTATTTCCCCAGTTCCGTAAAGTCGAGACGTACCGCTTCCAGTGGCCGGGCCTCACTGACGGGTTGACCCTTTTTCTTTTGGGCCTGGCCAAGAAGGTGGTGCTGGCCGACGAATTCGCCCGTTACAGCGACATCATGTTCAATGGCGCGCAGGCTGGCGCCACCATCACCCTGGCGCCGGCCTGGGTCGGAGCCCTCTCCTACACGCTGCAGCTCTATTTCGATTTCTCCGGCTATTCCGACATGGCGATCGGAATGGCGAAAATGTTCAACATCGAGCTGCCGCTGAATTTCTGGTCGCCCTACAAATCCGGCAGCATCATCGAATTCTGGCGGCGCTGGCATATGACGCTTTCGCGCTTCCTGCGCGACTATGTCTATATCCCACTGGGGGGCAATCGCGGCGGCGAAGCACGGCGTTACCGCAACCTTCTGCTGACCATGCTGGTGGGCGGCATCTGGCACGGCGCGGGGTGGACCTTTGTCGCCTGGGGCGCCCTGCATGGCGTGGCGCTGGCCGTCAATCATCTGTGGGCGGAGCATGTCCCCCGACCCCTGGGTTCGCGGCTGTATCGTATGGTGGCGCACCTGATGACCTTGCTGGTGGTGGTGTGCGGCTGGGTGATCTTCCGCAGCCCGTCCATGCAGGCGGCGGGCCGCGTCTTCGCCGGCATGAGCGGGCGCAACGGCGCCGTGCTGCCGGACCAGTTTCTGAATGTTCTGCATCCGCTGCGGGCGCTGTTCGGCGGCGTGGGCCAGGTGCCCTATCTCGGCGACATGACCGTGATGGGCGCCTTCGAGGCCTTTTTCATGCTGGGACTGGGCGGCGCCATCGTGTTCTTCGCGCCCAACCTCTATCAATTCGGCAAGCGCGCCAGGCTGGTGCTGGTGGCATTGAGCTTCGCCTTCGTGCTCCAGAAGATCTTGTTCGCGGGCGCCATGTCACCCTTCCTCTATTTCCAGTTCTAGGTGGGAGCGATGCGAACATTCCTGTCCCTGCTGGCGGCCGCGGCGATCTCCCTCGCCGGCTATTTCCTGCTGTTCGGTTTTGTCGTGTCGCGTCCACTGGTGGTGGACCAGATCAGCGCCCTGATGGACAAGAAGCTGGCTTACGCAGCCGCCACGCCTCATCCCAAGCTGTTCATCGTGGCAGGTAGCAACGCCCGTTTCAGCCACAGCTGCGCCGCAGTGGAAAGGGTCCTGCACCGGCCTTGCGTGAATATGGGTATTGCCGCCGACGTTGCGCTGGACTGGACCCTGGACAGGGCTCGCGCGCAGCTGGCGCCCGGCGACTTGGTCTATCTGCCCCTCGAATATGATTTGTACTCCCGCCCCCTGACCCAACTGCAAACCGGAATGGATGCGGCCTATCGTTTCCGCCATGACAAGGCTTCGCTCACGGCACGCGGACCCGAAGGCATGGTGCGCGCCGCCTTCATGTTCAGCCTGCCCACCCTGGTCCATTCCATCGGCGAGATGGGCCTCAAGGCCGCTGGCGTGGCGCGCCGCTTCAACGTGGAGACCCTGGACCGGCAGGGCGATGAAACGGGCCATGACGGCGCCAAGGCCGATCCCTATGTGCCTGTCATCCGCCGGACGCCGCAGGTGATGCCGGACACGCACACGCTCATGAGCAACCCCGACAGCGGTCAGGCGGTGCTTGGCGCCTTCCTGGATTGGTGCCGCGCCCACCATGTCCAGGCGGTCGGCGGTCTGCCCACCATCTTCAACGACAGGCCGCTGCCGGATGCGGCGCCGGACATGCTGCGCAGCTTCTATGCCGCGCACGGCGCGGGTTTCATGGTGCTGCCGAACCGCAGCCAGTATCCGCGCGCCGATTTCTACGATTCCGCTTACCATCTGCGCGAATCGGCGCAGACCGCCCATTCCCAGTTGGTGGCACAGGGGCTGCGTCCCTTCCTGTCGAGGTCACCGTGACACTACCCAAGATTTCCGTCGTCACCATCAACTACAATATGGGCGACGAACTGGCCGGCACGATCGAAAGCGTGCTGGGCCAGGACTATCCCAACCTGGAATATATCGTGATCGATGGCGGCTCGACCGACAGCAGCGTCGAGGTCATCAAGCGTTATCCGCGCATCGACTATTGGATCAGCGAGCGCGACAAGGGCCGCTATTACGCTATGAACAAGGGCGTGCAGGCCGCCGCCGGCGAGTGGGTGATCTTCATCAATTCCGGCGACCGCTTCCATGATCCCGCCGTGGTTACCGATGTGTTCAAAGCCCAGAATCATGCCGGCACTGACCTGGTCTATGGCCATGTCCTGCGGCGTTATCCGACCGAGGACGTGGAGCGGGTGATTCCGGCGCAGGAGCTTTCGACCCTGCCCCTGCGCATGCCCTGCAGCCATCAGAGCCTGTTCGCGCGCCGCACCCTGCTGCTGGAACATCCTTTTTCGCCCCACCTCTCCATCGCGGCCGATCACGACTTCATGTTGCGGGCGATGCTGGCGGGCAGCCAGTTCAAGAAAGTGGAACGCACCATCAGCATCTTTGCCACCGGCGGCATCAGCGACCGCCAGCGCTTCGAGGCGCTGCACCAGATTCTCGACGTGCTGCGGCGCCTGGACCTGCTGACCGTGCGGGTCAGGATCATCCACGCCACCATGATGGCGCGCGCCCTGTTCGGAGCGCGCATGAAGCAGATCATTCCGCGCCGCCTGACGGCGTGGATCCTAAAGCACAAGACCTTCGATTAGCGGTCAATTGCGCCCTTCCCTGCCAACCTTTATAGACGATGCGGGGCCTCACCGGCGCAGGATCCCGTTTTTGGGGCGTTAGGATGCTGTTCACGGATCGGGCGTTTTTCGCGCTTCTGTTCTGCACCTTCGCGGCCTATTACCTCCGCCGCTCTGCCGGCTACCAGATCGCGGTCCTGTTGATCGCCAGCCTGCTGTTCTATGCCTGGTCGCAGCCCTGGCTCCTGATCCTTCTGGGTTTCTCGGCGCTGCTGTCCACTGTCACCAGTTATGAGATTGAGCGGGAGCAAGACGATCGCGCGCGCCGCGCCTGGGCGATCGGCGGCGTTGCGGTCAACCTGACGGTGCTGGCCTTCTTCAAATATGACCGGCTGGTCTATGCCAGCCTGGTGGGAAGTCAGCCGGCAGGCGGCTTTTTAGGCACCCTTTTGGGCGTTCCCCTGCCGATCGGGATTTCCTTTTATACCTTTCACGGCATCTCGCTGGTGGTGGACGTGTTCCGCGCACGCCGATCAGGCGAGACGCAAAGCCCCCTGAAGCAGGAGCGCGGCTTTCTCGATCGTGCCAGGCGCACCTTTTTCTATCTCACTTTCTTTCCGCAGCTCATCGCCGGCCCCATCGTCAAGGCCAGGGATTTCTATCCCCAGATGGGCGGCAAGCTTTTCGCCGACATCCACTGGTATGGCGTCGCCAAGGCGTTGATCATCGGCTTCTTTCTGAAATCGGTGGTGGCCGACAATCTGGCGCAGCAGACCACGGTGCTGGCGCCGCCCTTCTGCTACTCTCAGTCCACCTTGAACCTGGTGTTTGTGCTGGTGGCCTATTCCATTCAGATCTTTTCGGACTTTGCCGGCTATTCGCTGATTGCCATCGGCCTGGCGCGACTGTTCGGCTATGCCCTGCCAGACAATTTCCGCTTTCCCTATATCGCGCAAAGCTTCTCGGAATTCTGGACCCGCTGGCACATGTCGCTGTCGGCCTGGCTACGGGATTATGTCTATTATCCGCTGGGCGGAAACCGCAAAGGCCCGCGCCGCACCTATGTCAATCTGCTGCTTGTGATGACCCTGGGCGGGCTGTGGCACGGCGCCGGCTGGAGCTATGCCTTGTGGGGCCTGTGGCATGGCAGCGCGCTGGCGCTGGAGCGGATGGCGCGCGGCACGCGCGTTTATCTCTCCGAGGCGCGCATCGCCAAGGCCGCGCGCTGGGCACTGGTGTTCGGCGTGGTCACGCTTGGCTGGACCTTATTCAAGCTGCCGGACTTTCATCAGGTGCGTGAGCTCGCGGGCGCGGCCTGGAACAACCGGCACCTGCGTTTCTCGCGCGGTGTGCCCATCATGCTGACGCTCTATATCGCGCCGGTGGTGTTGTATCATGTGCTGTACCAGTTTCGTGACCGGCCGCCGCGGCGGCTGGCCTTCCTGTGGAGCATGCGCGCCGAAGGGGTAGCGTTGGGCGTCATGCTGACGGCGATTGTGTTGCAGGCGGGCAATCCCGCCCCCTTTATATATTTTCAGTTCTGACCATGGAGCGCCCGCTTCTTCCAGTCGCCGTTACTGCCGCCCTGAGTTTCGCAGCCTATGCGACCTTTGTGCAGTTCGCGCCGTTCACGGTGAAGGTGGTGCAGAACCAAGTCGATACCAACATGATGCGGGCGCAGAACTTTCTGGCCGCCTCGCCGGACACGGTGCTGGTGGGCTCCTCCCTCACCTTCCGGCTGCCCACGTCCCTCTTGGAGCCGCAGGTTGCCAATATCGGCATGGTCGGCGGCAGTTCGCTGACGGGGCTGGCCATCGTGGACGGCTCCGGCCAAAAGCCGAAGCTGGTGTTGATCGAAAGCAACCTGCTGGAGCGGCCGCTGGACAAGGACGCCGTGCAGGCACAATTGCGTTTCCCCGAACGTTTCCTGCGCCAGCATTTTCGCGTCTTCCGCACCGGCTATGATCCGGCCAACCTGATCTGGCGCGGGCTCACATCCCTGACTCACCAGACCGTCGCCGACATTGTTCTGACTCCCCAGGCGGCTCGCGCTTTCTATCTGGAACAGCAGCAGCTCAAGGCCCACCCACCGGAGCCCGTCAACTTCCAGCACAATCTCCAGCAGACGGCAGCGCTGGTGGCCTCGCTTGAGGCCAAGGGCATCAAAGTTGGCTTCTTCGAATTGCCGATCAATCCGGGGCTGATGAACTCGCCGGCCGACACGGCGGTCCGCCGCGAGGTCCGGCGCGCCTTTCCGTCCGGCCGCTATTGCTGGCTGGACCTGCAAATCCCCGGCGGCGCCCATACGCTGGACGGCGTGCATTTGACCTTGGAGGATTCCGCAGCGACTACCCGGAAAATCCTGGCGCAACGGAAAAACTGTTTCTAGCCGCGCGACGAAGGCAGGATCAACGCGACATAGCCGCCCCGCGCATCCAGGAAGGTGCCGCGATATTTGGGCGTCAGGAGCCCGAACACGACCTGCCAGTAAGGCAGGTCTGCCAGGCCGATATCCTCGATCACCAGCGCGCCATTGTACTTGAGCAGCGGCAATGCGAACAGCAACGTGTTCAAATTGGCTTCGGAATTGTGCAGCCCGTCATCGATGATCATGTCGAACGAGGCTGGGGCAAAGCGCGCCGCTAGTTCCGCCAGCACCAACGGCTGGGTCTGGTCGACATAAAAAGTCTCGATCCGCTCTTCTGCGAACAGGACACGCTTGTCCACATCGGCGCCGAACACGCGGATACGCGGCGCCCAGTCCCGGAAAGCGCGCAGCGAGGCGCCGGGCTTGCCGTCCAGCCCCATATTGGAAGGCACGTCGATATTGTTGGTGCCTAGGCCGATCTCCAGCATGGACAAGTCCTCACGGCGCTTGGCGCTTAGCAGCCAGGAATAGAGCAAGTAATAGTTGTGACCGGTGGATTTGTCGGAGCCGTATTTCTGGAACAACGCCCGCAGTTCCTCGGTGTCGGAACTGCCGGCACTGCTGCCGCCGACAAAATCCTCGACTATGACCGGCGCCACTGGCGGGCGGTCGATCTGCGATACTTCCGCCATGGCGGCGATGGAGCGGCGCAGGACGGCGATCTGAACGGCCAGGGGCGTTTGGCGATATTTGACGTCCCACAATTCGGTGCCGAGAAAATGCATCACTTTGCCGGGATTGGTCAGGATCTTGGCGATGCCTTTCGGGGACAAGGCCCGGCGCATCTGCGCTCGCGCAAATGCCAAACGCGCACCCATGAAAGTCTCCCGAAAATCCCGTCCGGAGGGTGCGTTACACTGGGGTCCTGCTGGCGTCAACAAAAGACGCGGCACGGGCTCTGCGGCGCCACTGTTCGGGGCTAGCCAGCCCGCTTGGAGGCCGCTAAAGAGGTATATCCTGGTCGGACCAGAAATCTGTCAGCCGTGCTGAAACCCTTGGTGGGTACTAGAGGGAAATTGATCAGTTGAGTTTTCACGACTACCTGCTCGGGACAGACTCTCCGGCATGATAGATCGACGTTGTTGTTTATTCAAACGTCGTAAAATTCGCGATACCAGGCGATGAATTTCGGAATGCCGACACTTATCGGCGTCGTCGGCTCGAAACCCAGATCGCGGCGACTGGCGTCGATATCGGCATAGCTGCTGACCACGTCACCGGGCTGCAGCGGCTCGAACAGGCAATTCGCCTTCAGGCCAAGCGCCTTTTCGATTTCATTGATGAAGTCGGTCAGCTTTTCGCTGATATTGTTGCCGATATTGTACACCTTGTGCGGCGGTGTCCCGCTGGCCGGACGGTCCAGCGTCCGCACGATGCCGTTGACGACATCGTCGATATAAGTGAAATCGCGCCACATCTCTCCATGGTTGAAAACCCGGATTGGCCTGTTTTTGAGGATGTCGCGCGTGAAAAGGATCGGCGCCATATCCGGCCGGCCCCAAGGGCCATAAACCGTGAACAGCCTGAGGCCGGTGGCAGGGACACCGTAGAGATGAGCATAAGTGTGGCCGATCAATTCATCGGCACGCTTGGTCGCCGCATAAAGCGAGCTCGGCCTCTCCACCGGATCGTCCACCGAGAAAGGCATTTTTTCATTGCTCCCATAGACCGAAGACGAGCTGGCATAGACGAAATGCTTAAGGCCGGAAAACAGGCGCGCCATTTCCAACATCACCACCTGTCCCATCACATTCGATGTAATATAGACATAGGGGTTGGCCAGCGAGTAGCGCACGCCGGCCTGGGCTGCCAAATTGATGATGCCGGTGATGTCAGGAAGCTCACCGGCCAGGGCCAGCATCGCGTCGCGGTCGGATATGTCAGCCTTGCGGAAGATGAAGTTTTTGTGCGGCGCAAGCGTGTCGAGCCTCGCCTGCTTGAGGCTGATCTCGTAATAGTCATTCAGATTGTCCACACCCACCACGGCTTCACCCCGCGCCAGCAGCGCACGGCAAACCGATGAGCCGATGAACCCGGCAGCGCCGGTGACAAGAATGGTCATGCTCACAGGCTCCAGTGGTACGCGCGCGCGAACATAGCCGAGACGTTCCCAGACTCTATGCGTTCTTATAGCGGAAGGACTTCGACGAAGCCAATAGACGGGGGTCCCGTCCCTGCGACAATGGCAAGCTGGCAAAAAGAAACCCGCCAGCCTAGGTTTCGAAGATTATCTTCCGCTCGTATCTTCCGCGCGGCCTGACAGCAAGTATTTTTCAGATTGTAACCATCCCATGACGCTGAAAAGCAATGCGCGCAAGACTGCGGCGGCCCTGTTGCGTCCCTTCGGCATGGAGCTGGTGCGTTCTGCGCGGGACCTGGACGATTTCCTGGAGCCGGGTAAGCAGCGCGATGCGATCTTCCGACGAGTGGCTGTTGTGGCGGGGGACTGGCTGCAGAACCAGAGCATCGCGCCCTGGCACCAAAACTTCGACATCGAGCACGAAGTGCGGGAATTTTTCGGTGACTATCTCGCTTCGCCCTTCCGCGAGACCAGTGGCGGCAGCCGGATCGGCAATCTGCTTTGGCTCGATCTGCTGGCCAAAGCCCTGGCGCCGGACGTGATGTTGGACAGCGGTACGTTCAGAGGGGCCAGCGCCTGGGCGCTATCGCGGGGCAATCCCAGCGCGCGCGTTTTTAGTTTCGACATCGACATGTCCCAATTGCTACTGCGCGTTCCCGGCGTGGACTATGTCGAGAGCGACTGGACGCAGCAGGACGTCACCGGCCAGAACATGCTGTGCTATTTCGACGATCATGTGGACCAGTGCCGAAGGGTGCGTGAAGCGGCGAAGCGAGGCGTTTCGATCGCCGTGTTCGATGACGATTACGATGTCTCGCAATTTGCGCCCATGGCGCATGGCGGTTTTTCGCTACCCAAGCTGAGTTTCTGTTTTGACGAGTCCCTGGGGGATGGCGAGGTGATCGCCTGGCGCGAAGCTGGCCGGCGTTATGAATGGACCGTGCCCAAGGGCGAACTGGACGCGGTTCGCGGGCTGGTCGGGCAGTATCAGCGCCTTCCGGACATCAGCGCCCCGTTCGGCGTGGACCAGATGCCCTATTCCATTGCCGTCCTGAAGCGCTGATTATCCGGCCGCCAGGATGATCCCGGCCGCCTGCCGCAAGTCGATGGCGGCATGATCGGCGCCCGCGATGCCTTTGTCCGCGATAAAGATTGTGCGCACGCCCGCCGCCTGGCCGCAGGCGATGTCGGTGTCACGGTCGCCGACCATCCAGCTCTGCGCCATGTCCAGACCATGGGCATCGCGCGCCTGGTTCAGGAAATATGGCGACGGCTTGCGGCAGACGCAGGGGCCGGACAGAGAGGGCTCCACGCCCTTGGGGTGATGGAAGCAATAGAAGAATTCTTCGATCCTGATGCCCGCCGCATCCAGCGCCGTCGCCAGCTTGGCCTGGATCGCTTCGTGGTCGGCCGCGGTGGCCTTGCGCTTGGCCTGATTGGGCTGGTTGGAGACCGCGAACAGCAGATAATCGGCGCCTGCCAGCTGCTTCATCGCTTCCAGCACGCCGGGCAGGATAGTGAAGTCGGCAACTTTGCGCGGCGCCTCCACCTCACCGGTATCGGCATAAAACACATTAGCGTTGATGACGCCGTCGCGGTCTAGGAAGACGCCCTTTCCCATCAGCGGGTGGATTCCCACTTCATGGCGTTCTTCTTGAGGTCCGGATGGGTAACGATCAGGTGCCAGACCACGGCATGGAAGGCTTCGGTGTGCGGCGTGATGGTTTCGCCATTCACGGTCGGGATCACCACGCAGGCATCGGCCACGGTCTTGGTGTAACCGCCGTCGCGGCCGACCACGCCCACCACCTTGGCGCCCGCCGCCTTGGCGGTCTTCAGACCCTCGACGATATTGGCCGAAATGTTCTTCTCGGCATTGCCCCCGCCGACCGAGAACACGAAGATCACGTCATCGCTGCGGACATGGCTGGTTTCCAGCCAGCGCGAGAAGATGTGCTGGAAGCCGTCGTCATTGGTGCGCGCCGTCAGTTCCGAAACATTGTCGGTGGGGGCATAGGCCTCGATGCCGGCGATCTTGCGAAAATCGTTGACCGCATGGCTGCAATTGCCGGCGCTGCCGCCCACGCCCAGGAAGAACAACCGCGCCTGTTTGGCGCGGCATTCCGCCAGGATGGCAACCATGGCGTCGATCTGGCCCTTGTCCAGGCCATCGATTATCTGATGGGCTTCCTTCAGGAACATTTCGGTGTACTCGGAAGTCATCAGTCTTGTCCTTTCAGCAGCGCATCCAGCCCGGCCAGGCCTTCGCGGGAGCCGATCTCGTGGAATCGCAGGGCGGTCTCATAGCCTGCCATGCGGCCCTGCTCAACCAGGGAACTGTAGACCGCGGAAAGGTCGAATTTCTGCCCATTCGGCCAGCCGTCCAGCGCCTGGGCGTTCAACACTTGCAGGCCGTAATCGATATGGTTCATCGCCGGGGTCAAGTTGACCTTGTCGTAGCGTTTCAGGCAACCGCCCTCGAACTCGATATTGCTGGTGTCATAGCGCCCCTCGTTGCGGAATACGGTCATCAGGGCAGGTTTGCCGCTGGCGCGGAAGTCTTCCACGATGGGGGCGAAGGGCTCGTCCAGATAACTGTCGCCATAGGTGACGATAAATTCGTCGCCCAGCAGCGGCAGCGCCCGCATCAAGGCGCCGCCGGTGCCCAGGAGCTGGTTACCATCGAACGACCATTCGATATTCAGGCCCCAGAGGGCGCCATCGCCGGCGAAGTCTTGCATCATCTCGCCCAGGAAACCGGCGCACACCACCACGCGGCGCACGTCCTGGCGGGCGAACAGCGCCAATTGATGATCCAGGAACGGTTTGCCGGCGACTTCCAGCAGCGATTTTGGAATCGTCCCCGTCAGGGGCCGCATGCGGGTGGCAAGGCCGCCTGCCAGTAATGCGAGCGGGGGCAGCGCACTCATACGACGATCTTGGTGCCTTCATAGTCGAAGCGGAAGCGCACTTCGCGCATCCCCGCTCCGATCATGGCATGGCGCAATTTCGTCTTGTCCTTGGCGTGGAACAGAAGGAAGCCGCCGCCGCCCGCGCCGATCAACTTGCCGCCACTGGCGCCGGATTTCATCGCCAGCTCATACCACTCATCGATCTTCGGGTTCGACATGCCGCCCGAGCGGCGCTTTTTGTGCTGCCAATGCTCCTCCATCAGCTTGCCGAAACCTTCCAGGTCGCCGGATTCCAGCGCGTCCCGGCTGCGCAGGCCCAGGTCCTTCACAAAGTGCAGGTTCTGCACCATGTCACTGTCGGCCTTTTTGGTCTTGTCGTCCTGTTCCTTGAGGATCGAACCGGCCTTGCGGGAATAGCCGGTAAAGAACATCACCAAACTGTCTTCCAGATTGTGCTTGGTCTCTTCGTCGATCTTCAGCGGCGAGGCGTCCACGCTGCCGTCCTTGCGGAAATTGAAGCAGGTCACGCCACCAAAGGCCGCGATATACTGGTCCTGCTTGCCTATCGGTTCTTTCAACAGGTCGATCTCGATATGGCAGGCTTGTTCCGCCAGTTCGCGGGGGTGAATTAGGTTGCGCTTGAGGGCATGCAGCGCCTTCAAGAGCGCGGTGGTGAAGCTTCCAGACGAGCCCAGCCCCGTGCCGGCGGGAATGTCCGCCATGCTGGTGATTTCCAGTCCCGTTGGCGACTGGCCGACCAGTTTGAGCGCCTCGCGCACAATGGGATGCTCGAGTTCGTCGAGCGTCACGACCTTTTCCAACTTGGAATATTTGACAATCAGTTCGTCGATGAAGGTCTGGTGGATGGTGATGTAGATATAGCGGTCGATCGCCGCCGCAATCAGGAAGCCCTCATGCTGCAGGTAAAAGGACGGCAGGTCGGTGCCGCCGCCGCCTAGGGTGATGCGCAGCGGGCTGCGGGTGATGATCACGGTTGGGCTCCCTGATAGGCGGCGGCGATGATCTTGTGCATGGCCAGCGCGTCCTCAATGTCACCGGTGGCGCGGCGGCCGCTGGCGATGGAATCGGCAAAATCGGCGAACTCGGCATCCCAACTGAGGTCCGGGCCGGAAAAATCGAACACCGTAGTTTCCGGCGGGCCCATCTGGGGCAGCATTTTGAACCAGGTAAGCTTCTCGGGACCATAGCTGCCGCCCAGCCCATCGATCATCAGCTTGCCGTCCCGGCCATAGATTTCCAGGCTGAACATGTTTTTCCATTCCGACCAGCTGGCATGCAGCCAGGCGATGTTGCCGGTCCCGTTCTTCAGGGCCAGGAAGCAATTGTCGTCCACTTTCATGTCCCAGAACAGGGTCGGCGTGGCGGCAAAGGCCAGTTCCAGATCGCCCAGGAACCAGCGCGACAGGTCGATGAGATGCGAGCCCTGGTCGATCAATTCGCCACCGCCGGACAGTTCGGGAATGGCGCGCCATTCCTTTTCCATGCCCAGCCGGCCGCCATGGCCGTAGCGGCCACGCAGGAACATCATGGGGCCGAGGGCGCCGGAATCGGCGATCTCCTTGGCTTTCCACAAGGCGGGATGAAAGCGGTGGTTGAAGCCGACTTTGCAGAGTTTGCCGGCTTTCGTGGCGGCGACGGCGACCTTTGCCACCTCCTCCACATCCATGCCGGCCGGCTTTTCCACCAGCACATGCTTGCCCGCTTCCAGCGCCGCGATGGCGATGGGCGCCAGGCTGCCATGGGTGGTGGCGATGATCACGACATCGAGATCGGCGGCGAGCAGCGCCTGCCAGTCCTGGGCGACCTGTGCGCCGGTCTTGCCGGCCAGAGCCTGCGCGCGGGCCGTATCCAGGTCGGCCACCAGCACAACCTCGTGGCCCTTGGCGGCGGTAGCGCGCTTCTGGCCGATCAGGCCGCAACCCACGATTCCCAGCCGCATCAGTCCTTCCCCCAGCTCTTGCCGCGGTCCTTGGGCGTAACGCGGCGCAAGGCATAGATGTCGCCGCCATCCAGGTCCGCGGCATGGGCGGGAAATTCCTCATAGGGATCCCACTGCGCTGCAATCAACTTGCCGGTGATGCCGTCGCTGGCGGCCGAGGCCAGCCAGACGCAGCACTTGGCGCCCACCGACAAAGGCGTGCCGCCGGAATCCTTCAGCTTCTGCATGCGCGCCATGAAGGCGTCGCCGGCGGCTGCGGGCTTGGCTTCCAGCAACTGATCCATCATGCGGGTGGCCAGTGCGCCCGGCGCCACGGCATTGACGTCAATGCCAAACGCCTTGAGCTCCAGTGCCAATGTCTCGGTGAAGCGCACACTGGCGGCCTTGGAGGCGGCATAGGCGCTGATGCCTGGCAACGGGTTTGTGGCGCCGCCGCCCGACAGGTTGATGATCTTGCCGCTCTTTTGCGCCTTCATGGCGGGGATCACGGCGCGGCAGGGATAGACGGTGCCCATCAGGTTGATGTTGATGGCCTGGACCCATACGGCCCAATCCACTTCGTCGATGGCACCCATCGGGCCATAGATGCCGGCATTATTGACCAGCACATCCAGCTTGCCAAATTGCTTCAGGGTCGCGGCGACCAGCGCGTCGATCGATGCAGGTTCGCCGACGTCGCAGCGCATGGCTTCGACCTTGCCGCCATGCTGCGCTGCCAATTTGGCGGCGACGTCCTTGACAGCTTTTTCGTCTCGGGCGCAGAGCATCAGGCTGGCGCCTTCGGCCGCGAAGTGGGCTGCGATCTCCGCGCCGAGCCCCTGGCTGGCGCCGGTGATCAGGCAGGTGTGTCCCTTGAGCTTCATGCCGACCGCCCGGTGGTGACATATTCCAGCCTGCCGGAAAGCTGGGCGCTGAGAAAGCGGGACTGGTCCAGCACCAGGGGGCGCGCCATGGATTTGAAGTCGTCAGCCGTCAGGTCACGGAAATCCGGCCATTCGGTGGCGATGATGGCGGCATCAGCGCCCTTCAAGACCTCTTGCGCCGAAGCGGCGATGGTCGCTTTCAATTCACCCGGCAGGCCTTTGACCTTGGGATCGAAAGCGGTGATCACAGCGCCCGCCCCAGTCAACAGCCGGATCAGGTCCACCGCCACCGAGCGGCGGATGGCGTCGGTGCCGGGCTTGTAGGACAGGCCCAGCAGCGCAATGCGCTTGCCGCTCAACCCGCCCAAGAGCGCCGTGAGACGGTTGAACGCCCAGTGACGGTGGGCCTCGTTGCTGTCCAGCACACTGCCCAGCACGCGCAGCTTGACGTTCTGCTTCTCGGCGGCCTGTTCCAGATAGCGCACGTCGCGCGCCAGGGTGCCGCCGCCGAAACCGAAGCCGGCGCGGACATAGGACTGGGTGCCGATGCGCGGATCGGACTGGATGGCTTTTTCCACTTCGCTGGAATCAGCCCCCACCCGCTCGCAGATCGTGGCAATCTCGTTGGCGAAGGTGATGGACGTGGCCAGGAAGGCATTGAGGGCGTGCTTGGTCAT
>JACCXK010000059.1 GCA_013697055.1 Alphaproteobacteria bacterium
GACGTACTCGTTTTCCTCGATCGCGGACAGGAACTCCACATCGTCGGTGACCTTGCCGCCAACCACTTTCCGGTACGGCGTCTCCAAAAAGCCGTACTTGTTGGTGCGCGCGAACACCGCCAGCGAATTGATCAGGCCGATGTTGGGGCCTTCCGGCGTCTCAATGGGGCAGATGCGGCCGTAATGGGTTGGGTGCACGTCGCGCACTTCAAAACCGGCGCGCTCCCGCGTAAGTCCGCCCGGTCCAAGCGCCGACATGCGGCGCTTGTGGGTCAGTTCCGACAGCGGGTTCTGCTGGTCCATGAACTGCGAGAGCTGAGAAGAGCCGAAGAATTCGCGCACCGCGGCCGCCACCGGCTTGGCGTTGATCAAGTCGTGCGGCATCACGGTGTCGATATCCACTGCGGACATGCGCTCCTTGATGGCGCGCTCCATGCGGAGCAGGCCGACGCGGAACTGGTTTTCCATCAGCTCGCCCACCGAACGCACGCGCCGATTGCCGAGATTGTCGATGTCGTCGATTTCGCCGCGACCGTCGCGCAGCTCCACCAGCGCCTTGAGAATGGCGAGGATGTCTTCCCTGCGCAGCACCCGCATCGTGTCGGGCGCATCCAGGTTCATGCGCATGTTCATCTTGACGCGGCCGACCGCCGACAGGTCATAACGCTCGCTGTCAAAGAACAGCTGGCCGAACAGGGTTTCGGCGGTATCCAGCGTGGGCGGCTCGCCCGGCCGCATGACGCGGTAGATGTCGATCAGCGCCTGCTCGCGGGAATGGTTCTTGTCCACGTTCAGGGTGTTGCGGATATAGGGACCGACATTGATGCTGTCGATGTTCAGCACTTCCACGTCATGGAAGCCCGCTTCCAGCGCGGTCGCCAGATTGTCAGCGGTCAGCTCGTCGCCGGCCTCGATATAGATTTCGCCGGTCTCGGGATTGACCATGTCGAGCGCGCTGTAGCGGCCCAGCAATTCATCCTGCGCGAAGGCGATGTTCTTGACGCCGTCCTCGCCCAGCTTGCGCAGGGTGCGGGCGGTGATCTTGGAGCCGGCTTCCAGCACGACGTCGCCGTTCTTGGCGTTCTTCCAGTCCGAGGTGGACTTGGCGTTGCGCATCCAGCCGGTGTCCAGCGGGGTGGTCCAGCTGCCGTCCTTGTTGTGCTTGAAGGAAATCTTGCCGAAGAAATAATCCAGGATCTCTTCCTGGGTCAGGCCCAGGGCATAGAGAAGCGTTGTCGCCGGCAGCTTGCGGCGGCGGTCGATGCGCACATGCACGATGTCCTTGGCGTCGAACTCGAAGTCCAGCCAGGAACCACGATAGGGAATGACGCGGGCGGCGAACAACAGCTTGCCCGACGAATGGGTCTTGCCCTTGTCATGGTCGAAGAACACGCCCGGCGAACGGTGCATCTGGGAAACGATGACCCGCTCGGTACCGTTAACGACGAAGGTCCCGTTCTCGGTCATGAAGGGGACGTCGCCCATATAGACGTCCTGTTCTTTGATGTCCTTGACCGACTTGGCGCCGGTTTCCTGGTCCACATCGAACACGATCAGCCGCAGCGTCACCTTCAGCGGCGCGGCATAGGTCATGGAGCGCTGCTGGCATTCCTCGACGTCATACTTGGGGTCTTCAAAATGGTAATCGACATATTCCAGCAACGAGGACTCCGAGAAGTCCTTGATCGGGAACACCTGGCGGAACACCGCCTCCAGACCTTCATCCTTGCGGACATCGCCCTTCACCAGTTGCAGGAACTGGTCATAGGAGGTGCGCTGAACCTCGATGAGGTTCGGCATCTGCGCGATCTCCTGGATCTTGCCGAAATTCTTGCGAAGGCGTTTGCGTCCGGTGAAGGAGAGAGTCATCCGTGTAAGTCCTTTACGGCGGTGAGGCCGTTTTTGCCCGGGGTGGGAACCAGCAGTTTCAAGCCAATGGCAAATGCCACCGCACCCATCGGCGGTTGAATCGCCGATGGGGGGTGGGTGAACGAAATATGTACGCTTACGGAATTTTTCAACCCGGGAGCGCCCTTCTTACTTCAACTCGACTTTCGCACCGGCGTCTTCGAGCTGCTTCTTGATCTTGGCGGCTTCGTCCTTGTTGACGTCCGCCTTCACTTCCTTGGGAGCCGCTTCGACCAGGTCCTTGGCTTCCTTGAGGCCGAGGCCCGTGATCGCACGCACTTCCTTGATCACGTTGATCTTCTTGTCGCCGGCATCGGTCAGGATGACGGTGAACTCGGTCTTTTCAGCGGCAGGCGCAGCAGCAGCAGCGGCCGGCGCGGCAGCGGCAGCCGGAGCGGCGGCGGAAACGCCCCACTTGTCTTCCAGCAGCTTGGCCAGGTCGGCGGCTTCCAGGACGGTCAGGCCGGACAGGTCTTCAACGAGCTTTTCGATCTTCGACATTTCTTCAGTTCCTTAGGTTTGGTTCAGGTTTGGATGTTTACGTTGGTAAGTCGCTTAAGCGGCGTCCTTCGAGGAATACGCACCGATGACACGGGCAAGCTGAGCGGCGGGGGCTTGAACAATCCCGGCGATCTTGGTCGCGGGTGCCACAAGCAGGCCCACGATCTTGCCACGCAGTTCATCCAGCGACGGCAGGGTGGCGAGGGCTTTTACGCCCGCGGCATCCAGCGCCGTTGTTCCAACCGAGCCGCCCAGGATCACGAGCTTGTCGTTATCCTTGGCGTAGGCAGCGGCAACCTTCGAAGCGGCAACCGGATCATCGCTGACAGCGATGCCGGTCGGCCCCTTGAACAGATGCGCGATGCCTTCGATCGGCGTTCCTTTCAGAGCGCGCACCGCCAGACGGTTCTTGGCCACACGGAACGAAGCCCCCGCCGCGCCCATGCGCGAACGAAGGTCGGCCATCTGGGCAACCGTCATGCCGGTATAGTGGGCGACTACCACAGAGCCGGCCTTCGAGAAGACACCGTTCAGGTCTTCAACGACTTCCGCCTTTTTGGCTTTTTCCACTTTGCTCTCCTAACGTTGGCCCGCGTGACGATCCGCGCGCCAACCCTGTTGCTTTGACTCTGCCCCAGGGTCCAAACCCGAACTGCGGAGATCATTCTCCGAATTTCGGTTCATTCCCTGCCTATGCTGGAGAATTTTAAGACCTTGCGGCCTCCAGCAGTCTCGGACAGTTCCGGCGATCGTCCGCCGGAATTACTTTATGCAGGGCTTCGGGCCATTTCCGCTTCGCGGAGGCCGTCACCCTGCAGATTCCAATTAACTCCCGTCGCCGCTTTTGCTTCACTTTCGTCACCGCGTTGGTGACGACGGGTACTTAACTTGTCACGGCCAGTTTGACCTGACCGCTTGCGTTTTAAGCCGCGCCACCCGCACCGACCGCGGCGAGCGAAATCTTCACGCCCGGACCCATGGTCGATGAGATGGAAATCTTCTTCACGTAATGGCCCTTGGCGCCCGACGGTTTGGCCTTCAGGACGGCATCGACAAACGCCTTCACATTGGCGGTGATGGCGTCTTCAGCGAAGCTCGCCTTGCCGACGCCGGCTTGCACGATGCCCGCCTTCTCGACGCGGAATTCGACCGCGCCGCCCTTGGCATCCTTGATCGCCTGGGTGACGTCCATCGTCACCGTGCCGACCTTGGGGTTGGGCATCAGGTTGCGCGGACCGAGCACTTTGCCCAGGCGGCCGACGATACCCATCATGTCCGGGGTGGCGATGCAGCGGTCGAAGTCGATCTTGCCGGCCGTGACTTCGGCGGCAAGTTCTTCGGCGCCGACAATGTCCGCACCGGCCTTCTTGGCCTCCTCGGCCTTGGCGCCCTTGGCGAACACCGCGACGCGCAGCGAACGGCCGGTGCCCGAGGGCAGCGAAACCACGCCGCGCACCATCTGGTCCGCATGCTTGGGATCGACGCCCAGGTTGAGCGACAGTTCGATGGTCTCATCGAACTTGGCGTTGGCGCGCGACTTCACCAGCTTCACGGCTTCTTCCACCGTGTAGGTCTTGGAGG
>JACCXK010000079.1 GCA_013697055.1 Alphaproteobacteria bacterium
GGCCAGCACCGTGCCGTCCAGCTGCTCCATGAACATGGCCGCGCCCACGATCAGGGCGATGGTGCGGAAATTGGCCTTTGAAGAGCCAGGGGGAGCGCCGGAATCGGGCATGACCAGACCCGTTTAGGCCCCGCTTATGCCGGGCGCAAGGGCGCGGTTTCGCCGGATTTGCGGCCATTTCGCCGCTCTGTCAGCCCCGCTATAAAGACCCGATGAGCCCCACAATCCCACATGTTCCGACTTCCTGGGGCGAGCTGATCGACAAGATCACCATCCTGGAAATCAAGGTCGAACGGCTGGAAGGCGAAGCAGCCCGCGCCAACGCCGCAAGGGAGCTGGCACTGTTGCGTGAGATCGCCGGTCCGGTGCTGGCGCGCGGCGATATCGCGGAACCGGTGACGCGGCTTAAAGCTGTGAATCAGGCGCTGTGGGAGATCGAAGACCGCATCCGCGAGCATGAGCGGTCCGCCACCTTTGATGCGGCCTTCATTGAACTGGCCCGCTCGGTCTATCGCCGCAATGACGAGCGGGGGGCGGTGAAGCGGGAGCTCAACCTGGCGCTGGGCTCGGGCCTGATCGAGGAAAAAAGCTACAAACCCTACTAAGACAAAGGGCCCGGCGACGCCGGGCCCTTTTCTGGTCAGTAACCGTAGCCGTAGCCGCGGTCGTAATAGCCGCGGTCATAATAGCGCGGCGGAGGCGGTGGCGGGGGGCCGTAGTCATAGCGGTCATTATAGCGGTCGCGATCCGAGGCAGCCGCGATGGCGCCCAGGGCGAACAAGCCGACACCCAGGCCCAGCAGGGCCCCGCCATCGCCGTGGTCGTGCCAGCCGCCGCCATGGCCGTAACCACGGCTGTAGCCGCCATGGCCAAACCCGCCATGGCCACCGCGATAGCCCTGCGCGGAAGCGGCGGTGGCTCCCACCAGGGTCAGGGCAAGAACGGCAGAAATCAGGCGTTTCATGGTTTTGATCCTTATCCTAAGCGGCGCAGAATCTCGCGTCGTTGGGGAGGACCATGACAGGGCGGTCATGAACCGGTTCTGAGGCGGCCATTTATCTGCTGTTCATGTCGGGACAATGCAAGGGCAAAGAAAAAGGGCCCCGCTTGCGCGGGGCCCTGGTTCTTGTCCGTGCCGTTTCTCTTAGTTCGAGAAGCGGACGCCGACGCGGTACAGGCGGCCAATGACGTCGTACAGGCCGTTATTGGCGTTCTGGCCACCGGTATCCGGCGGACGAATGTTGGCGGCGTTATCGACCTTCGCGTACAGGTTGGTCTTGTCGCTGACGTTCCAGTTGGCGCCGATATCGAGGTACAGGATCGACGAAACCTTGTCGAAGTTGTAGGTCGGGCTCTGGATAGGATTGTAGCCAGCCGTGATGCCCGAGTTGGGGCAAGTGCCGGGGGCGCAGACAACCGCGTTGCGGTTGGCAAACACGCCACCCGAATACCAGCGTTCCGTCAGGTTGATGCCCCAGATGTCGTTCTGGTAGCTCTGGGTTTCCTGCAGCTTCCAGTTCAACACGTTGAAGTTGGAGTTGTAGCTGTTGGAGTTACCGCCGCCGCCAAGCGCGCCGGCCAGTTCAACGTTACGCTGCGTACCGGGAATACCGGAGTCGTTGATGAACTTGCTGGTGTGAGTGGCCAACGACCGGAAGTTGAAGGTGCCGGGGACATCATAGTCCTGGAGGTCGAACGTATAGCTCGCTTCCAGGTCGAAGCCGTCGGTCGTCAACGCCGCGAAGTTGAACACCTGCGACGCGACCGCTTGCAGTGCGTTTGGCGAACCCAGGCGGCCGTCGGCAGCCAGGCTGAGACCGACGCCATTGGCAGTGGCGATCGTGGCCTGGTTGCAGAAGCTGGCGCCCGAGGTAAGCCCCTGCGTTGCGCTCAGGAAACACTGTTGTTCAGACTGCTGCGGGCTGAGCGCAATGATGGCGCCCTTCACGGCGATGCGATAATAGTCGACCGAAGCCTGGAAGCCGGGAAGGAAGTCCGGCTGCCACACGATACCAACTTCCGTCGTCTGCGCCTTTTCCGGCTTCAGGTTGCCGTTACCGATGTTCAGCTGGCGAACCTGCTGGCCATTGCAGAGCGCAGCACTGCCACCATTCTGGGTGCAGAACTCATTGTTGACAGAGCCATTCAGGCCGGCCGGCGGAGTGAACAGTTCCGACAGGTTGGGCGCGCGAATGTCACGGGACTGAAGGGCACGGACGCGGACGCCAGGGATCGGCGTATCCCAGGTGATACCAACCTTCCAGGTGTTGGCGTCGGTGCCAGGCAATTCGCCCGCCAGACCGGGCAAAACCGGTACGCCATTGGCGGGGTTGATGCCCAGGCCGCCGATACCGTTCTGCGCATTGTAGCGCGCATGGCGGCCGGCGATGTCGAGGTCCATCTTGCCCCAGAACTGATCGTTCAAGAGCGGGATACCGACTTCCAGGAACACTTCGTTCACGTGGTAGGTGCCGACACCGTTATGATAGTTACCAGCGTTCCAGGCACCCAGGCCCTGCGGCGCCGTGGTGTTCAGGCCGCAGTCGATGAACGGATCCTGGCAAGGCTCATTAACGGTGGCCGGTGTCGAACGTGTCACGCCGCCGGAGTAGGGGTCGGCACGCTCCGAGTAGTGCTCTTCGCGATATTCATAACCGGCCGCGACCGCAACCGGGCCGGCCCAATCGTCGATCGGCGAACCGTTGACGCTGAAGCTGAAGGCTTCCTGGCGCACGGTCTGGATCGCGCTCGGTCCAAGGGTGGTGCCGCCGGGGCCGTTCTGGTTGTCGAAGTAGGCCACCTGACCGGGGGTCAAGGAGGTCCCGCCAAAGGGATTGAAGGGCATGCAACCAAAAGCCTGGGCAACGGCGTTGCGGCAGACGATCTGGCCGGAAGCATTGAACACCGCATCCTGCGCCTGGTTGAAGCGCGAGGCGCTGTTGCTGGTGGTATTGGTGCCGGGAATAAACGGCGCGCCCGACAGCGGCATGTTGTAGATCTTGATGCTGGTGTCGGTTTCGCCGTGCTGGAAGTAGGTTTCCCAGTTCCAGCTCTTGCCGAACAGGTCGAAATTGCCGTCACCGCCCACGACATAGCGGCGCATCTGGCGATGCAGGAACATCAACTGGTCGGTGGGGATATTGGCCCAGTCCGAACCATAGGGGATGTTGGCCTGCTGCGCGGCGTTATTAAAGTTGGCGGTGCCCGGCGCGTTCTGCGCAAGCCCTTGGTTGAAGCCGGGGGTCACATTCGTCAGACACTGGGAGATGCTGTTGAACAGGCCCGACTGCAGCAGGTAGGGGTTGTCGCAATGCGCGTTCATGCCGTTCTTGGACGAATTGCCCTGAGCCGGGATGTTCTCCGTACGGCTGACGCCATAGTTGAAGGTGGCGTAGATTTCGGTGGACGGCGTCAGGTCATAGGACACGCGGGCGTAGAGGTCGCCGCGGGTCAGCGGATCATACAGACCCTGGGTAAACTGGTGCGCGTCGTTCTGGTTGCCCGGATCCTGCGGGGTGCCGATGCAAGTGCCGTTGAGCGCGCCCTGCAGAGTGCCACCGGGGCCCTTGAAGCAGGTGCCGGCCAAGTCATAGGCGATCGCCTTGCCTTGCTGATCGAAAGTGGTGAAGGCGTAAGGCGTGCCGGCCTGAATCAGGCCATAGGCGGAGGACTGGGTGCCCTGGACCAGCGAGAAATACTGGTTGCGGGCCTGGCCGGGGGGCGCCGCGGAGGCGCCGGTGTCGGCAGCATAGGAGGCCTGGCCCGACTGGCGGGCGATGGTGCGGCCGCCGATGTTCGGCTGGGCAGAGTGCTGCTGGGCAACCGGATAACGCGGCAGCAGGCCGTCGTTATAGGCGTATTCGCCAGCGATTTCGAAGTGGCCGCGGCCACCGGCAAAGCTGGTACCAGCCGCCATCTGGAACAGGACCTGTCCCATGTCGCCATAGTTGGACAGGCCGGTCTGGGCGTTGGCCTTGAAGCCTTCGAACTTCTTGTCGGTGACGAAGTTGATGACACCGGCGACGGCGTCCGAGCCCCAGGAGGCCGAAGCACCGCCGGTCACAACGTCGACGCGCTGGATCAGCATCTGCGGCATCTGGCTGACGTCAACCGCACCGTTGAAGTTACCGCCGACGACGCGCTGGCTGTCGAGCAGCACCAGGGTGCGCAGCGGGGACAGGCCGCGCAGACCGAGCGAGGACAGGCCGATCAGGCCGGTGGTGGTGGAGCCGGTATTGTAGCCTTCGCCCGAAGAACCCTGCAGGGCGGGCAACTGGGTGATGGCTTCGAACACGCTCGGCTTGGCCTGGGCTTCCAGGTCAGCGGCGCTGATAACCGTGGTGGGAGTCGGAGCATCGAAGCCCGCGCTCTGCAAACGGGTGGAGGACACGACGACCTGTTCGACACCTTCTTGCGCCATCGCGGCGCCGGCGCTCAGCGCCAGAATGGCTGCGCCGCTGGCAAGGCGCACGCGAGTCTTCGTCAAACCATAGTTCATAAACATAGTCCCCCTGGACGGTTGTTCTACCGGCGTAGTGCCGACTTGCTGGGCGGTTGGATAGCAGAGGGCCTAGCCGCCAAGCGAGAGAATATTCGATGGAACAGGGCTCTAGCCGTTCGGAAAGGATCAAACGTCACATTATTGCCACTCGATGAAACTTGTCGTTAATATTGTGCGGCGCAGCAAAATCTTTGGCGCAGTTCGATGCCGTGTGTGCTTTGCGATTGAAAGCCTGCGTTTCCGCGGACTTTTCCTTGGCGCCTGACGCGATGTTGGCGCGCGCCGTCGCCGGTGCTGCGGTTATATAAGTCATGCACCCGAAACGAGCGCACCGATCGGCGTTGCCCGTCAGCGCGATACCGGTGCCGGCCCATGCGCGCAGGTGATTCTATTCGTTAACACGCGTCAGGAAATATGCGCGCGGCGCAGCGCATCCTGCATATCTGCAAAAACACTGTCCCAATCGCCGGGCTCGCGCTGACGAAACAGCCGCAGGGTCGGATACCAGGGGCTTTGCGCGCTTTCGAGAAACCAGCGCCAATCCGGCACAAACTTGAGCGCCACCCAGGCGGGACGGCCCAGCGCCCCGGCAAGATGGGCAAGCGACGTGTCGAGCGTGATCACCAGGTCCAGGCTTTCCATCACCGCGGCGCTGTCCAGAAAGGCATCGCCGGAATCCAAATCACCCAATTCCTCCACTTTGACGCCGGCGCTCCTGATCTGCGCGGTGCCATCGCCTTTCTGCAGGCTGATCAGGCGCACATGTTCCATCTGCGAAATCGGCGCCAGGAGCGAAAGCGGGAAAGAACGGTTCGCAATGCTGGCGGCGCCCTGCCAGCAAATGCCGATCTTGAAGCCGTGGCTGCCGATGCGCCCGCGCCATGTCTCCACACGCCCGGTTTGCGCCTTCAGATAGGGAACGGGCGCGGGAATTGTGTCGCGCGTGGTGCCAAACGCCAGCGGCAGGCTCATCAGGGGGCTGTGATAATCGAAGTGTTGCGGCACGCCGGCGCCGCCCAGGATTTCGATATCGCCGCCGGCATCGCGCATCAGCGGCACGATGGGGTCCTGCACCGCCAGGATCACGCGGGCGCCCTTTGCCCGCGCCATCAGCGCGTAGCGAAAGAACAGTATGGTGTCGCCCAATCCCTGTTCGATATAGCAAAACAGGGTCTTTCCGGCGATATCCTCGGCGCCAGTCCAGAGCGGCTGGTGGTAATTGCGCTGCTCGATCGGCGCCGGCAATTGCTTGCGCCACTCATAAAGACGAAAGCCTTCCTCCAGATCGCCGGTCAACAGCTTGACGATGCCCCTGGACCAATGGGCCAGCGCATGGCCGCCGTCCAGCGCCAGCACGCGGTCGAAATCGCCCAGCGCCTTTTCGAACCGCATCAGGCCCTGATGCGCGGCGCCGCGATTGTTAGCTGCATCCAGATAATCGGGACGGATCGCCAGCGCGCGAGAATAGCTTTCGATGGCCTCTTCATGCCGGTTCAGGTCCTGCAGGATATTGCCGCGATCGTTCAGCGCCTGGGCATTGGCATCGTCCAGCGCCAGCGCCCCGTCGGCCGCGGCCAGCGCAGCGCCCAGCCGCCCCAGCCGGCGCAGCACATGGGCGCGGTTGTTGTGGGTCTGGGCGTGACGGGGCGACAGACTCAGCGCCCGGTCATAGCTGGCCAGCGCATCCTCCAGCCGGCCCAGCCCCTGCAGCGCATTGCCCCGGTTGTTCCAGCCTTCGGCAAAATCCGGATGGATCGCCACCGCCAAATCCAAATCCGCCAACGCTTCCTGGAAATGCCGCTGGCTGACCAGCAGCAGGCCGCGGGCGTTCGCCAGATCGGCGTGGCGCGGATGCAGCGCGATGGCGCGGTCATAGCTGGCCAGCGCTTCGGGCCCACGCCCCAGCGCCGCCAGCACGTTGCCGTGATTGAGCAGCGCCAGATCGGAATCGGGATGGATGGCCAGGGCCGCGGTCAAAAGCTCCAGCGCCTCGCTGTGGCGGCCCTGTTGGTGGCGCAGAATGCCAAGGAGCAACTGGGCAGTGAAATCACCCGGCGCGGCGCGCAGGACCGTGAGATACAGCGGCTCGGCCTCTGCCAGGCGGCCGCCTTGATGCAGCGCAAAAGCCTGTTCCAGGACGGCTTCGATATCCATGCTGCGAATATCTTGCATCATCGCCAGTTTTGCTAGCCAATCCGGGGGCTTGCCGTTATCGTAGGCGTATCAGGACACCCTCCCCAAGGACACGGATATGAACCGCCCGCTTCTGCTCGTTGCCGCCGCCCTCTTTGTCGCCGCGGCGCCGCTGGCCATTGCCCAGGCAGCCAAGCCCGCTCTTTATACCGACGCCCAGGCCACGGCCGGCGCACAGGCCTATGCCTCATCCTGCGCCGCCTGCCATGGCGCGCAGCTGGAGGGCGTCGCTGCGCCTGCGCTGAAAGGCGCCCCCTTCGGCGAGATGGCCACGGCGCAAAGCATGACTGCCGGCGCCCTGCTGGACGTGATCACCAACACCATGCCGCAGTCCGATCCCGGTTCGCTGAAGCCGGAGGAATATGCCGCCGTCACCG
The DNA here is from genome assembly GCA_013697055.1 of Alphaproteobacteria bacterium. GTDB lineage: Bacteria > Pseudomonadota > Alphaproteobacteria > Micropepsales > Micropepsaceae > Rhizomicrobium. Next base: position 7,072 of record JACCXK010000079.1, read on the forward strand.
CCTATATCCTGCAGCAGAACGGCTATCCGGCCGGAACGACGGCGCTGGCCGCGGGCTCCGCGGCCGCAAAAGACGCCAAGGTCATGCCGTAATCGTCTCCTGGAGCTGGTCATGAAGAAATCCGTGATCGCTTTGCTGGCGGCGGCGTGCCTTTGCGGCAGCGCGTTGGCGCAAGCGCCCCAGCCTCAGCCGGCGCTCGGCGTGCCCGCACTCGGCGTGCCCGCACTTGGCGTGAAAGGCAGCGCCGGCGAAGCGGCCCCGGCGGTGGGCGCGAGCACCGCGCCCAAGCCGGAAAGCTTTCTAAACCGGGCGGCGACGCAGAATGTCGATATCCGCGATGCCATGATGCTGGACGCCGACAAGTCCGATGGCTGGATCCTGCACGGGCGCACTTTCGACAATCAGCGCTTCTCGCCGCTTACCGACATCAACCTGTCGAATGTCAGCAAGCTGCGGCCCACCGCCATCCTGCAGACTGGGGTCGCGAAGAATTTCGAGAATACCGCCATCGCGGTGGACGGCGTGCTGTATCTCAGCACCGCCGACAACAAGGTGATGGCCTACGACGCCGTCACCGGCCAGCAGCTTTGGTCCTATATTCCAACCCTCGCCTATTCCAACCTGTGCTGCGGCCAGATCTCGCGCGGCGTGGCGGTGGCCTATGGCAAGGTGTTTTCCGCCCAGCTTGACGGCCATGTCGTGGCGCTGGACGCGCGCAGCGGCAAGCTGCTCTGGAAGACCGATCACGCCGAGGTGCTGCCCCAGCCGGCGGTGTTCTATTCCTTCACCATGGCGCCCATCGCCTTCAACGGCATGATCCTGGTGGGCAATGCCGGCGCGGAATGGCCGACGCGCGGCTTCCTGCAGGCGCTGGATGCCAATACCGGCAAGCTGGTGTGGCGCTTCAATACGACGGCTGCGCCCGACCAGCCCGGCGGCAAGACGTGGGAAGGCGATAGCTGGAAATATGGCGGCGGCTCGGTGTGGAATACGCCCGCTATCGATACCAAGAACAACCTGATCCTGTTCGCGGTGGGCAATCCCAATCCCGACTTGGACGGCACCAGCCGCAAGGGCGACAATGCCTATACCGACTCCGTGGTCGCCATCGACAGCCGCACCGGCAAACTGCGCTGGTGGTACCAGGAAGTGGCGCACGACATCTGGGACCTGGACGCCTGCGCGCCGGTGGTGCTGTTCGACACGGTGGACGAAAAGGGCAGGCCCGTTCAAGCCGCCGCCCATGCCGGCAAGACTGGCATCGTCTATATCGTCAACCGGCTGACCGGAAAGCTGATCCGCAAGTCGCCGCCCTTTGTCGATGTCAGCGCCAATTTCATGACCGCGCTGGGGCCGGTGCCCAAGACCATCTGGCCCGCCAATCATGGCGGCGCGATGTGGCAACCGCCGGCCTATTCGCCCCAGACGAAATATCTCTATCAGTTGGGCATCAACGAGGCGCACGACTATACCGTCAAGCAGCCGCTGACAGAGGTTTACAAACCCGGCACCCCGATCCGCGGCCAGTATGCCGGCGGCGACATGGCGCTGAACACCAAGGTCTTCATTCCCAGCGGCACCTTCAGCGCCATCGATGTCGACACCGGCGCCATTGCCTGGCAGGTCAAGTCCGACCGGCCTTACTTCAGCGGCGTGGTCGCCACGGCGGGCGGCCTGGTCTTCACCGGCGAGATGAACGGCGACTTCGTGGCCCACGACGCCAGGACAGGCAAGAAGGTCTGGGCCTATCCGCTGGGCGCCGGGGTCTGCACCCCGCCCATCACCTACAAGGTCAAAGGCGTGCAATATGTCGCGGTCGGCGCCGGGGGCTGTCACGGCGGCGAGATTTTCATGCAGAATGAGGGCAAGGCGATCTTCGGCGATGTCTTCGCCATCTTCGCGCTGCCGAACTGATCTAAACGGGGGCCCACATCATGGATGCCAACACCAGGAAAATCCTGGAAGCCATTTCCACCGCCACCCTAACCACGGTGCTTTTGAAAAAAGGACTGCGCAATGTCTGGCTGCGCGGCCCTTTCCCCAAACAGCCCAATCAGAAGCGGGTGGTGGGCACCGCCTTCACCTTGCGCTTTGTGCCGGCGCGCGAAGACCTGGCGACACCGGCAAGCTGGGCCTCGCCCATCTCCACCCGCGCCGCCATCGAGGCGATGGAAGAAGGCGTCATCGCCGTGGCCGACGCCAATGGCGTGACCGACGCCGGCATCTTCGGTGACATTCTCTGCGCCCGCATGGCCAAGCGGAAGGTCGGCGCCCTGATCACCGACGGGGTGATGCGCGACATGGACGGCGTGCTGGCGACCGGCTTGCCGGTGTGGTGCGCCGGCGCGGCGGCACCGGCGAGCGTGGCGGGCCTGACCTTCGTCAACTGGCAGGAGCCCATCGGTTGCGGCGGCGTGGCGGTATTTCCCGGTGACACCATCGTGGCCGATGGCGACGGCGCGGTGGTGATCCCGCAAGCCATGCTGGCCGAGGTGACTGAAGCCGCCGCCGAACAGGAAGTTCTGGAATCCTGGATCATGGGCGAAGTGGAAAAGGGTGTGCCCCTGCCCGGCCTTTATCCGCCGAACGATGAGAACAAGGCCAAGTACGCCGCCTGGCGGAAAAGCCAGAAAAGCTAGTCTTTTATAAAATCGCGCAGCCGCCCATAGCTGCGCTCGATATGCCGGCGCATGGCGGCCTCGGCCTTTGTGCTATCGCGCGCCTGGATGGCGGCGATGATGCCGTCATGTTCATGCACCGCTTCCTCCGTGATCTCGCTGCGAAAACAGGAGCGGAAGATGTGGACATGGATGTGCAGCCGCGCCAGCGAATCCGCGATCAGGTGATTGCCGGCGCCTTGCGCGATCAGGCGGTGGAATTCGGTGTCCATGTCGGCAAAGGCGTCGTGTGACGGCGCCGTCTCGCCGCTGGCAAGCTGGTGCATGTCGGCATCGGCCATGGCCTCGGCGGCCTTGCGCGCGGCATGGGGTTCGATCAAGAGGCGGAATTCAAACAGCTCATCCAGCTGGGCGCGGTCCATGCGCTGGCTGGTGGCATAGCCGGCGAAGTGACGCTTGGAGACCAGGCCATTGGCTTCCAGCATAGACAGCGCCTCCCGGATCGGGGTCTGGGACACGTTCAGCTTGCGGGCCAGCTCGTCCACCGAAACCCGGGTATCGGGCGGAATCTTGAGGGACATGATATCGGCCCGGACGCGGCGGTAGACCTCTTCCGCCAGCCCGGAGGGGCGGGCGATGGGCCGGTCGGCTGCTTCATTGCGTGCTGAGGCCACGGAACTCTCTCATCAGGAAGTGGGCCCACAGAAAGACTGGTTTTGCCATTGACCGGGCGGAGCATAACCCATAGGTTTCGAAAATCCTATAGGATATTTGATCCGTGAAGGTCGCCGTCAAGGACGTCCGCAAGCTGGCCGAGGGCATCCTGCTCGCCAATGGTGTGCCGGGGTCCCACGCCGCCACCCAAGCCGGCCTGTTCATCGAAGCGGAAATGCGCGCCATTCCCAGCCACGGCCTGCTGCGCCTGCGCCGGGTGATCGAACGCATCCATGCCGGCCTGTCCAACCCGACCACGACCGGCAACCAGCAATGGACCGCACGCGCCTTCCTGTCGGTGGACGGGGAGCGCGGCCTTGGCCCCGTCATCGCGATGGCGGCGCTGGACACCATCATTCCGCGCGCCAAGGAAGACGGCATCGCCATCGCCGCCATCCGCAACACCAATCACCTCGGCGCGCTCGCCTATTACGCCGAGCATGTCGCCAATCAAGGCCTCACCTGCATCGCCCTGACCATATCCGAAGCGCTGGTGCATCCCTGGGGCGGGCGCAAGGCGATGATCGGCACCAATCCCATCGCCATCGGCGTGCCCGCCGATCCAACTCCCATGGTGCTCGATATGGCGACCGGGCTCGTCTCCATGGGCAAGATTCACGACCACGCCAATCGCGGCGCACCGATCCCGTTGGGTTGGGCGCTGGACGAAAACGGCGATCCCACCACCGACGCCTCCGCCGCCAAGAAAGGCGCCATCGCGCCGTTCGGCGGGCCGAAGGGTTATGCGCTGGGCATCGCCTTTGAAGTGCTGGTAGCCAGCCTCGCCGCCTCCGCCATCGGCACCGGCGTGAAGGGCACGCTGGATTCGGTCAATGTCTCCAACAAGGGTGACATTTTCATCGTCATTGCCCCGCCCCATGCCGAAGGCGCCAAGGCGCTGGTCACCGCGTATCTGGAAGACATTCGCGGCGCCGCGCCCTCCGATCCCGCCCATCCGGTGCTGGCGCCGGGCGACCGCGCCCATGCCGCGCGGGCGCAATCGGAAAAGCGCGGCATGTTCATCGACGACGGGTTGTGGGGCGACCTCCAGAAGCTATCAGAAGAATCCAAGAAGGAAATATCATGACCCAATTGTTCGGCGCCCTGCGCCTGCCTGCCTCTGTAATTTTCGGCTCCGGCCAGCGCGCCGCGCTGGGCATGATGACGGCGCAGATCGGCAAGCGTGCGCTGATCTGCACCGATGCGCGCATGGCCGGCGATGCCCAGTTCAAGGCCATCGTGGCCGACCTGGAAGCCAATGGTGTGAAGACACGCGTCTATGACCGCACCGAAGCCGATCTGCCGATCGAAGGCATTTCCGGTTGCGTTACCGAATGCGCCGATTTCCAGCCGGATGTGGTGCTGGGCATCGGCGGCGGTTCCTGCATGGACATGGCCAAGTGCGTGGCGGTGCTGCTGAAGCACGGCGGGTCTTTGCGTGACTATTACGGCGAGAACAAAATCCCCGGCCCGGTGGCGCCGGTGATCGCCGTGCCGACCACTGCGGGCACCGGATCGGAAGTCACGCCTGTGGCGGTGATCGCCGATACCGAACGCGGCACCAAGGTGGGCATTTCCAGCCCGTACCTCATTCCGAAAATCGCGGTGTGCGATCCGGAACTGACCCTCACCTGCCCGCCCGGTCTCACGGCGGTGAGCGGCGCCGATGCCCTGACCCACGCCATCGAAAGCTTCACCGCCGCCGCCCGCGACGTGACACCCGATCTCACCGTCAAGAATGTGTTCGTGGGCAAGAATATCCTCAGCGACACCTTCGGCCTGCTGGCGCTCAAAAACATCTTCAAGGCGCTGCGCACCGCGGTGAAGGACGGCAAGAATATCGAAGCGCGCGAGCAGATGATGCTGGCCTCGCTGGCGGCGGGCTGCGCCTTCGGCGCGGCCGGCACCGCCGCGGCCCATGCCATCCAGTATCCGGTGGGCAACGAAACCCACACCCCGCATGGCATGGGGGTGGCGCTGCTGATGCCCTATGTGATGGAGTTCAATCGGCCCAACTGCGTCAGCTGCTTTGCCGAGATCGGCCGCGCCATCGGCCTGACAGGCACGGATGAAGAACTGTCCCGCAAAGTGATCGACGAAGTCGCCAGCCTGCTCAAGGATATCGGCATTCCCGTGACCCTGCGCGAGCTGGGCCTGCCCGAAAACAAGCAGGACTGGACGGCGGAAAGCGCCATCGGCGCCGCCCGCCTGATCAACAATAATCCGAGGCTGCTGGATGTGGACGCCCTGAAGGCGATCACCCGCGCTGCCTTCTCGGGCGACCGCGCCACGCTTGCTTCCTGATTTCAAAGAGAGAGCCATGACCAATACCCTGACTTTGCCCACACCCAAGACTGGCCCCGCGCCCTTCCCCATTCCCACCGACCTGTGGATCGGCGGCCAATGGGTCCCAGCCACCGGCAACAAACGCGTCGATGTGTTCGATCCTTCGACCGGCAAGAAAATTTGCGACGTGGCGGATTGCGATGCCGCCGATGCCCTGGCTGCGGTGGACGCCGCCGACAAGGCCGCCGCCGGCTGGGCTGCGACCACGCCGCGCCAGCGCGCCGAGATCCTACGCAAATGCTACGAACAGATCGTCGCCAATATCGAATGGCTGGCCTATCTGATCGCCCTCGAAAACGGCAAGGCGCTGCCCGACGCGCGCGCCGAAGTTCTGTATGCCGCCGAATTCTACCGCTGGTATGCCGAGGAATGCTGTCATGTGCTGGGCGAAATCGCCCTGGCCCCGGCCAGCGGCGCCCGCATCCTGGTGCAATACCAGCCCATGGGCGTGGCGCTGTTGATCACGCCCTGGAATTATCCCGCGGCCATGGCGACCCGCAAGATCGCGCCGGCCCTGGCGGCCGGCTGCACCGTGGTGCTGAAGCCCGCCACCGAAACCCCACTCACCGCCTTTGCCGTCGCACAGATCATGCATGACTGCGGCGTGCCGGCCGGTGTGGTGAATGTCGTCACCACCGCCAAGGCCAGCCCCCTGTCCAAGGCCTTGCTGCATGACCCGCGGGTGCGCAAGATTTCCTTCACCGGCTCGACCCCGGTGGGCCGCGCCCTGTTGCATGAAGCGGCCGACCAGGTGATTTCCTGCGCCATGGAATTGGGCGGCAATGCGCCCTTCATCGTCTGCAAGGATGCCAACCTGAACGACGCACTGGATGGCGCCATGCTGGCCAAGATGCGCAACAGCGGCGAGGCCTGCACCGCCGCCAACCGCTTCTATGTCCACAAGGACATTTACGGGCCTTTCACCGACGGCATGGTTGCGCGCATGTCGGCGATCAAGCTGGGCGAAGCCACCGATCCGGAATCGACCCTGGGCCCGATGGTGAACGAGAAATCCGTCGCCAAGATCGCCGAACTGGTGGATGACGCCGTGGCCAAGGGCGCCAAGCTGCTGCTGGGCGGCCAGCGCCTCAACCGGCCCGGCTATTACTATCCGCCGACCGTGCTGTCCGACGTGCCCGACAATGCCGACATGATGAAGGAAGAGATTTTCGGACCGGTGGTGTCGCTGCAATCCTTCGAGGACGAGGCCGAGGCCATCCGCAAGGCCAACGACACCGAGTACGGCCTAGCAGCCTATGTCTATACCCAGGACCTCAAGCGCGGCATGCAGATCTGCGAGAAGCTGGAAGCCGGCATGCTGGGGCTCAATCGCGGCCTGATGTCGGACCCGGCAGCGCCGTTCGGCGGCGTCAAGCAATCGGGCCTGGGCCGCGAAGGCTCGCACCATGGGTTGATCGAGTTCTGCGAGATCAAGTACGTCTCGACGAACTGGTAGGCTTCCCACTTGTCATGGCCCGGCTTGTCCGGGCCATCCATAACCCTGTCACCGTATGGATGGCCCGCATAAAGCGGGCCATGACGATTTGTGAGTCAGGACGAACAGCTAACCTCAAGCCCGCACAATTCCGGCGGCGGCGGCGCGGCGAAAGCTTCGTCGCCGTCGTGGCTTTGGAACGGTGACTGGATCAGCCGGAAGATGCGGTCCAGGGTAGCGATGTCGCCGCGATCCTCGACGGCGCGGATGGCGGTTTCCGCCACCCAGTTGCGCAACACATATTTGGGATTGACCTCGTCCAGGTCCAGAACATGCTCGCGTTCGGTGCGAACCCGGTAGCGCGACAACCAGGCTTCAGCATCCGCATTGGCCTCGCCGAACAGCACCAGCCAGTCCGCATCCTCGCCACTGAGATTGCGGAAGCTCAGCGTATAATCGGCCCGCGCCTTGACCATCAGGTTCAGCAGGTCACCGATCAGCTGGTCGTCGCCGGGCTCCTTGCGCGCCAGCCCCAGCTTGGCGCGCATCAGGGTGCGATAGCGGGTGCGATACATGCCCTCATAGGTGTCCAGCGCGCTGATCAGCGCGTCCTTCTCAATCAGGTTGGATAGGGCGAAGGCGAGCGCTCGCAGATTCCAGTGCGCGATGGCCGGCTGCATGTCGAAGGCATAGCGGCCCTGCTGGTCGGTGTGGTTGCAGACGAAACCGGGATCATAGGCCTCCATGAATCCGAACGGCCCATAGTCCAGGGTCAGGCCCAGGATGGACATATTGTCGGTGTTCATCACGCCATGGGCGAAGCCTACCGATTGCCAGCCGGCCATCAGCTCGGCGGTGCGCTTGACCACTTCGCCGAACCAGGCGGCGTGATCGCCCTCCAGACCTGCGAAATATTCCGCGATGACGTGATCGGCCAGCAGGCGCACCTGCTCATGCTGGCCGTTGTGGAAGAAATGCTCGAAATGGCCGAAGCGGACATGGCTGCGCGCCAGCCGGGTCAGCACCGCGCCCGGCTCCGCCGTTTCGCGCAGGACCTGTTCGTTGGTGGCGATGATCGACAAGGCGCGGGTCGTAGTAATGCCCAGCGCCGCCAGCGCTTCGCTGCAGAGATATTCGCGGATGGTGGAGCGCATCACGGCGCGGCCATCGGCGAAACGCGAATAGGGCGTTTGCCCAGCGCCTTTCAACTGGATGTCCCAGAGTTCGCCGGCCGGATTGCGCGCCTGCCCGATCAGCAGGGCGCGGCCATCGCCCAATTGCCCGGCCCAGACGCCAAACTGGTGGCCGGAATAGACCATCGCCAGCGGCGTGAAGTCACCCAACTGTGCATGCCCGGAAAAAACCTGGGTGAAAGCGGGACCCGCAAAAGAGCTGGCATCCATGCCGATTAGCGCCGCGGCTTTTGGATTGGCGTGCAGCAGCCTGGGTTGCACCCCGACCTTCTCAGCCGGAATCAGGGTGTAAAATTCCCCCGGCAGACGGGCGTAATGATTTTCGAGTTTCAGGCCGAACATGGGCGCTAAATTGCGCGCTTCAGCGCCTGGATGCAATTCTCCAACTCGCCCAAGAAGCGCGAACGATCCTGCTTGCTGAATCCGGCATGATGGGTCTGACCGCCTGGCGTCAGCTCGCGCAAATGCCGGCTGAGTTCGCGCATTCCAAGCGCCATGCCGATGCCGTCCTGCGTGAAAGTCTTGCCGTTGGGACCCAGCACGCGCGCACCCTTGTCCAGGCAGCGCGACGCCAGCGGAATATCGGCGGTGATGCAGATGTCGCCGGCGGCGATGTGCTCCACGATCCAGTCATCGGCGGCATCCGCGCCTTCCGCCACGGTGACGTGGCGCAGGAGCGGATTGGCCGAGGGACGCAAGCCCCCGTTGCTGACGATGGTGACGACCAGGCCATGCCGGGCCGCCACCTTTTCGACCTCTGCCTTCACAGGACAGGCGTCGCCGTCAACAAACAGTGAAATCAAGCAGCGCTCGTACGCTTCTTGTCGTTACCCCGATGCCAGTGTGGCCGCGAACCGTTGCGCTTGGCCGGGGCATGGGGATCGCCATGCGGCAAACCCTCACCGCGTCCGCCGCCAGGCTTGTGGCCACCCTTGTTCTGCGGCTTGCCGCCATGGCGATGGCCATGGGCACGGCGCGGCTCTTCCTGCTGCTTGCGTTGTTCTTCGGTCAGCTCAGGAAGGTTGTGCGCCACCAGTTCGATCTTCATGCGGATGATGCGCTCGATATCCTTCAGATAGGCGCGCTCCGAACTGTCGCAGAAGCTGATGGCGATGCCTTCGCCGCCGGCGCGCGCGGTGCGGCCAATGCGATGGACATAGCTTTCCGGCTCGTTGGGCAGCTCGAAGTTCACCACATGGCTGATATTGTCCACGTCGATGCCGCGGGCGGCGATGTCGGTGGCCACCAGCACCCGCGCCTTGCCGGTCTTGAACATGTCCAGTGCCCGCTGACGGGCATTCTGGGACTTGTTGCCGTGAATGGCTTCCGCCACCACGCCGGTGCGCGACAGATGCTCGGCCACCTTGTTGGCGCCGTGCTTGGTGCGGGTGAACACGATCACCCGGTTCATCGAAACATCTTTCAGCAGTTCGCTGAGCAACTGGCGCTTTTGCGGCGCCGGCACGAAATACAGCTTCTGCTCGACGCGGTCGGCGGTCTTGCCTTGGGGCGTGACCTCGATGCGCTCCGGCGAGCGCAGCATGTCGTGGGTCAGCTTGACGATGTCGTCGGGCATGGTGGCCGAGAACAGCATCGACTGGCGCTCGCGCGGCAGCATCGCCACCAGCTTCCTCACATCGCGGATGAAGCCCATGTCCAGCATGCGGTCGGCTTCATCGACGATGAAGGTGTTCACCGCGTTGAGCTGAACCTGCTTCTGCTGCACCAGGTCGAGCAGGCGGCCCGGTGTCGCCACCAGGATGTCCACGCCGCGGGACATGTTGCGGATCTGGGTGTTCTGGTTCACGCCGCCCAGGATCACGGTCATTTTCAGGTTGAGATAGCGGCCGTAAGTGCGCAGCGATTCCTCGATCTGCACGGCAAGCTCGCGGGTGGGCGCCAGAATCAACGCCTTGGCCTGCTTGGGGCCCGGCGGGACATGGCCGATCGACAGCTTCTGCAGCAGGGGAATACCGAAGGCGGCGGTCTTGCCGGTGCCGGTCTGGGCGATGCCCAAGAGGTCGTGGCCCGACAGCAGCGCCGGGATGGCGCGGGTCTGGATGGGGGTCGGGGTGGTGTAATTTTCTGCCGCCAGGGCGCGCAGAATCGGCTCGGCAACGCCAAGCGTCTGGAAAGTCACGTCAGTCACAAAAGTCCTTAAAAACCGCGAGGGCGCGCCAAAGGGCACGGATTTACGGCTGGTTGCCGTCTTCCACGCACACTGGAGGGAACGGAGGTCAAAGCTGAGATCCGGCGGTGGCAGCGCTGAAAAGCGCCTTGTGCGGTCGCACGGAGGCCGGGCTTATGCGGCTGTTCGCCCCCGAAGTCAACCCATTTTTGCTGCGTCGCAACATAAGAGACCATAACAATTGTGCGATTAACCCCGTTGCGGGGTGCGTCTTTCTGTAGTCATCATGTCGCAGTCTCCCCCGCGCAGCCGGAACGGGGGGAGGCTTGGGGTTTTCAAGCCGGCATTGGGGCAGTGCGTCGGTTCTCATGGCATACGGTAATGACGGGCCTAAGCCCATTTCGCAGGCTTCTGCGAAGGGCAAGGTAAAGTGGTTCAACGCCACAAAGGGTTACGGTTTCATCACACTGGACAATGGCGGTGACGCCTTCTGTCACGCCAGCGCGTTGCAGGCGACCGGGCATGCCGATGTGCAGCCCGGCACCAGCATCGTCTGCGACCTGGCCGACAGCCAGCGCGGCTTGCAGGTGGTGACGGTCCACAGCGTGGACACCTCCACGGCGGAAGCACCTGCCCGCGCGCCGCGCGGCGACCGCTTCGGCGGTGGCGGCGACCGTTTCGGCGGCGGCGGCGATCGCTTCGGTGGCGGTGGCGATCGCTTCGGTGGCGGCGGTGGTTATGGCGGCGGTGGCGGCGGCTATCGCGACAACAATGCGCCCTCCGGCCCCATGGTCGAAGGCAAGGTCAAGTTCTTCAACGACCAGAAGGGCTTTGGCTTTGTGATGCCCGACAATGGCAGCGGCGACATCTATCTGCATGCCAGCGCGCTGCGGCGTTCGGGTGTCCAGGTGGTCGAGCCCGACCAGCGCATCCGCTATTCGACGCGCCAGGGCAACAAGGGCGTCGAAGTGGACAAGGTCGAGATCATTTAACGCCGATCTTTTGAGCCGCGTTCTCACTGCCCCGCACAGGGATGTCTCAGATGAGCCGGAAGACCATCAACGTTATTTGCAGGGTCGTGCCGCTTTTCTTGTCGTGGACCGCCTGTATCTGGGTCCTGGGCAATGTCGCCGGCGGTGTGCGCGGCACCGGCGAAGGATTGGGATTTCACATCTTCTGGCTTTTGATCCTGGCCCAGGCGCCCTTCATCCTGGGTTATCTGTTGACGGCGGAATGGCGCCGGGGGCGCGCCGCTATGGGCTTTCTGCTTCAGACGGCCGCGCTAATACTGGCCTTCGCACCCGTCGCCTTTTTCAGGCTGTAACGCCGCCTAGACCGGCGCGGCCCTGGCCACGCCGGGCGCCACATCAGGATCGTTCTCGACTTCTTTGAGCTTTTCGCGGGCCGCCGCGGCTTCGCGCTGCTTGTTCCACATCGAGGCGTAGTGGCCGTTCTGCGCCAGGAGCTCGGAATGGCGGCCGCGCTCGATGATCTGGCCATGGTCCAGCACCAGGATTTCATCGGCATCCACCACGGTGGACAGCCGGTGCGCGATCACCAATGAGGTGCGATTCTGCGACACGATGTTGAGCGCGCTCTGGATTTCGCGCTCAGTGCCGGTGTCCAGCGCGCTGGTGGCCTCGTCCAGCAAAAGGATGGGCGGGTTCTTGAGGATGGTGCGGGCGATGGCGACGCGCTGCTTTTCCCCACCTGACAGTTTCAAGCCGCGCTCACCCACCATGGCCTCATAGCCCAGCGGCAATTCGACAATGAACTTGTCGATCTGGGCCAGGCGCGCAGCTTCCTTGATGTCGGCCTCGTTGGCGCCGATGCGGCCATAGGCGATGTTGTACTTGACCGTGTCGTTGAAGAGCACCGTGTCCTGGGGAACGATGCCGATCACGCTGCGCAGGCTTTCCTGCGTCACGTCGCGGATATCCTGGCTGTCGATGGTCACCTGCCCGCTTTTGATGTCGTAGAAGCGGTAGAGAATGCGGCTGATGGTGGATTTTCCGGCACCCGACGGCCCCACGATCGCCACCGTCTTGCCGGCCGGCACCGTGAAGCTGATGCCTTTGAGGACAATGCGTTCCGGGTCGTAAGCGAACACCACATTGTCGAAGCGGATCTCACCGCCCGAAACCACCAGTGGTTTTGCGCCCGGCTTGTCCTGAACCTCACGCGGCTGGTTGAGCAGCCGGAACATGGCTTCCATGTCCACCAGTCCCTGGGTGATCTCGCGATAAACCGTGCCCAGCAGGTTCAGCGGCTGGTAAAGCTGGATCACGATCAGGTTGGCGGCGACGAACTGGCCCAACTTCACTTCGCCCGACTTGACCATCATGGCGGCCAGGATCAGCACCACCCCCTGCCCCAGCGCCATGATCGCGGCCTGACCGGTGTTGAGGATGGACAGCGAGGTTTGCGACTGTATGGAGGCGTTGGAATATTTCTCCATCGAGACGTCGTAGCGCCGGGTCTCATGCTTCTCGTTGTTGAAATACTTGACCGTCTCGAAATTCAGCAGGCTGTCGACCGCCTTGGTGTTGGCGTCGGTATCGGACTGGTTCATCTCGCGGCGGAAGGCGATGCGCCAGCGGGTAACGGCGACGGTGAACCAGCTATAGGCCGCCACCATGGCGATGGCGGTCAGCGCCACCCAGATGTTGAACGTCCACAGCAGGAGGCCGGCATAGATAAGCACCTGGAAGATGATCGGAAACACCGAGAACAGGGCGAAGGAAAGAATATTGTCGATGCCGCGGGTGCCGCGCTCGATCACGCGGCTCAGGCCGCCGGTCTTGCGCTCCAGGTGAAAGCGCATCGACAGGGTATGAATATGGGCGAAGGTCTCCACCGCCACTTCGCGCATGGCGTGGTACTGCACCTTGGCGAACACCCCGTCGCGCAGCTGGGCAAAGGCCTGCATCAGCACGCGCGACATCGCATAGGCCGCCACCAGCGCGATCACCACCCACAGCGCCGCACTCTGAGGCGTGGTGCCGAAAGCATCGACCGCCGCACCCAGGAATTGCTGCGACACGGTTGTGACAATGATGCCCAGCATCAGGAACACGATGCTCCACACCACCCGCCAGCGCAGGTCGGGCCGGCGCGCAGGCCAGAGATAGGGCATCAGCCGCCACAAGGGACGGAACGACGGTGCGCCGCTGCCTTCCTCGACCGGATGGGCCATCTACTGGCCCATGTTTCCGCCGCCGAAGGTGACAAACCCGGCGATCATGGCCAGCAGGGCCACGGCCCCCACAATCAGCAACCAGCGCGGCAAAATATTCTCCGTGGCAAGGGGCTTAAAACCCGTCTAGGAAGGCAACGTTTAAAGAAGTATCACGAACTTGCGCAACCCTGTTGGTGGCATGGACAAGACAGAAATCAGGAAATCCGCGATCTGCGTGTTCTGCGGCTCTTCCTACGGCACGGACCCGGCTTTTCGCGATGCCGCCCGCGCCGTCGGGGCGGGAATTGCCAAAATCGGCCATGCATTGGTGTTCGGCGGCGGCAGCCCCGGCCTGATGGGCGACGTGGCGCGCGCCGCGCGGGGAGCGGGAACCGCGGTCGAGGGAATCCTGCCCGGGTTCCTGCGCGACGTGGAACCGCCGCTCACCCAAGGCGAGACCACCGAGATCGTGCCTGACCTTTTTGTGCGCAAACAGAAGATGATGGACCGCGCGGCCGGCTTTATCGTGCTGCCGGGGGGCCTGGGCACCTATGACGAATTCTTCGAAGTGCTGACCAGCGCGCAGCTTGGCGTGCAGATCAAGCCCATCATCCTAGTCAATGTGAACGGCTATTTCGATCCCCTGGAAGCGATGCTGCAGGCCTCGGTCAGGAACGGTTTTGTGCGCAAGGAAAATCTGGGCCTGTACCGGATTGCCGATAGCGCGGATGCGGCGCTGGCGATGATGGCCGAGGCTCTGCGCTAAACCGGCGCGTTGTCCTTATACAGCTTGTAGATGATCGAGTCGGTCAGCGCCTCAAAGGACGCATCCACGATATTCTCCGACACGCCCACGGTGGACCAGCGGTTGCCCTTGCCGTCGGCCGATTCCACCATCACGCGGGTCACCGCCTCGGTGCCGCTGGTGAGGATGCGCACCTTATAGTCCACCAGCCGCAGGTCTGACAGGAACGGCGAATATTTGCCCAGGTCCTTGCGCAGCGCCGCGTCCAACGCATTGACCGGACCGTTGCCGGTACCGGCGCTGCGGATTTTCTCGCCCGCCACCATCAACTCCACCGCCGCCTTGGAGCGGGACTCCAGATCACCGGACGGGCCCTTCAGGCTTTCCACCGTGACGCTGAACTGCTCGACGGTGAAATAGCGCGGCAGCTTGTTCTGCTGGCGCAGCGCCAGCAGTTCGAACGAGGCGGCGGCATCGTCATAGCTGTAGCCTTCGAACTCGCGGCGCTTGACGTCCTGCAGCAGCCGCGAAAGATCGCCGCCTTCCGATCCCAGGCTGGCGGCGACGTTGGCGCGGCCCGATTGGGCCGATACCGGCATGGTGCGCTTATTGCCCACCGATTCCGGCGGCACGTGCTCATACGTATGCGGGTCCTTGACCACGGCGGAGACATGCAAGCCGCCCTTATGGGTGAAGGCCGAGGCGCCGACATAGGCGGCATAGCGGTTGGGCGCGCGGTTGAGAATTTCGTCCAGCAGGCGCGAGACATGGGTGAGCTGGGCGAGGCCTTCCTTGCTAACGCCGGTTTCGAACTGCGACGCGAAAGGCTCCTTCAGCATCAGGTTCGGTAGCAACGCGCAGAGATTGGCATTGCCGCAGCGCTCGCCCAGCCCGTTCAAGGTGCCCTGTACATGGCGCACGCCGGCGCGGATGGCGGCGAGCGACATCGCCACCGCCTGTTCGGTGTCGTTATGAGCGTGGATACCAAGATTGGCGTTGGGCAGCGCCGTCTTCACCGCACTGACAATGCGGTACACATCTTCCGGCATGGAGCCGCCATTGGTATCGCACAACACCAGCCATTTGGCGCCGGCGTCATGCGCGGCCTTCAGGCAGGACAATGCGTAGTCCGGATTTTCCTTGTAGCCGTCGAAGAAATGCTCGGCATCGAAAAGCGGCTCGCGTTTCTTGGCGGCGACGGCTTCCATCGAGCGGGCTATATTGTCAAGATTGTCTTCCAGCGAAATCTCCAGCGCCACCCGCACCTGATAGACGCTGGTCTTACCTACCAGGCAAATCGCATCCACGCTGGCATCCAGCACTTGGGCCAAGGACGGATCATTGGCGGCGCTGCGCCCGGCCCGCTTGGTCATGCCGAAAGCCGTAAAGCGGGCACGTTTCAGCGGCGGACGTTCCGCGAAGAACGCCGTGTCGGTGGGATTGGCGCCTGGCCAGCCACCTTCGATGTAATCGATGCCGAGATTGTCCAGCGCTAGCGCGATCTGGCGCTTGTCCTCGACCGAGAAATCCACGCCCTGGGTTTGCGCTCCGTCGCGCAAAGTCGTGTCGAAGATATAAAGGCGTTCGCGGGTGGTCATTTCTTGACCTCCCAGGTCGTGCCTTGCGGGCCGTCCTTGAAGACGATGCCCTTGGCCAGCAATTCGTCGCGGATGCGGTCGCTTTCAGCAAAGTCCTTCGCCTTGCGCGCGGCGTTGCGGGCGGCGATGGCGTCCGCGATGGCCACCGTGTCCACTTTGGCTTTGCTTGCGATCTTGAGCTGCACATTGGAGAAGCCCAAGAAACCCAGCCCGCCGGCCAGCGCCATTTCGTCGGCCTGGTGCAGGCTGGCGATGGCAGCCGGGGTATTGAGATCGTCCGACAAAGCTTCGAAGAAGTCAGCGTCCGGCGCAGGGTTGGCCAGCGGCTCGGTCACTTCGTACCACCGCTCCAGCGTCTTCCAGCTTTCCTTCAGGCCGGCGATGGTGAAATCGATCGGCTGGCGATAATGGGTGCGCAACATGTTGAAGCGCAGCACTTCGCCTGGCCAGTCGGCCAACAGATCGCGGATGGTGAAGAAATTGCCCAGGCTCTTGGACATCTTCTCGCCTTCCACCTGCAGGAAGCCGTTGTGCATCCACACTTTCGCCAGCGGGTGGCCGTGGTTGGCGCCTTCGCTTTGGGCGATCTCGTTCTCGTGATGGGGAAAAGCCAAGTCGATGCCGCCGCCATGGATATCGAAGGTTTCGCCCAGATACTGGCCCGCCATGGCACTGCATTCGATGTGCCAGCCCGGTCGCCCCCGGCCCCAGGGCGAATCCCAACCCGGCAGAATGGCCTCTGACGGCTTCCATAGGACAAAGTCCATGGCGTTCTTTTTATAAGGCGCTACCTCGACACGGGCACCGGCCAGCATCTCGTCCACGCTGCGGCGCGACAGCTTGCCGTAATCGGCCTTGGACGAGACGTTGAACAGCACGTGACATTCCGCGGCATAGGCATGGCCGGCCGTGATCAACTGTTCGATCATGGCGATCATCTGGGCGATATGCTCGGTGGCGCGCGGCGTCACCGTCGGCGGCAGGTTGCCCAGCGCCGCCACGTCTTCTTCATAGATGCGCGCGGTTTCCTCGGTCAGTTCGCGGATCGAGATGCCGCGCTGCGCCGCCCGTTCGTTGATCTTGTCATCCACGTCGGTGATGTTGCGGACGTAAGAGACATGGGCATCGCCATAGGTGTGGCGCAGCAGCCGGAACAGCACATCGAACACGATCACCGGCCGCGCATTGCCGATATGGGCGAAGTCATAGACCGTGGGGCCGCAGACATACATGCGGACATTCTTCGCATCGATAGGTGCGAAATCGTCCTTGGTCTTGGTCAGGGTGTTGAAGAGGCGCAGGGACATCGACAGGGCTCGGAAAAAGGGATGGACAGGTCAGGCAAACGGAAACGGCGACGGATTTAGCCGCTAATTCGAATTCCGGTCTGACACCAAACGATCACGCCGTTTGCCCTTTGAGCCGCGCCACACACTTGTCGCGCCCGATCAGGGGTAACAGTTTTTTGAGTTCGGGTCCATGCTCGAGGCCGGTCAGCGCCAACCTTAACGGATGAAACAATCCCCTGCCCTTGGCCCCGGTTTGGGCCGAAACTGCCTTGGTCCAGGCGCCCCAGGTGGTTTCGTCCCAGGGTTCGGGCGGGAGCAGTGCGGCGGCTTTTTCGGCCAGGCCGGCGTCTTCGATCACCGGGGCGACGGGGCCGTTGATCAGCCGGGCCATCTCTTCGATATCGCCCAGCTTGGTGAGATTGGCTTTTACCGCATTCCAGAAAGCTTCGCCGGATTTTCCCTGAAGTTGGGGCACCCGTCCCGCCACGGCGCTGTAAGGCAACAGATGCAGCAGCTTGGCGTTCAGCGCGTCCAGTTCCTCCGGGACAAAATGCGCCGGCGCCCGGCCGATCCTGGCGAAGTCGAATTCCGCGGCCAGTTCGCCCAGCGACTGGCGTGGCTCGACCGGATCGGAGGTGCCGATCTTGGCCAGATACGACGCCACCGCCAGCGGTTCGGTGCCCTGTTCGCGCAACTGCTCCAGTGACAGCGAGCCCAGCCGCTTGCTCAGCGCTTCACCGCCGGCGCCCACCAGCAACGGGAAATGCGCGAACTTCGGAATCGCCGCGCCCAGCGCCTGGAAAATCTCGATCTGGGCCGCCGTGTTGGTGACATGGTCTTCGCCACGCACCACATGACTGATCGTCATGTCCACGTCATCGGCCACCGAAGGCAGGGTATAAAGAAAGGCGCCGTCTTCGCGCACCAGCACCGGATCGGACATGGTGGCAGTGTCGATCTCCACCGGCCCGCGCACTAGGTCGGTCCAGCTCACTTTTCTGCGCGACAGCTTGAAGCGCCAATGCGGCTTCCTGCCTTCGGCTTCCCACTTGGCCTTGTTGGCCGGCTCCAGCGAGGCGCGGTTGTAGATGGGCGGCAGCTTGCGCGCTGCCAGAAGAGAACGCTGGCGCTCCAGTTCCCCTTCCGTCTCGAAGCAGGGATAGATGCGTCCCGCCGCCTGCAACTGGTAGAAGGCAGCGCTGTATTTCGTCAGCCGGTTGATCTGGCGGTCGGTGCCGTCATGGGTCAGGCCCAGCCAGCCCAGGTCGCGATAGATCGCCTCTTCAAACGCCTTGGTCGAACGCGCCGCATCGGTATCGTCGATGCGCAGCAGGAAACGCCCGCCCAGCTTTTTGGCGAACAGCCAGTTCAGCAGCGCGGTACGAGCATTGCCGACATGCAGCAGGCCCGTGGGCGACGGCGCGAAACGGACGGTAACAGTCATCAGCGCGCGTCCCGGAAGGCATTGGTGATGGGATAGCGCCTATCGCGGCCGAAATTGCGGCTGCTGATCTTCACTCCCGGCGGCGCCTGGCGGCGCTTGTATTCGGAGATATACAGCAGGTGCTCGATCCGCTTCACCGTGGCGGCATCAAAACCCTTGGCCACCGTCTCTTCGAAACTGCATTCATGCTCCACCAGGCATTCTAGGATGCCGTCCAGAATATCGTAGGGCGGCAAGGAATCCTGGTCAGTCTGGTCCGGCTTCAGTTCGGCGCTGGGCGGCTTTTCGATGATGCGCTCCGGGATCACGCGCCCCTGCGGTCCCAGCGCGCCGGCGGGGGAATTCTGGTTGCGCCAGCGGGACAGCCGGAACACCTCAGTTTTATAAATGTCCTTCAGCACATTGTAGCCGCCGCACATGTCGCCATAAAGCGTGGCATAGCCCACGCTCATCTCGCTCTTGTTACCGGTGGTCAGCACCATGGGCCCGAACTTGTTGGACAGCGCCATCAGGATCACGCCGCGCAGGCGCGATTGCAGGTTTTCTTCAGTGGTGTCGGCCTTGGTGCCGGCGAAGGGCGCGGCCAATGTCTCGCCCATCGCGGCGACGGCGCGCTCGATCTCGATGGTCTCATAGGTCACGCCCAGCATCCGGGCGCAGGCATCGGCATCTTCCAGGCTGTCGCGGGAGGTATAGCGCGAGGGCAGCATCACGCAGCGCACGCGCTCCGCGCCAAGCGCATCCACCGCCACGGCCGCCGACAGCGCGGAATCGATGCCGCCCGACAGGCCCAGCACCACGCCGGGGAAGCGATTCTTGTTCACATAGTCGCGCAGCGCCAGCATCATGGCGTGATAAACTTGGCTGGAACGGTCTTCCGCCACGAATTTGTCGCCCGGGGCGCAAACCCACTTGCCGTCGCCATCGCGACGCCATTCGGTGAGGGTGACGCATTCCTCCCAGCTGCGCAGCGCCGCTGCGATGGTCCCATCGGCGTTCATCACAAAGGACGCGCCGTCATAGACCACCTCGTCCTGGCCGCCCAGCTGGTTGAGATAGATCAGCGGCACACCCGTCTCATGGATGCGCGCCGCCGCCAGCTTCAGCCGCACATCCTCCTTGCCGGCCTCGAAGGGCGAGCCGTTGGGCACGCAGAAAATCTCCGCCCCCGCATCCGCCAGCCAGATGGTGACATCCTGTTTCCAGATATCCTCGCAGATCGGAACGCCCAGCTTCACGCCCCGCACCGTCATCGGCTCGGGTGTCATGCTCTGGGTGAAGACGCGCTTCTCGTCGAACACGCCATAGTTGGGCAGCTCATATTTGTAGGTGAGGCGCTGGACCTTGCCGCCGTCCAGCAGCGCCACGGCGTTGTAGATCTCGGTATGTTCCACCCAGGGCGTACCGATCAGGATGGCCGGCCCGCCATCGGCGGTATCGCGGGCCAGTTCTTCCACCGCGGCGCGGGCATCGGCCTGCAGCGCCGGCTTCAGCACCAGGTCTTCGGGCGAATAGCCCACGATGAACAATTCCGAGAACAGGATGACGTCGGCATTGCCCGCCTTCGCCCGCGCCCCGCGGGCACGCGCCAGGTTGCCCGCGATGTCGCCCATCACGGGATTGAGCTGGGCCAGGGCTATGCGAAAGACGTCCGGCATAGCCCGGTTCTAACAGGAGGCGGGGAAAAGGTTTAGCGGCCGCCGGCGGCGCGGGCGGGCTGCGGCAGCGCCACGCCGGAAGCCCGTTCCACCCACAGCGCCGTTTGCAGCGCCTGGGCCGCCTGTTCCGGGGTCACCAGCGCATCGGTGCCCGCCTGGGCGGCAGTGACAAAGCCGGCCACGGATTCACCCAGTGGATCGCCCAGTTCCAGCGCCCCCAACAGATGGGGCGTGGTGTTCTTGACGGTGCGGGACAGGAAATCGATCTCCACCACGCCATCGGCATACACGGCGCGCAGGCCGCGCTTGCGTTCGTTGGCGACGCGGCTGGTTTCCAGCTTGGCGATGGCGCCGCCGGCAAAGCGCAGCAGGGCGAAGACTTCGTCGGCATGGGGACCATATTCGATCAGGCCTTCGGCGCGCACTTCGGTCACCGCGCCGGGCACCAGGGCATGCACCAGGTCCAGGTCATGGATCATCAGGTCCAGAACCACCGAGACATCGTCGCCGCGGCCGGTCCACGGACCCTGGCGCCAGCAACTGATCTCGATGGGCGCCTGGGGCAGATCCAGAAGGCCGGTGCGGGCGAAAACAAAACGCTCCTGATGGCCGACCGACAGGACCCGGTCCACCTGGCGTGACAAGGCCACCAGTTCGGACGCTTCTTCCAGGGTGGTGGCAATGGGCTTTTCCACCAGCACATGGGTGCCGGCCTTGAGGAAATCGCGCACAATCTCGGCATGGGTGACAGCGGGGGAGCAGATGCTCACCAGATCCACCTTGCCCAGAAGCTCGCGCCAGTCGGCCACAACCTTGCAGCCATGATGGGCGCGGGCCTTGACCAGCATTTCGGCATTGGGATCGGCGATGGCGAAAAGTTCGACATGCTGCCCGGCCTGGGCCAGGCTTTTGTACTTGGTGGCGTGATGATGCCCAAAGACGCCGGCGCCGATCACGGCAGCTTTCAGCGGTCCACTCTCCGGCACGCGGCGGCGCAGAAACAAGGCTTTGATTTCCCCGGGCAAAGTCTGAAGGCGGATTAGGGACTGCGCCCCATTGAGTCGCCAGCAAACAAATGTTTCGGCTTGTTACCATATAAGTCGTTGCAAAGCCTAGCTATTTTTCGGGCGCGGAGGCCATCAGGGACGCCAGCGCGGCGACGATCAGATAGGCCAGCATAAGGGGGGCCAGCCCGATCAAAAGGGCCCCGGTGACATCGGCAAAGGCGCTGCAGTTCAGCCAGGGATAGGCCGAGCCCACGAACAGGAACTGGATGCCCACCACCGCCACGATCCCGAACAGGAAAGCGCGCAAGGTCGGCCCCAGGGCTTGCGGCCGGTCGCTTGCTTCCAGCCGGATCAGCCCGGCCTGCAGCTTCAGCCGCGAGGCGGCGCTGGCCAGGTAAATGATGGCCAAAAGCCAGGCGAAAGACGCGGCGAATATCCGTCCGCCATCCATGGTGCAGGCGTCCAGCGAAGAGAACAGCGCTCGCTGGCCGGGCACCACAAAATAGATGGCATCCTCCAGGGCGCTGGCCCCGCGGCCGATAGTGGCGGGCGCGACAAAGGCCTGGTTGAGGAAGCTCAAAGCCACGAACAGCAGGAACACCGCTTCATTGAAGCCGGGGATCAGGTGATGCGGCTTGAAGCGCGACACAAAGGACGCGCCGCTGACATGCGCCGCCGAAACCCCGAAACCGCCCACGAACAACAGCCCCATGGCGGTGAACAGCAGGGCGCAGATGCCGATGGCGGGCAGCGACATGTCCAGCGGCACGCCCTGCAGCACCGCGAAACGCAGGGCATGGGCGCCGGCGAACAGGCAGAAAATGATCCAGCCTTTGGCCAGGAGACGAGCAATACCCATTAAACCCGACTCAAATCCCCTGCCGCTCGCCCAAGCTCGCGGCGTTCATCGCTTTCGCAGGTCCTTGAGGTAGGTTGGCCGAAGGCCACGAAATCGTCCAGTGGACGATTTCGACTACCGAAACCTGCTCACGCGCTACGCGCGCCGCTCTTCACTTGCTTCATCCGTTCGTCGCGGATGCCTTCGGCGATCAGGAAGGCCAGTTCCAGCGCCTGGCTGGCATTGAGGCGCGGATCGCAGGCTGTCTGGTAACGATCGGCAAGATCGATTTCCTTGAGGCCCTGGGCGCCGCCCAGGCACTCGGTGACGTCCTGGCCGGTCATCTCGAAATGCACGCCGCCGGCATGGGTGCCTTCGGCGCGGTGGATGGCAAAGAAGCTGCGCACTTCTTCCAGCACCCGCTCCACGGGCCGCGTCTTGTAGCCGGATTGCAGCTTGATGGTGTTGCCGTGCATGGGATCGGACGACCACACCACGCTCGCGCCTTCGCGCTTCACCGCCCGCACCAGGGTGGGCAGCTTGTCGGCGATCTTGTCGGCGCCGAAGCGCGCGATCAGCGTCAAACGGCCGGGAATATTCTGCGGATTGAGCGCTGCGATCAGGCGCAAGAGGTCATCCGGCTCCAGCGACGGACCGCATTTGAGACCGATCGGGTTCTTGATGCCGCGCATGAATTCTACATGGGCGCCGTCGAGCTGGCGGGTGCGGTCGCCGATCCACAGCATGTGGGCGGATGTGTCGTACCAGTCGCCGCTGGTGGAATCCACGCGGGTCATCGCCTGCTCGTAGGGCAGCAGCAGCGCTTCGTGGCTGGTGTAGAAATCCGTGCCGCGCAGCTGCGGCACCGACGTGGAGGTAATTCCGATCGCGTCCATGAATTCGAGCGTTTCGGAAATACGCTGTGCGAGACCTTTATATTGTTCGCCGGCCGGCGAGTCCGCTATGAAGCCCAACATCCAACGATGGACATTGTGCAGGTCGGCATAACCGCCCTGGGCGAAGGCGCGCAAAAGATTCAGCGTCGCCGCCGACTGGGCATTGGCCTGCAGCAGGCGCTGCGGATCGGGAATGCGCGATGCGTGCGTGAACTCGCTGCCATTGATGTTGTCGCCGCGATAGGAGGGCAGCTTGACGCCACTTTGCGTTTCGAAATCGTCGGAACGCGGCTTGGCGAACTGGCCGGCGATGCGGCCCACTTTCACCACCGGCACGCCGGCGGCAAAGGTCAGCACCACCGCCATCTGCAAGAGCACGCGGAAGGTGTCGCGGATATTGTCGGGATGGAATTCGGCGAAGCTTTCGGCGCAGTCCCCGCCCTGCAGCAGGAAGGCCTTGCCTTCGGCCACCTGGCCCAGGCCCGCCAACAGGTTGCGCGCCTCGCCGGCGAACACCAGCGGCGGATGGGTCTTGAGCTGGCCCAACACGCGGTCCAGCGCCGCCTTGTCCGGGTAATCCGGCATCTGACGGGCGGGCTTTTCCTGCCAACTTTGCGGGGTCCAGCTCTGGGCCACGGTCACACACTCCATAACGGGCGGTGGATATAGGAGATTGGGGGCGACTTTACCAGACACGCAAGGCGCATGGGTGAACGGCGCATGCCCAGTCAAAGCCCAATAAGATTAAAGGCTTACGTCCGGCGCCGGCGCGCGCGCATCCTCGGAGGATCGGCTATAGTGCCCTTGGGCGGCAAGACGGGGGTCTTGGTGCGTACAATTGCAGCGTTTGTGTTTTTGCTGGCGACCGCCGGCGGTGCCCGGGCGGCCGACTGCCCGCTGACCATCCTGGGATCGATGGACCTGCAAGTCTCGCCGGACAATCTGCAGGTCCCGCTGACCTTCGGGACAGTCGAAAAAAGCTTCTACCTGGAAATCGGCTCCGGGTTGAACATGATCACCCAGGAAGCGGCGGATCAGGCCGGCTTTCACTTCCATTCGCTCGACCCGAACATCAGGCTCGGCGGCTATGGCCAGAATATCACGCGCCTGGGCAATTCACCCAAATTCCGCATGGGCACCTTGCCGGGTGACGATGTCGAGTTCGGTATTCTGCCCCGGCATTGGAGGACGCCGCCGTCGCCGGCCATCTGGGCAATCGCATGTTCGAGCAGCTGGACTTCGAACTCGACATCGCCCAGCACAAGCTGAACGTGTTTTCCACCGATCATTGCCCGGAAAAAGTCGTCTACTGGACAAAGACGGGTTTTGCGGAACTGCCGCTCCGGCGGGAAGGCACGTCCCTCATGACCAGTATGTCGCTGGATGACAAGCCGCTGCGTGTCACGCTCCACACCCATGCCGGCTCGGTGATCGGCATGAATACGGTTCGGGAATTGTTCAAGCTGGATGAAAATTCACCGGGCATGACACTGGCCAAGACGTCACCCGACGGGCAGAAATACTATCACTATCCCTTCAAAACCCTCACCGTGGATGCGCTCACCATCGGCAATCCCAATATCCTGATACGGGACGAAGCGCCCACGCAGACCTGCAACAACAGGCCGCAAATCCGCGAGATGAACGCGCCGATGGGACATGCGAGCGAGAAGCCGATGGTCTACGTGACCTGCTTCAAGCCGGACCTGCTGATCGGGCTGTCGGTTCTCAGCAAGCTGCACATTTATTTTTCGTCCAAGGAAAAGATGATCTACGCCACGGGCGCGGGCGCGCGCTGAAGCGGCCGGGCAGATCACCACGGCAACTCAAGGCGTTTTCGAATAGGCTTTCGTCCGCATCGTCACCAGCTCTTCTGCCGCGGTGGGATGCAGCGCCATGGTGCCGTCGAAATCCTTCTTGGTCGCGCCCATCTTCATCGCCACCGCCACGATCTGGATGATCTCGCTGGCATGGTCGCCGAAGATGTGACAGCCCAACACCTTGTCGGTTTTGCTATCCACGATCAGCTTGATGTGGGTGCGCACCGGCCGCCCGCCCAACGTATGCAACAGCGGCTTGAAAGTGGACTTGTAGACATCGATGGCATGGCCCTTCAGCAGCGCCTTCTGTTCGCTGAGGCCGACACAGGCC
>JACCXK010000197.1 GCA_013697055.1 Alphaproteobacteria bacterium
GCTTTGGTGGGATTGTCGTTATAGGCGGTGGACAAGGCGCGACAGGCGTTGAAGCCCGCGATCCCGAGGCGGCAGACAGCGCTTTCGGTGCCGCCGGCGATCATCACATCGGCATCGTCCAGCGCAATCAGGCGGGCGGCGTCGCCGATGGCATGGGCCCCGGTGGCGCAGGCGGTGACCACCGCATGGTTGGGGCCCTTGAAGCCATGCTCGATCGAGACATAGCCCGACACAAGATTGATCAGCCGGCCCGGTATGAAGAAGGGCGACAGGCGGCGAGGGCCTTTTTCATTGACCAAAATCGCAGCCTGCTCGATCCCGTCCAGCCCGCCAATGCCCGAACCGATCAATACGCCGGTGCGGTACTTGTCGTCGTCGGTCTGGGCGACCCAGCTGGAATCGCGCACCGCCTGGGTGGCGGCGGCCAGGCCATAGATGATGAAATCATCCATGCGCCTTTGTGCTTTGGCGTCCACCCACTGGTCGGGATTGAAGGTGCCGTTCGAGCCATCGCCGCGCGGCACCTGGCAGGCGATCTTGGTCGCCAGGTCGTCGGTCCTGAACTTGGTGATGGCAATGGCGCCCGATTGCCCGGCGAGCAGGCGTGACCAAGTCTCCTCCACGCCACATGCCAGCGGCGTGACAAGACCCAGGCCCGTGACTACGACCCTGCGCATGGCCTTATGACCTTTGGCGCCGGATCAGGAGGCGTTGGCTTTGTCGATATATTTGACCGCGTCGCCGACGGTCACGATGGACTCGGCCGCGTCATCGGGAATTTCGATGCCGAATTCTTCTTCAAACGCCATGACCAGCTCGACGGTGTCGAGGCTGTCAGCGCCCAGGTCTTCGATGAAGGACGCGGTATCGGTGACCTTGTCGGCATCGACATTGAGATGTTCGACGACGATCTTCTTCACGCGCTCGGCAGTATCGCTCATGGACTTGTAAGCCTCTCTAGATTTCAAACCGGCAAATGGGGAAACGCCGGACCCGCTGTTTCGGTGCTTCGCGGGATGGCCGGTTAGGTAACATAACCGTTCCGTCTCGCCAATGTAGTGGTTAAGCTATTGTAATCCCTGTCATATCATCGCCATCCCGCCATTGATATGGATAGTTTCGCCCGTCACATAGGCGGCTTCCTGCGACGCAAGATAGGCGACAGCGGCGGCGATTTCATCCGGAATACCCATCCGGCCTGCCGGGATTCGCTGACTGATCATCTCTTTTTGCGTGTCGGTCAGTACATCGGTCATGGCGGTCTGAATGAAACCGGGGGCCACGGCATTCACCGTGATGTTGCGCGACGCGACTTCGGAGGCCAGGCTCTTGGTCATGCCCACAAGACCGGCCTTGGCGGCGGCATAATTGCCCTGGCCGGGATTGCCGGTGGCGCCGACCACGGATGTGATCTGGATGATGCGGCCCCAGCGCTTTTTCATCATGCCGCGCAACACGGCGCGGCTGAGGCGGAAGGCGGCGGTGAGATTGACCGCGATCACCTGGTCCCATTCCTCATCCTTCATGCGCATGAAGAGGTTGTCCTTGGTGATGCCGGCATTGTTGACCAGGATATCTATCCCTGCGCCCGCCGCCTCTTCCGCCGCCTTGGGCAGGGCTTCGACGGATGCGATGTCGGAGAGATTGGCCGGCGCAATGAAGGCACGTCCTCCAAGGTCCGCTTTCAGGGCCTCCAGCGCTTCGGCGCGGGTGCCGGACAGCACCACCGCGGCGCCCTGGCCATGCAGCGCCTTGGCGATGGCGCCGCCGATGCCGCCGGAGGCGCCGGTGACGAGTGCGGTCTTGCCTGTCAGATCGAACATCAGAGAGCCTTTCCAAAAGCTTCGAGGTCGGCGGGTGTATCCAGGGTGATCATCTGCAAGGACGGATCGATGCGCTTGACCATTCCGGAGAGCACCTTGTTGCCGCCGAACTCCACCGTGGTGTCGATGCCAAGCCCCTTGAGGGCGAGAATGGATTCGCGCCAGCGCACCCGGCCAGTCACCTGCTCGACCAGGAGCTTGCGGACAGCGTCGGGATCGCTGGCTTGCTGGGCGGTGACGTTGGCCAGCACCGGCACGGCCAGCGGGCGGATGGTTACGGTGGCCAGCGCCTCCGCCATCTTGTCGGCGGCCGGCTGCATCAAGGGGCAATGGAACGGCGCTGACACCGCCAGCGGCAAGGCGCGCTTGATACCCTTGGCTTTCGCGATGTCGGGCACGCGCGACAGCGCATCCAGGGTGCCGGAAATCACCACCTGGCCCGGGGCATTGTCATTGGCGACGACGCAGGTGCCGCCCGCTGCGCTGGCTTCCTTCGCCACTTCCTCGGCCTGTTCGATCTCGGCGCCGATCAGGGCGGTCATGCCGCCCTCGCCCACCGGCACCGCCGACTGCATCGCCTGGCCGCGCGTCTTGAGAAGACGCGCCGTATCGGACAGCGAGAAAGCGCCGGCAGCGCACAGCGCCGAATATTCCCCCAAGCTGTGGCCGGCCACCATCTTGGCGTGCTTGCCGACATCCAGGCCCATCTCCTTTTCCAGGATGCGCACCACCGCGAGGGAGGCGGCCATGATGGCGGGTTGGGCATTTTCGGTCAGGAGCAGATCGGACTCGGGCCCTTCCCACATGATTTTGGAAAGCTTCTGGGACAGCGCGTCATCCACTTCCTGGAACACTTCGCGCGCCGCCGCGAAGGCATCGGCGAGCTCCTTGCCCATGCCGATCTTCTGGCTGCCCTGTCCAGGGAACAGAAATATGCGAGTCATGGCGGCAGACAAATCAAGAGAGCCCCACAGAGTCAAGCGACACTGTCATTGGCCAAGATCATGCAATTCTTCGAGAAACCAGCACCCGGCATTCTTGCGGAATTTATAAAGCATCCTATCGGCATCGGCTTCCCGCTCCCCCAGGAAAACTTCCGCGTAATCCGGTTGAAGCAAGTCTATCCGCTGCAAAATATCGTTTTTCTTCTGCTCCTGGCGGGAATGGATCAAGGGATATTTGAGGGATTTGATGTGGGGCAGCGTCCAAAGCTCTATGGACTCTTCAGTTGCCACGCCGTCGCCCGCCCGCGCGACCAATGGCAGTGCAATCCTGCTTTCACGAAAAGCCCTGTCATCTGTGAAACGCGGCAGGAACGCCTTGAAGGAACTGTCCGGCGTTTCGCAAGCCGTCCGAGTAACGGGCGTTGCCATTACGACGGAAGAGAACGAAAGAAAGGCCAGAACCAGCAAAAGCTTTTTCATGATTCCCTCCGCGGAAAAAAGACCCGCCCGATCACCACCACCGACACGGCGGCCAACACTAACATGCCTGACAACAACCCCATGCCCAAAATGAAGTTGCCGGTTTGCTGCTTGGCCCATCCCATCAAGGTGGGTCCGAAATAGCCGCCCAGGTTGGAAAAGCTGTTGAGCAGCGCCAGCCCGCCCGCCGCCGCAGTGCCGCGCAGCATCGCGGACGGCAAGGTCCAGAACACCGCCAGCGCGGCATAGATGCCGCTGGCAGCAATGCAGAGCGACAGGATGATCAGGCCGTGATGGACGAACCACACCGCACCCACCAGCCCGGCGGCGCCCGCCAGCGCGCCGAAGGCGACATGGCCGGCGCGTTCGCCGCTGCGGTCGCTGGACCAGCCCAGCGCCACCATCGCGCCCATCGCCAGAAGATACGGCATGGCGCTGATGAAGCCGGTTTCGACATTGGAATAGCCCATCGCCTTGATCATCTGGGGAAGCCACAGGCCCATGCCGTACAGCGCGATGACGATGGAAAAATCCGGAATCATCAAAAGCCAGATGCGCTTGTCCAGCAGCATCTCCTTCAACCCGTGCAACTGGCCCGGCGGCTCGGCGGCCAGGCGCGCGGCGATGATCTGTTTTTCCTCCGCGCTCAGCCATGTGGCCTTCACCGGGCCGTCGGGCGGCACCCACAAAGTCGCGACGCCGCACAACAGCGAGGGAATGCCTTCCAGGATCATCATCCATTGTCAGCCATGTAAGCCATGACCCTCGACACCCAGCAGCCAGCCGGAGATGGGCCCGCCGATCACCGCCGACAGCGGCACGCCGCCCAGAAACAAGGCGATAAAGCGCGCCCGCGTCGATTGGGGAAACCAGTAAGTCATGTAGAGGATCATGCCGGGATAGAGCCCGGCTTCCGCCGCGCCCAGCAGAAAGCGCAGGATGCAGAAGCTGACGGGTTCCTTGGAGAAGGCGGTCAGCATGGACAGAAATCCCCAGCTGACACAGATGCGGCACATCCAGATGCGCGCGCCCACCTTCTGCAGCGCCAGGTTGGACGGCACCTCGAACAGGAAATAGCCCAGGAAGAAGATGCCGGCGGCATTGCCATAGACCTGCGGCGAGAAACCCAGCTCCTGGTTCATCTGCAGGGCGGCGAAGGAGATGTTGGAGCGATCCAGAAAGGCGACCACATACATCAGCGCCATGAACGGGATCAGCCGCCAGGCGGCGCGCGCCAATATCTTGTCGGAACGGACGAGTTCTGCCGGGTTCATCAGGCGGCGGGCGCGCGGCAAGAACGGGCCAGCACCGCCATCGATAGCGCCGCGACCAGCGCCACGCCGGTGCACATCATCATGCCGATGGTATAGCTGCCCGTGGTCTGCAGCAGCCAGCCCATCAGGCCGGGCCCGACAAAGCCCGACAGGTTGCCCACCGAATTGATCAGCGCAAAGGCGCCGGCCGCGGCCGAGCCGCCCAGGAACAGCGGCGGCACCGACCAGAACGTCGCCAGGCCCGAATAGACCCCGCCCGACGCCAGGCAGAAGCCCGCGATCACCAATACATCATTGCCGGCGCCGATCGCGGCAAGGCCGAAGCCCGCCACCGCCACCAGCGCAGAGATGACG
Organism: Alphaproteobacteria bacterium; assembly: GCA_013697055.1. GTDB lineage: Bacteria > Pseudomonadota > Alphaproteobacteria > Micropepsales > Micropepsaceae > Rhizomicrobium. The sequence goes on from JACCXK010000197.1 coordinate 4,876, forward strand.
AAGTGCAACGCCCGCTTGCCGGTGCGGTCGCTGGACAGGCCGATGATCCACAACACCGCCAGCGAAGCGGTGTAGGGAATGATCAGGATGTAGCTGGTCTGCTTGATGGAATAGCCCATGGCGTGAACCATCTGCGGCATCCAGAAACCCAGGGCGTAAATGCCGAACACGATGGTGAAGTCCGGGATGATCAGCGCCCAGACGCGCCAATCCTTCAACATCGCGCCAAAGCCGTGCACGTCGCCTTTCGGCTCGGCCGCCAGCCGGGCCATCACGATGTCCTTTTCCGCCTCGGTGAGGAATTTCGCCTTGCGCGGATTGTCCGGCAGCCCCCACAGCGCCAGGAAGCCCAGCGCGATGGTGGGCACGCCTTCCAGCAAGTACATCCACTGCCAGCCCTTGAAGGCGTAACCTTCCATCCCCATCAGCCAGCCCGACAAGGGCGAGCCGATGATGTTGGAGACCGGAATGCCCATGCAGAAGATGGCGAGGATGCGCGCCCGGGTGGAAGCGGGAAACCAGTAGGTGAAATAGAGCAGGATGCCGGGATAGAAGCCGGCTTCCGCCAGGCCCAGCATGAAGCGCAGGAAGAAGAACATCAGCGGGCCCTGCACGAAGGCGAAGGCCATCGAGACCATCGCCCAGGTGATCATGATGCGCGCCAGCCAGATGCGCGCGCCCACCCGCTCCATGATCAGGTTGGAAGGCACCTCGAACACCAGATAGCCCAGGAAGAAGATACCGGTGCCCCAGCCAAACACCTCGGGCGAAAAACCCAGGTCCTGGTTCATGGTCAGGGCGGCGAAGCCGACATTCACCCGGTTGAGGAAGGCGGCGACGTACATCGCCAGGATCAGCGGCACCAGCCGCCAGGCGGCGCGGCGCAGGATTGCGTCCGCCTCGTTATTGATGGTTTTCATTCCCCGCCCCGGTGTTTGGCCGAGCGTCGCATCGCCACGAGCGCCGGTCCAGTGCCCAAAATCGCCGCTTCAACCGGTGTTAACCTGCGGTCTCGGCTGATATTTTCCGCGATCTTGCCCTTTACAGGCCTTTTCTCTATAGACCCGCCCTCAACGGCTGCGGTCGTCAGGAGCCTCTCTATGGAGGTAGCGCATGGTGCGCGGTCCTGGCGAGCCAAGGCGAAGCGCGGGACCCTCCCGCGTTTTGTTCCGCTGCCATAGGAAAGGGAACGCAAGATGGCTCTTTATGAGCATCTTCTGATCGCGCGCCAGGATATCAGCGCGCAACAGGTGGACGCACTGGCCACCCATCTCAAGACCATCGTCGAAGGCGAAGGCGGCAAGATCGAAAAGCAGGAATATTGGGGCCTGCGCGGTCTGGCGTATCGCATCAAGAAGAACCGCAAGGGCCATTACGTCCTGCTGAACATCAACGCGCCGTCGAACGCCGTGGTCGAGCTGGAACGCCAGCTCAAGATCAACGAAGACGTGCTGCGCTACATCACCGTCAAGGTGGACCAGTTCGACACGTCGTCGAGCAAGGCCCGCCGCGACGACAAGCCCGAAGGCGCCAAGGCCGAAGGCGAAGCCGAGGAGATCCTGGTATGAGCTACGGTGGAAATCGTGACGGCGGCGGCCGCGAAGGCGGACGCGGTGGAGATCGTGACGGGGCCCGCGGCGGCGACCGCGAAGGCGGCCGTGGCGGACGCGAGGACGGCGCCCGCCGTCCCTTCTTCCGCCGCAAGAAGACCTGCCCCTTCTCGGGCGATAACGCCCCCAAGATCGACTACAAGGACGTCAAGCTCCTGCAGCGCTTCATTTCCGAGCGCGGCAAGATCGTGCCGTCGCGCATCACCGCGGTCAGCAACAAGAAGCAGCGCATTCTGGCCAACGCCATCAAGCGCGCCCGCTTCATGGCGCTGCTGCCCTATGTCGTGAAGTAGGAGAACCACCATGCAAGTGATCCTGCTCGAACGCGTCGAAAAGCTCGGCCAGATCGGCGATGAAGTGAAGGTGAAGGACGGCTTTGCCCGCAACTTCCTTTTGCCCAAGAAGAAAGCGCTGCGCGCCACCAAGGCGAACCGCGACTACTTCCAGACCCAGAAGGCCAATATCGAAGCCAACAACCTCAAGCTGAAGGGCGAGGCCGAGAAAATCGGCAAGAAGCTCGACGGCCAGAAGTTCGTCCTGATCCGCCAGGCCGGCGACCGGGGCCAGCTTTATGGTTCGGTCAGCCCGCGCGACATCGCGGATGTGATGGAAAAGGGCGGCTTCAAGGTGGACCGTCACCAAGTCTCCATCAGCGTGGCGATCAAGTCGATCGGCCTGTTCACCATCCCGGTGGTGTTGCATCCCGAAGTGAAGGTGAACATCACCATCAACGTCGCTCGCAGCGAAGACGAAGCCGAGCGCCAGGCGCGCGGTGAAAACGTGCTGGCGGAAAAGACCGATGCCGAGGAAGCGACCATCGCGGCCGAGGAACTGTTCGAAACCGGCGCCGCGCCCAAGGGCGAAGGCGAAGAGGCCGAAGAAGCCGAGGCGTAACCATTTCGTCAAAAGCCTGGCGCAAGCCGGCGGTAAAGAGAAACAACACCAGCTTTACACCTCCGAACCAGAAATGGTTTGGGGGTGTAATTGTGTTTGGCGCACCGGAACGAATGACCACTTTTGGCCCAAAGCGGTCATTCCGAACTACTGAACAGCTTGTCGATGCCAAACATTGGCAAATTGTCGTGGAACGGAACTTCGACGAGAGTTGTTGTATCGGTGGCGCGTTATCGCATTGGCGTCCTGCCAAACGATTGGCTGCTCCCTATCTTAAAGAAATGGATTTTCCAATGAAGTTTTCCAATTCCGTGGCGGCGCTTGCGCTGCTCACTTTTGCGGCCGGCGGCACCGCCTATGCAGATGCCTGCAGCGGCCGTGATCATACGACCGGCACAGTTGTCGGCGCGGTTGGCGGCGCGGCGATCGGTGGCGTAGCGACAAACAATGTCGGCGGCGCGGTCGCTGGCGGCGTCCTCGGCGGCTTGGCAGGCAACGCGATTTCTAGGTCCCAGGATTGCAATCGCCAAGTCGATGATCGGCAGGGTTATGATAGAAGGGGCGGAGATCGGCCGGGTTACGGTGGTGTCTATCTGGAGGGGAACAACGGGCGGGAGAATGAGAGCGACTTTTGGGGCGTTAAGTCCTATGACGACTTCGGGTCCGATTACCGCCACATCGCGCAAAGCATACAACGGGGACGCGAGCGAGGGTTTTATGGTTCGGATCAAGCGCGGGGATATTCCCAACAGCTTCAGCAAATACGTGGACGGGCCGATTGGCAGCAGCGCAATGGCCGCTTCGATCCCCAAGACATCGAAATGCGTCTGACCCGCCTCCGCGAATCCATGCATGCCGCCCGCGAATATCAGCAAGGCCGCGGGGATTATGAACAAGGGCGCGACAGCCAAGGTTATCATCGCTAATTAATGCAGAATTCAGCAAGGGAATATTCTTGCCGTGACAAGGCTCCGTCGCATTTGCGACGGAGCCTTGTTTATTGTCTTCAGAAGCGACGATAATCGCGACACTCGGGTCAATATAGTCATTTTAGGGATTAGGTATCCGTGCCCGCAGGTATCCGCAATTTTCAGCAAGCTATCAGCATTCTGGTAGTCGCATTGGCAGCCTCATTCTCTGCCTCTTGTTCACGCGATACGCGCGGTTCGGACATCAAGCAGTGCGTTGCCGAAGTTCAAGGAGAGGCATCTAAGGGTACATTGAGCGATCTACAGCGCACCGATAGCAGCGAGGAACGCCACGATAAATTAGGGGCCTATGTTACGACATGCATGAGCAAGGCTGGGTATGGCCATGCGAACTTTGAAATGTCCGATGCGCGCTGTGTGGATGACGTGGACTTCAATCCGTATTGTTATCGCCGGGCCAGATAGAACAGTACCTTTGCCGTTTGGACCCGGCAGGAATGTCCGCTATCCGCATTCAATTATCGCAGCGCAGCCGTTTCTATCGGTTTAGTTACTGTGCGCAGGTCCGCTTCGGTTTGCGCCAACGTTTCCGAAGAAAGTTCACCATTCGATAGTGCCCCTACGACGGCAAGCTCATGGATTTAAACATCGGGTAATGCCTATCCTCCAGCAGGCCGGGGATGTCCCTGCGTAGAACTGATGCCGTTGCGCTGCACGCAGCCAACTGTTCAATGGGTGTATCCAGAGTGAAATGTGTCGTATCAATCTCCAGACGATGCTCCGGCCCAACGCCCGCACATCCGGCCAGAGCCACGAGCGAAATCAAAGTCAATGTGAGACGATACCCCATAGCAGGCACCCAAGAACCGCGGGGATCGTACCAGGGCGGATGTTAACAACGGCTGCTTGCGGTATCGGCAATTTTAGGGATGACACCAATTTCATCCTGACAATGCCAGCGCTACCAAGTCGCGCTAATTTGTAACATTCTCCCCAATAACCGCTTATGGCGCAAAGCGGACCTTCACAGCCCAGTTTACGCCCGGTTCAAGCCGGGCCTTTTTTCCGGGTCAGCTACGATATTTTTCGTTGACTCTACGATAAAAGTCGTCGCAAGCTTGCGGCCATGAACCGCAAGGGACTTATTGCTCTGTGTTTGCTGGCCGGCGGTTGCGCCGGCGAGGCGGTGCGCACCCCGGATCAGGCCCGGACCATCGCGCTGCCGTCATCCTGTGCGAAGCTGAGGCCCGTATTGGCGCCCCACGAAACGCCATCCAACCAATGGCTGGCCGAACGCCGCGGCGACAAATGGTACGCTTGGCTTCCCTATGGTCTTGGCGCCCGACTTCCCGGCGGCATGGGTCCATTATCCAGCGCCTACGGCCATTTCGGCGCCTGGATCAGCCCCAGGGATGGGACCGTTCTTTATTGCGAACGGGGCGGAGAAGAAGCCGCTGACACCACCACAATAACCTTGCCAACCTTGCCGAAATCCTGAGGCAGCCCGGACATTCCCATGAGAAAAGCCACCATCAAACCCACCCCGGCCGAAGTCGAAATCCTCGGCATCCTGTGGGATCGCGGCCCCTCCACCGTGCGCGAAGTGCACGAGCATCTCGGGGCGGAACGGTCGGTCGGCTACACCGGCGCCCTGAAACTCATGCAGAACATGCACGCCAAGGGACTGGTGCACCGAAACCAGGACGGCCAGGCGCATGTTTATGAAGCGCGCGAGCCCGCCCGGATGAAACGCCAGTTGCTGGGCGACCTGATCAGCCGCGTGTTCGCCGGATCGGCCAGCCAGCTGGTGCTGCACCTGCTCGAAGACAAGAAGGCCACGCCGGAAGAGATCGAGGAAATCCGCCGGATGCTGGCGGACCATCAAAGGAGATCCAAATGACCCATCTGCTGTCCTGGATGCCGCTTGAAATGGCGCGAGACCTTGGCTGGACCCTGGTGCATTTCCTCTGGCAGGGCGTTCTGCTGGCCGCGCTGTTGCATACGCTCCTGCCGCTGTGCCGCAGCGCGATTGCCCGGCACAATTGCGCCCTGGCGACCTTGGGCCTGATGGCCATGATGCCTCTCGCGACCTTTGTCTTCATCCACGCAAACACCGGAGCCGGTGTTGCGGAGAATGCCCCCACCCTTCCCTCGGCACTCGCACCCTGGATGAACGGATTGGTGATGCTTTGGCTGGCCGGCGTTGCCGCTCTGAGCCTGCGCGCCCTGGGCGGCTGGTACCTGGTCCAATCCCAGGGGCGCCGGGATACAATGCCCGTTCCGGCCGATCTTCTGCAGCGTTGCCGTGACCTGCAGCACCGACTGGCGGTGACAGGACCGGTCCGGTTCCTGCTGTCACACCGCACGGATGTGCCGATGGTGATCGGATGCCTGCGCCCAATGATCCTGATCCCCGTCTCGGCGCTGACGGGCCTTGCGCCGCAGCAATTGGACGCGTTGATCCTGCACGAGCTGGCTCATATCCGCCGGCTCGACACTTTCACCAACATCTTGCTGGTCGCGGCCGAGACGGTCCTGTTCTACCACCCGGCTGTCTGGTGGGTGACCCGTCAAGTCCGCATCGAGCGCGAACATTGCTGCGATGATTTCGCGGTGGCCGCCTGCGGCGACGCCGGCCTTTATGTCGAGGCGCTGACCTCGCTGGAAGCGGGCAAGGCGATGGGCACTCTCGCATTGGCGGCCAATGGCGGAAGGCTGAGAACCGCGTGGCGCGGCTACTGGACGCGCCGTCCGGGTCCGCCGGCTTCTCGCTGTCGGCCGTGACAGGCTTGGCGCTTCTAGGCCTGGTGGCTGCCTCCGTCGCCATTGCCGCGCCCTCGCCGCGCGCAACCAACGCGACCGCCATAAAGCCCATCATGGAAACCCACACCCTGCCGCCCTACCCCGCGGAATCCATCCATGCCCATGAGGAAGGGCTCGTGCTGCTGGCGGTGACGATCGGCGCCGATGGCGCCGTCTCAAAGGCCTCGGTCTTCAAGCCCAGCGGGCATCAAAGATTGGACGTCGCGGCCGCCGATTATGTGAAGAGCCATTGGCGCTGGCAGCCGGCGACCAAGGCCGGCAAGCCTGTGGCCACCAACACGCGGATCAGCGTGGTGTTCAAGCTGGCATCCAAGGCCGCCGCCAAGAAACTCTGACAGCTCGGCGGCTTCCAGCGGATCCCTTCAAAGCTGTCGAGGTATGTCGTGAAAACCCTCAAGGCCGCCATGCTCCTGATAGCCTTGGCGTACTGCCCCGCCCTGGCGGCCGATGATCTGGCATCGCCCAAATATGGCAGATGGGGCTTCGACCAAACCGGCATGGACCGCAGCGTTTCGCCAGGCGCCGACTTCAATGCCTATGTCAGCGGCGCGTGGCTGAAGAACGCCGTCGTCCCGTCCGACCGTCCCGCGGTCGGCATCCTGGATCAGATGTTCGAGCTGAATGAAGAGCGCGTCCATGCCATTCTGGAAAACGCTGCTGCAAGCAAGCTAAAGGATCATGACGCGGCAAAAATCGGCGCCATTTATCGCGCTTACATGGATGAGCAGCGCGGCGACAGGCTGGATGACAAGCCGCTGGCATCCCAACTGGCCGCGATCCGGGACATCAAGACTTGGCGCGATGCCGCCGCGCTGATGGGCCGACAGAATAGCGGCTATGCTTCGATCTTCGATATCAGCATAGACCAAGACCCAAAAGCGCCCGATCGTTACGCCGTATCTCTCAACGCTGCCGGTCTGGGGCTGCCTGACCGGGACTATTATCTGAAGGATGGCTTTCGCGCCAAGAAAGCTGCCTATCAGGCTTATGTCCAGCAGCTGTTGGACATGATCGGTTGGCCGGACCCGGCAAACAACGCCCAGGCGATTGTGGCCTTTGACACGCCTTGCGGACGCTTCCTGGACGCGCGCCCAGCAACGCGATCCCGACAAGGCCTACAATCCCGTCACAATCGCCGAGCTGAAGGCACTTGCGCCTGGTTTCGACTGGGATGCCTTTCTGGGCTCAAGCGGTTTGCCCAAAATCGAACGCACTATTGTCACTATGAACACCGCCTTTCCGAAATACGGAACCGTCTTCGCTTCCACGCCCCTGCCGATCCTCAAGGCGTGGTTTGCCTTCAGGTTGATCGACCGTTTCTCGGCGCTGCTTTCAAATCGTTTTGTCCATGCTCAGTTCGAATTCCTCAGCAACACTCTAGCTGGCCAACTAAAGCAACGGGCACGTTGGAAGCGTGCCGTCGCGTTTACCAATGACGTGTTGGGCCAGTCGGTAGGCCGCGCCTATGTGGCCCGCTACTTCCCCCCAACCGCCAAAGTCAAGATCGATGCGATGGTCGCCGAAATTCGCAAGGCGATGGAAAAACGCATCACGAAACTGAACTGGATGAGCGATGCGACCAAACAGAAGGCGCTTGAAAAGCTTTCCCAGTTCACTGTAAAAATTGGCTATCCCGCCAAATGGCGTGACTATCGTACCTACAAGATCAGCCCGACCGACCTTGTAGGTAACCGGCTGCGGGCCATCGCGTTTAGATGGCATCGTCAAGTGGCGCGGCTGTTCCAGCCGGTCGATCATGAAGAATGGGACGTGACGCCCCAAACGGTGAGTGCCTACTATTTTGCTGCCAACAATGAAATGATCTTCACGGCCGCCATCCTGCAACCGCCTTTCTTTGATCCCGATGCCGATCCGGCGATCAATTATGGCGGCATCGGCGGCGCCATTGGCCATGAGATAAGTCATGGCTTCGACGACCAGGGCCGCAAGTTCAACGGCAAAGGCATCCTGACCGATTGGTGGACGGTCCAAGATTCCGACCGTTTCAAGACACAGGCGGCGCGACTGGGCGCACAATATTTCGCTTTCGAGCCATTGCCCGGCGCTCACGTCAATGGCGACCTGACCATGGGTGAAAATATCGGCGACATGGGTGGTCTTTCGTTGGCGCTGGATGCTTATCGCGCCAGCCTCAAGGGCCATCCTGCGCCGGTGATCGACGGGTTTACCGGCGACCAGCGCGTGTTCCTGGGCTGGGCGCAGATTTACCGGCAGAAACTGAACGACGACATCCTGCGCCAGCGGGTCGTCGCCGATCCGCATTCCCCACCCCAGTATCGTGTCAATGGCACCATTCGTAATATTGATGGCTGGTATTCGGCTTTCGACATCAAGCCGGGCGACCCTCTTTATATCGCGCCGGAAAACCGGGTGCGCATCTGGTAACGAGCAACCTCGCGATCGACACCCGCGCAACGGGGAGAAACTCTAGGCTGCCCGTTTTACCGGCGCACAAATACTGAGCCCCAGCCAGGACTGAATGTCGGCGGCCAGCTTGCGGTCGCCGGTCAGTGACAACCGGCGTTCGCCCACCGCCTTGCGCACCGTCTCCAGCCCCATCCAGATCGCCGTCATGGTGCGCAGGTCGGTTGCGACATAGAGATCGACGTCGTGGCCCGGATCCACGGAACACAGGTCGGCGCCGGTTTTGGGGTCCACCACCAGCCACCAGTCCCGGCGCGCCGCCGGCAGGCCGGCATAGCGGAACTGGATGACCGTGCGCCGGCGCGGCATGGGATCGGGATTGAGACGGCGACGCATGTCCCACATCAGCAAGGACACATCCAGGTTCTGCAGCGAGATTTCGGACTCGATCCAGCGCTGGCCCCACACGCCGAACCCTTCGATCAGCGGCCGCAATTCGCGCCCCGCATCGGTGAGGTG
>JACCXK010000107.1 GCA_013697055.1 Alphaproteobacteria bacterium
GGACACGGCCGCGTCCATCATAGATGGAGCGGCGCTTCATCGGCGGGCTGCGATAATCCGGCACGCTGAGGCGGAAGACCCCGCCGGGCTTCAGCACCCGGTAGATTTCATCCAGCACGAACGGCACCTTGTCGAAGGGCAGGTGCTCCAGCACATCCTGGGCCTGGATCTTGGCGATGCTGTTGTCGGCATGGGGCAGGGGGGCGGTGAGATCGTGCTTGATCTCCCGGTCATGGGCGGGCTCCAGCGCTAGGCCGATGAAATTGGGAACCTGAAACTGGCGCTCATGCTGCCCCAGGCTGCCGAAATACAGATACTGCTCCATGGCCGCATATTCCGATGCGGCGGCAGCGGCTGCAAGGCGGGCGCATCAGATGATCAGATCGATCGGCTTGTGCAGATAGGGCTGGTCGTCCGGATCCTTGTCATAATGATCGTCCGACAGGGCGCCCTGGAGCCAGGCGGCGCGCTTTTCCAGCGCTTCCGCCGCCATCAGGAAAAGAAGCTGGTCGCGGTCGCACCATGTGTCTGCCGCCAGCCGGCGCAGCTTCGCCGCCACCGACAACAGATTTCGCAAATCGCGCGCATGGGCCGAGTATGCCATGGGGCAGATAACGTCCGGGGCAAGCCGGGGAAGCGGCAAAGTCCCGTTTTTGGTAAAACTTGTGTGAAATCCGGCCCGTTGGCGTGCGAATGCGATCCTGCCGGTCTTGTAATTGTTGCGCTGCAACATAATATCTGGAAGCCTGGAATGTGGCGAAGATTGGTGGCGTATATGCGGTTTGATGGATTAGGCCCCGGCTTGAAGGTGAATCCCCTCAAGGCCCGCACCAGCCCACGCGTGACGCCGCTGGCCGAGGTGCCTTTCGATCCCAATCCCGGCAACCTGCGCATGTTCCGCTACCTGCCGCGCGGCCTGAAGGCCGGCGCGCCCCTGGTGGTGGTGCTGCATGGCTGCGGCCAGACCGCCAGCGGCTATGACCTGGGGGCGGGCTGGTGCCAGCTCGCCGACCAGCTGGGCTTTGCCGTGCTGGCGCCCGAACAGAAGGCGGTCAACAACCCCAATACCTGTTTCAACTGGTTCAATCCCGAGGACATCACCCGCGGCCAGGGCGAGGCGGCCTCCATCGCCGCCATGATCCAGACCGTGATCGAAACACACCGCCTGGACGCGGGCCGGGTGTTCATCACCGGCCTGTCGGCGGGCGGCGCGATGGCATCGGTGATGCTGGCCACTTATCCTGAACACTTCGCGGGGGGCGCGATCATCGCCGGGCTTCCCTTCGGGGCGGCGGCCAATGTGCGCGACGCGCTGGAAAGCATGCGCAGCGCTCCCCTGAAGACGCCGCATCAGTGGGGCGATGCAGTGCGCGCGGCGTCCGATTATCGCGGTCCCTGGCCGCGCATCTCCATCTGGCACGGCGCGATGGACGCGGTGGTGAACATCAACAATGCCCAGGCCAGCGTGGCGCAATGGGCCGACCTGCATGGGCTTTCCCTGGGCGCAGCGAAACAGGAAATGGTGGATGGCGCCATTCGCCTGCGCTGGGACAGCCGGCTGGAGATCTATACGCTTGGGGCCCTGGGCCATGGCACGCCGATCGACGCGAGCGATCTCGGCCAGTCCGGGCCTTTCATTCTGGACGCCGGTATTTCCTCCACCCGCCGCATTGCCGAGTTCTGGGGCCTTGTGCCGGCGGCGGCCTCCAAGCCCGCGCCCCAATCTGTGCCCAAGCCGGCGCCGCCAGCGCGCGTTACGCCAACGCCGCAGCGCGTGTACGTAAAAAAGATGCCGACGCAGGAAACTGCACAGCAAGAACAGGCAAAAACGGTAGAAGGCGTGATCCGCCGCGCGTTAAAGGCGGCCGGACTGCTGCGTTAGATTCGTCCCAGCAGGATCAGGATCAGCACAATCACCAAAACCACGCCCAGGCCGCCGGAGGGGCCATAGCCCCAGCCGGTGGAATAACCCCACATGGGGACCGAGCCCAGGACTGCGAGTATCAGGACAATCAGCAATATCAGGCGCAACATAGAGGCCTCCCTTATTATGGGGGCGGTAACGCGCCAATTTCGCCTAAGTTCAAGGCAATCGTGCGCTAGCCATTCCCGGAAGGCTTACGGTACGCTCCGAACCATGGCTGAACCCGCATCCGTCCTAGAAACCCGCCGCCACCAGATGTTTCCGCATCTGGACGATCACGATTTCGCCCGCCTGCGCCGCTTCGGCCAGGTCCGCAGCTTTGCAGACGGCACGTCGATCATGACGGCCGGCAAGGTCGCCGACGGCCTGGCCTTCCTCCTCAAGGGCAAGATTGCCGTGCGCCAGGGCGGGGCGGTGTCGCATCGCGAGCCCATCGTCACCCATGGTCCGGGCAGCTTCCTGGGCGAGCTGGCGCAATTGTCAGACCGCCCGGCGCTGGTGGATGCCAGCGCCGAAGGCGAAGTCGAAGCCATCATCGTGCCGGGGCAGCGCTTGCGCGACGTGCTGGTGCAGGAGGCCGAGCTGGGCGAACGCATCATGCGCGCGCTGATCCTGCGCCGCGTCGGGCTGCTGCAGGCGGGCCAGACCGGACCCATCCTGATTGGGCCTTTCGGCAGCAGCGACATGCTGCGGTTGGAAAATTTTCTCACCCGCAACGGCCATCCGCACCGCGCGCTGGATTCGGTGAATGACGGCTGCGCCCAGGTCTTGCAAACCAGGTTCGCCATTCAGCCTGAGCACCTGCCCATCGTGCTGTGCCCGGATGGGCGGATCCTGCGCAATCCCAGCGAGACAGAGCTGGCGCGCTGCATCGGCCTGCTGCGCGCCATCGATCCCGACATGCTGTATGACACCGCCATCGTGGGCGCGGGGCCGGCCGGCCTGGCGGCGGCAGTCTATGCCGCCTCCGAAGGCCTTTCCACCCTGGTGCTGGACTGCCGCAGCTTTGGCGGACAGGCGGGCGCCTCGTCGCGTATCGAAAATTACCTGGGCTTTCCCACCGGCATCTCTGGTCTCGCACTGATGGCGCGGGCCTACAACCAGGCGCAGAAATTCGGCGCCGAGATCGCCATTCCCGATGAAGGCAAGACCCTGGCGCAAGGCGGCTCGCCGTTCCAACTCACTTTGGGCAATGGCGAGACGGTGCGGGCGCGCAGCTTGGTGCTGGCCAGCGGGGCGCGCTATCGCCGGCTCGATATCGACAACCTGTCGGACTTTGAAGGCACCTGCGTGCATTACTGGGCCAGCGCCGTGGAAACACGCCTTTGCGCCGGACAGGATGTGGCGCTAGCCGGCGCGGGCAATTCCGCCGGGCAGGCGGTGGTGTTCCTGGCGGGCACGGTCCGCAAGCTGTGGATGGTGGTGCGCGGCAAAGACCTGGAAAGCACCATGTCGCAGTACCTGGTGGACCGCATCCGCGCCTTGCCCAATGTCGAAGTGGTGACCCGCACCGAGATTTGCGGCTTTGAAGGCGAAGAGGGCGCGCTGAAGAAAGTGCGCTTCCGCAATCGCGACACCGGCGAGGAGGAGGCTTGCGAAATCAATCATGTCTTCTCGTTCATCGGCGCCGAACCCAACACCAACTGGCTGGAGGGTTCGGGCATCACGCTGGACGATAATGGCTTTGTCGTCACCGGCGCAGGGACCGATCATTTCCTGGCCACCAGCCGCGAAGGCGTGTTCGCGGTGGGCGATGTGCGCTGCGGCTCGGTCAAGCGGGTGGCGGCGGCGGTGGGTGAAGGCTCGACCGTGGTGTCGGCCATCCATGCGTACCTGGCGCGCCAGCGTAACGCGATGGCGGAAGCCGCCCAATGAGCAATGATTTCTGCGCCCATCTCGATACGATCCAGGAGGTCACGCCCGGCAGCAAGGGCTGCGAGGAATGCCTGGGCCTGGGCTGGGAATGGTTTCACTTGCGGGTTTGCCGCTCTTGCGGCCATGTCGGCTGCTGCGACCAGTCCCGCGGCAAGCATGCCACCAAGCATTTTCACCGCAGCAAACATCCCATCATCGGGGCTATGATCCGCCCGAAGGCTGGGGCTGGTGCTACGTGGAAGAAGTGATGTTCGATCTGGGCAAGAATGTTACGGCACAGATTGGCCCGATCCCGCGTTACTACTAGAACCCATCATTCGAGGACCCCATGCACGAGAAAATTCGCGAAGGCTTTGACGTGTTTCTGCACGACGGAGAAAAATCCTTCGGCGCCGTTCGCCAGGTGCGCAAGACCGAACTGGTAGTCTATGTCGAGAACGCCGGCGATTTCGAAGTCCCGCTCAGCGCGGTGAAGGATGCCGAAGCCGAGAAGGTGATCCTGGATTCGAGCAAGATTGATCCCAAGCTGAAGGAAGCCATACGCCGCGCCCATTCCGGGGAAGACCCGCGTATTCCATAAAAGAGAAATTCTGGGGGATGCAGATGAGGACATTGTTTTTGTGCCTGGCGCTGCTGGCGCTGGCGGCGCCGGACTTTGTTGTATCAGCGGGGGCGCGCGAGGTCTGGACCAAGGACCAGGCCAATCAGTGGTACGGCAAGCAGAAATGGCTGGTCGGCAGCAACTATATCAATGCAGACTCGATCAACCAGCTGGAGATGTGGCAGGCCGAAAGCTTCAACCCGGCCCAGATCGACAAGGAACTGGGATGGGCGCAAGGGCTGGGCATGACCACCATGCGGGTGTTCCTGCATGACGCGCTGTGGAGCCAAGATCAGGCGGGCTTCAAAAAGCGCATCGACACCTTCCTCGCCATCAGCGCCAAGCACGGCATCAAGCCGCTGTTCGTGCTGTTCGACAGTTGCTGGGACCCCAACTACAAGCTGGGCCCGCAGCATCCGCCCATTCCCGGCGTGCACAATTCCGGCTGGGTGCAGGGTCCCGGTTCCAAAGCACTGGCCGATCCGGCGCAATATCCGCGGCTGGAAGCCTATGTGAAGGGCGTGGTCAGCGCCTTTGCCAAGGATGACCGCATCCTGGGCTGGGATGTGTGGAACGAGCCCGACAATACCAACGGCAACTCCTATCCCGACAATTCACAGGCGCGTTACGACCAGGTCGCCTTGCTGTTGCCGCAGGTATTCGCATGGGCGCGCGCGGCGGACCCGTCACAGCCCCTGACCAGCGGGATCTGGCATCACGATCATTGGGAAAATCTCGCCAGTCTTAACAGCGTGGAGAAGGCCCAGCTCACCCAGTCCGATGTGATCAGCTTCCATGATTACAGCTTCCCCGAAGTGTTCGAGGTGAGGGCCACGGCGCTGGCGACCTATGGCCGCCCCGTCATCTGCACCGAATTCATGGCGCGGGGCGCCGGCTCGACCTTCGACACCATCCTGCCCATCGGCAAGAAGCGCAATATCGGCATGATCAATTGGGGTTTTGTCGTCGGCAAGACCCAGACCGACCTGCCCTGGGACAGCTGGCAGAAGCCTTATACGTCGCGGCCGCCCGTGGTCTGGCACCACGAAGTCTTCCGCGCCGACGGCACGGCATACCGGGAGCGCGAGATCGCCATCATAAAGAGGCTGAGCGCGGCGCCCAAGACCATCGTGCCGACCGAATAGATCACTTCCATGGTGTCGGCTCCGGAATGAAGTCGGTTGGGGCTTCGGCATGTTCCGAGCCGAAATCGGCCGGGCTGACGATCTCCAGATATTCCATGTCGGGGGAGTAATCGAACAGGTAATGCACCATGCCGGGGCGCTGGTGCACCACATCGCCTTCTTCCACCAGGGTGACCTTGTCCTCATACATGAACTTGGCCCAGCCCTTCATCATCACCACGATCTGGAAATCGCAGACGTGATAGTGCCAGCCGGTGCCTGCGGTGGGCGGCTCATTGGCGCGCACCAGATGGGCGATCACCTTGCCGTTGGTGGCGCCGGCAATGCCGAGATCGCGGTACATGAAAAAGTCGCGCAAGCCGCCGCGCTTGAATTCGGTATCGCCGGGTTTGACATGGCTGAAGAAGGTGCTTGTCGGCTCTTGGCCCATCGCGAACTCCCTTGCTGCGCCGCACCATTAAGGCACCAATCACGGACCTTGGAAAGAGCCAATAAATGCAGGCGCAGCGCACGATTCTGCGGCAGTCCTGCCGCGAAAATGTGCACCGCAACAGGCTAGGGGATGGTGCCCAGGAGGGTGACGCCATGGGCCTTCCACACCGGCACTGCGGCGGGCGCGGTGACAAAGCTGATAAAGGCCTGGGCCTGCACCGCATCATTGCTGACAGCGGCGATGCCGGCGGCAAAATCCACGCTGGCGCCATAGACCTCCGGCACCGGGCCGGCCAGCGCCACCTCCTTGTTCTCCATCAGTTCAGGCAGCATCTGAAGGGCGATGTCCGCCTTGTCCGAAGCCAGCGCCGTCACCGCCAGGCCCTGGACCGGCACGCGTTTGACACGCGCAAAATCGGGACCGGACAGCATGCGGTCGATCACCTTGCCCGCCGACGTGCCGGCCGCCGGATCGGCATAGGCGACGCCGTTGGCCGCCTGCAGCAGGCTGCGGAATTTCTCCGGCGTTGAAACGTCGGGCACGCGCGCGCCCGCCTTCACCCCCACCCCCACCGCGATATGGCCCAGCGGAGTCATGCCGGTGACCGCGGGCAGTTCCGCGAAGTCGTTGGTGGGTAGCAGCACCACATCGGCGGGGCCGCCGACCTTCAGGGCGGCGAATATCCTGTCGCGCGAGCCGCCGGCAACGGTGACGGCGATGCCAGTGGCTTTGGTGAACTGCGTCGCCAGCGCTGTTGCCCCCGGCGCGGCGGAGGCCGGCGTCAGCACCGTCAGAGTGGCGGCCTTTGCCGCGCCGCTGATCAGCAGCGCGGCAAGCAGGACAGCGCTAGACCGTCTTGGGATCCACATGCAGGACATCCACCATATACTTGATGTTGCCCTTCAGCACTTCCTCCATGTTGCTCCCCTTGGGAATCATGGAAGCATCCAGGTCGAGCACCACCCAGCCCTTGAAGTTCTGGGCAATCAGGAATTTCTGGATGGTGGGGAAATCCACGCCGCCGCCATCCGCATCGTTCAGGTTGCGGAACCAGCCATGGCCGCCGGCATCGTCGCCGGTGCGCGGCACGGCCACGACCTTGCTGCCGCGCAGGTGACGCGGGGCGTCCTTGTAGTGGATTTCGGCGATGCGCGGCCAATAATCCTTGATGATCACCACCGGGTCCATGCCGCCCAAAGTCAAATGCGAAGTATCGGCGGTCAGCCAGACATATTTGGGATCGGTCAGCTTCATCAGCAGCCGGGTTTCATGCTCTGTCTGGACCAGCGAATTCACATGCGGATGCGGCGCCATTCTGACGCCCATCTTGATGTTCTGTTCGCCGATCTGGTTCAGCGCATCGGCGCAGACCTTGATGTGTTCGTCGGTGGTGTCATAGCCCGGCGGACGCGA
>JACCXK010000117.1 GCA_013697055.1 Alphaproteobacteria bacterium
GATAGAGATTGCCGTCCTTGTCGAAGCGGCCCATGTCGCCGGTGGCGACGCGGCCGGGTTCCAGGAAGGTGCGCTCATTTTCGCCCTCGGCGCACTGGAAATAACGCAAGGTCAGGGGCGTGGCGCGATTGACGATGATCTCGCCGTCAGGCTCGAAGCTGAGAGCTATGCCGTCCAGCACTTTGCCGACCGAGCCGAATTCGCGGGACTGAGCGGGGCGCCAGGTAATCGAGCCGGCTTCCACCATGCCGTAGGATTCGCACAAGGGCAGCTGCATGCGCTGGAAGAATTGTCCCAGATTGCGGCGGATCGGCGCCATGCCGGTAACCAAAAGGCGCATGCTGGTGCCGAACTGCTTGTAGAAATCCTGGAACAGGGTGCGCGCCAAGCCCTGGCGCACCGGCGAAGGCACAAAACTCAGCACCGACCCCAGCGCCGTCCATAGCGCCTTCTTCCAGCCGGGGTATTTTTCGTAGTCGCTGTATATCATCTGGTACAGCACCGGCGGCGCGATCAGGACGGTGGGATTGAGCGCCGGCATGGCGGCGAACAGCTGGGTATAGTCGGTGATGATAAGATCGAAGTCGTACCAAAGCGCCGAATAGCACATGTTGCGCTGCTGGAAATTCGACATGGGCAGGAACAACAGCAGCCTGTCGCTGGATCGAATGCCGATGGCTTCCATCACCGACGGCACCGTCATTTCCACACCCTTGCGGCTGATCACCAACCCCTTGAGGCCCCCCGCGGAGCCGGACGAGAACACCAGGCTGTGCTGGTCGGCCTCGTCCGCATCTCCCGAGGACGGCCGTTCCAAGGCGCGGATATTGCTGTTGCCGGCATCCAGGAACGCGACATGATCGGGCTTGTCGGGAAAAATCCGCGCATGGCTTTTGGCAATCAGCAGAAGGGCGATGTTGTACTTGTCCAGCAGCTCCTGATTCACCTTGCCGGCGAAGTCGTCGGTAAAGGGCACCGAAATGGCGCCCAATTCGATCAGCGCCAGGTCATGCACCAGCCATTGATAGGAGTTGGGGGAATAGATGCCGACGCGGGTGCCCACACCGACGCCCCAGTTGCGCAGCCGGGTTCGTGCGTCGACCAAGTCGGCATGCAGCCCGGCATGGGGATGGCGGACCGTCTTGCCGCGCTCGAAGGTGTAGATGGAAGCCTTTTTTCCCGGGAGGGTGGCGACCAAGCTGCGAAAGTTCATTCTGTCCCCTCCCCATTGTTCGCGAGCCTGCCGCTCCGAACGCCCCCGGGGTAAGCCGGCAAGCTACTTTAGAGGCATGGGCTTGTCATCAAGTAACCCGAAGTCTGGCTATGACGAACCTTCCGTACCAAAGCGGCTCAGTGCTTTTTCTTGATGGAGGGCTCGGTCGCAGGGCGAGAGTTTGATTGTTCCAGTATGCCGGCGACATGCCAGCGCCCCTCGGGCCGGATCAACACATAAGGATCCGTGCCGATTGTCACGGCTTCCGGATCCGGTTCCAGATCGGCGACGACCTCGACATATTCGAAATCAGAGAAAATGAATTTTTTTGAACCTTCAAGTGGACGAAAGCCAAATCGGCTCCAGAAATCGATCAGCCGGGTCTGGGAGTGGGCATAGGCAAGGCGATAGCCCTTTTTTCGGGCCAGCGCGAGCCCCGCCTGCGACAGCAGAAACGCGGTGCGGGATCTGCGGAATTCCTTGCGGATAGCCATACGTTCGAACTTGACGAAACCGGCGAAAAACCGCACGCGCAGGCACCCGACGGGTTCGTCGCCGATATAGGCCAGCAGATGTGTCGCGGACAGGTCGTTGCCGTCATATTCTTCGTCGTACGGGCACTCCTGTTCCCCGATATAGACCGAGTTGCGGATCGCCGCGACGCGCATCAGGTCGTCAAACGTCCTGGCGATGGTGATACCGATATTTTTTTCGCCGGAATGCGGGACGTAGGTATCGAATAACGGCCCAGATCTGCGTCGATTGAATATCCAGACGTTCGGCGCCTCAATGGAACCGACTGTGGTCCCGCGCTTGAATCCCAGAACTTGATTAAAACGCACGCCCACATCGGTGTTGGGTCGGGAATAGAAATTGACGTCCTCAAAGGGAGGCTTGGACATTCTGTCCATGAACAGCGCCATGCCCGCCGCGAGCGGGCCGGGGCCATAGACACCCCACATGTAAATGCCGGCGGGCCGCTCACCCGGCTCGGCGATGAGGCGCAAGTCCAGGTTGGTGGCGTCGAAGGAGCCCAGTGCCAGCATTTCCAGCCCAAGCCGGTTCAGCGGCAGGATTGCGATGAAGCCTTCGCCCACCGGATTTGCCGGGTCGAATCTGCTCTTGCGCGCCAGCGCCATGATGCAGACGGGATTGTGACGTTGGACCTTGAGCGCCTCAGAAACCGGCGCCAGGCCAGGAATGCTCAACCGCGCGGTTTCCAACAGGTCGGCAACGACTTTTTCACTGGGCTCGAAGGCGACAAGGTGACGGGCAACGCGTGCGGCGTCGAGTTCGTCAAGCTTGTGCTTGCCGTGACGCGCCTTGCCCGCATCTGTGTCAGGAACCAGACGTCTCTGAGATTGTGCCATGTGCCCCGGCATTCTTAATATATTCGAAACCATAAGCGCTTTTGGCGCGGAGTTAAACGATCAATCGGGATTCGCCAACGCGAGAACGGTGAACAACTCTGCAATCATGACAATGCCAAGTTCCATAATATGCAACCACCGATTTGGGCCGATGGTTAATGCTTCCTTAAGCATAACGAACGGGGCGAATCATTGGGCAGGCGAAACGCTTTGAGGTTCCATTCGGGCCAGACATGTTAGTAGTAAACTGGCTTGCTTTACCGGCCATTTATGTTTTTTGGTCAACAATGGCGGGATGAATGTTCTGGCCACAGTCAAAGCGCTTAACGAGCGGGCAGCTCGGGAAAAGTGGTATCATGTTTGTGATCCCGGATTGTCATTCAACGATCCGTCACACAAGCAACTGCTAAAGCTATGGCGCGACAAGGCCGGCGATCGGCCGATGCCGAAACGGTCCGAGATGTCCTTGCGCGATCTCAAGGATGTTTTGCGGCATCTGGTGGTTTTTGAACGGATCGGCCAGATGCCTTCCCGCTATCGCGTACGGTTGATCGGCACCAGTCTCACGGGAATGGCCGGCGACCAGACTGGCAAGATGATCGATGAGATCGTGCTGCCGGAGCATCTGCCGCGCTGGGTCGAATGCTGCGATCTGATCCTGGATGGCGGTCAGCCGATGCGGTTCCTGGGGCGTGTGCACCTGGAAGGCCGCGAATATCTCGATGCCGAAAACCTGTTCGTGCCCCTGAGCAATGACGAAGGCAAGCCGACCTTCGCCATGGGTCTGTGCCGTTATACGCCGCGCCATTCCGAGAGCGAAGAAAGCTGGGAAAGCATGATCGCCTCCGTTCCCGGCATACAATAACCGCTCGCGATTCTTTTCCCATACCCGTTTGGATGGCATAGTCTCTTCGGGGTTTCCGGGGATTCTGCCATGCGTGCAAACGCTTCGCCGATCTATTTTGGCTGGTTCGTGCTGATGGCCTCGGCTGTGTCCGAGCTCCTGGTCCAGGGCGTGACACTCTATTCGGCCGGCCTGTTCGTGCTGCCGCTGCAGATGGAGTTCCACATTTCCCGCGCCGCCGCGTCCAGCGCCGGTCCCATCCTTTTTCTGGGTGTGGTGTTCATGGCGCCGCTGGTCGGCCGGCTGCTGGACCGCCTGCCGGTGCGCCAGTTGATGGTATATTGTGCCCTGGTGCTGGCCGCGTCGATGTGTGCGATCGCATGGACTCATTCGCTCCTGGTGATGTCGGTGATCCTGTTGCTGCCCATGGCGGCAGTCTTCATGGGACTGGGTCAGCTCAACACCACCACCCTGGCCTCGCGCTGGTTCTACCGGCATCGCGGCCTGGCGCTGGGCATTGCGGCGGTTGCGACCTCGGGGGGCGGCCTGGTGGCGCCGTTGCTGGGCATGGCGATCCAGAATTACGGCTGGCGGCAGGCGCTGCTTTATGAAGGCCTGATCACCGCCGCCGTGATCATCGCCCTGACCTTGCTGGCGATACGCGGTTGGCCGGCCGAAATGGGCCTGGCCGATCATCCGGAGAATAAAGACCGCCCGGCCGCCGGTGCGTCCGGCGGCGTTCCGGCGCTGGCCTGGAAGGAATTTCTGTTCAGCCGTGCCTTCTGGGTGCCGGTGCTGACCGTGGCAACCATCTCCGGTACCGCTCAATCGCTGGTGGTCACCCTGGTGCCGTATGGCATTCAGTTTGGCCTTGCGCCGCCGGTCGCGGCGTTTGCGGTCTCGGTCTTTGCCATCGCTGCGGCCATTACCAAGATCGGCTCCGGCTTGTTGGCCGACCGCATGAACAAGCGCTATCTGTTGATCGCCGCGGCACTGTCCATGACCCTGGCCTGGTTGATCCTGAGCCTGCCGGTCTCGCAGCTGGTGCTGCTGGCAAGTGCGGCGCTGGGCGGGATCGCGCTGGGATGTTCCCTGCCGGTCGCGGCGGGATTGATCGCGGCCAGCTTCGGTGCGCCGCATTTCGCGCAGGTGTTCAGCTGGGGCTTTACCCTGACGGCGGTGATCGCGATTGCCGGCGTGCGGTTCGTCGGCTCGATCTATGACAGGTTCGGCAGCTATCACATGGCGTTTATCGGCTTCGCCGCCCTCCTGGCCTGCGTGCTCGCCATGACTTTGCTGGTTTCACCCCAGCGCCGCGCCGCATGACGCCTGTCGCCGCGTTGATCGCCGGACTGGAAAGCCGGGGCATCCTGTTGTCGCTGGCGAGCGAGGAGCTTCGCTACCGCTCGCCCAAGGACGCTCTGACCGGGACCGACCGCGAGGCGCTGCGCGACAATCGTGCGGCCATCCTGGAGTATCTCAAGACCCGCGCCGCGGCGCGCGCCCTGAAGGCGGCCGGCGCCACCCAAGGGCCGCTGACCCCATCGATCGCCCAGGAGATGTGGTGGCGTTTTGCCGGCGGCGCCGAAGAAGGCAAACCGGTGGTGCTGAACATCCCCATGGTGGGCAAATTTGCCCATAACGCGGCGGCCGTGACCGCCGCCATCCACCAGGTGATCGCGCGCTATGACGCGCTGAGGGCTCGCTTTGAATCCGACGGCGAAAGGCTCACCGCTTTTCTCAATCCGGCCGGGTCCTTCGAGGTGGAGCAGGAAGAGGCGGACCCAGACGCGGCGGCGCAAGGGTCGCAGCAATTCTGCAGCCGGCTGAACGCCATCGAAGGAACCTGGCTCACCCGTGCCAAGGTGTTTGCCCTGCCGGGTGGGGAGAGTCTGGCGGCGATATCCTCGGCCCACATGATTGCCGATGCCGGCACCCGCAACATCGTGCTGGATGAAATTCACACCATCCTGGACGGCGGTGCGCCCGCGCCGTCCATGCTCTATAATGACTATTCCCTGGCGGAGCGCGCATGCCTGGCCGGGCCGCAAGGCGACCAGCTGATCAACCATTGGCGGGACTGGTATCGCAGCCAGCCCGGCATGAAGGCGCCAACGACCGGTGCGCCGCTGCTGTGGGGCAATGGCGTCCGTGTCGTGCGGAATTTCACCATGCCTGGCCGCGTGCGCGACAAGGTGGTGTCTTTCGCGGAGGCGATGAAGGTCACGCCGTTCCTGGTCTACCTCACCATCTTTGCCATCGCCATGGCGCGCTGGGCCGGGATGGAACGCTTTCCCTTGCGGGTGCTGGGCGACAAGCGCACGTCACTCGATCTGTCCAACACCGTCGGCCTGATGTTCTGCGCCGATGCGGTGGCGATCCACGTGCCGGCGCGGGCCGATTTCGAAACTGTGCTGCGCGGCATTCTGGCGGAGTATGACGCTTCGCTGGCGACGCGCATTCCCAGCCTGCATTTCTGGGCGCCGCACGCCGTGCGGCCGGGGATCGAGCCGCGCGAGCATGAAAACAAGATTCCGGCGGTGTTCAATTATTATTCGGTGGGCACCGCGCGGGAAAACGCGCAAAAGCGCGCCACGCCCGAACCCAGCGCCGCGCTGCCCTGGCCGCCGGAGGTCAGCTCGGTGGCGCAGACCTGGCCGCGCCGGTCCTCGCCGCTTTTCCTGCATGTGATGGACATGGGCCATGACGTGCAGATGTCGCTGCATTTCTTCCAGGGCGTGGTGAGCCCGGCGGAGCAGGACAGTTTCGCCGCCCTGCTGTTCCAGGTGTTTGCCGAAACGGTTCCAGCTTGATCGCGGAATTGTTGCAGCCCGGCATGTCGGGCGCGGACCTTTGCGACACGGGGCAGGCGCTTGCGCTGCACCCGGGCGAAGACATTCATGTCGCCCGTGCGGCGGAAAAGCGCCGCCGGGATTTTGCGCTGGGCCGCACTTGCGCCCGCGCCGCGCTGGCGTCGCTGGGGCATGGCGAAGCGGCGATTGCAATCGGCGAGGATGGCGCGCCGGTGTGGCCGCAAGACATTCTGGGCAGCATCACCCATACCAGCCTGTATGCCGCGGCGGTGGCGAGCGAGGCGCGGCGCTTTGCCGGACTGGGCATTGATGCAGAACGGGTAGGCGGGGTGACGCCAAAGCTGTGGCCGCGTTTGTTCAATGCGGCGGAACAGGCGCAACTGTCGGGCCGTGCCGATGCGGATGTGGCCGCGACATTGCTGTTCAGCGCCAAGGAAGCCGCCTTCAAAGCCATGCGCCTGCGCGGTGCCCTGGCGTTTCGCGACATCGCCATCGATCTGGGAGAGGGCGGGTTCACGGCGGAGCACGTCGGCAAACGCCTCAGCGGCCGCTTTGCCGTGGCGGGAAATCTGGTTTTGACTTTAGCCTGGCTCTAGAGGCTGCCGGATTCTTCGCTGGGCGCCATCAGGCTTTCCAGATGGCCGGTGAATTCCTCCAGGGTGGGAAATTCCAGCAGGTCGCTTAGTTTCAACTCTTCTTCGATGCCGGTCCTGGCCTGGATTTCCGCCAGCAGCTTGACACCCAGCAGGGAATGGCCGCCCAGCGCGAAGAAATTGTCGTCCGGCGCCACCGCCTTGACCGCAAGGGTGCGGGCCCAGATGGCGGCGACCTGGGTCTGAAGCGTGTCTGCCATGATCCTGTTCGCCTGAATGCCGCGCGAATCTAGCGGTTTTGCGCGGGGTTCTCCAGCTGGAACCGGAACTATGACACTTGTCATAGGACGGAGTTTGGCGGACAATCGTCATGAGGGATCAGTTTGGAGGTTCCATGAAAACCCTGTTTGCGACTTTGGCCTTAGGCGCGGTGGTTGCCGCATCGCCCGCAGTGGCGCGCGGCGTGTGCGTGCAAAATCGGGACATCGTCAGCACCCACTCCGATGACGGCAAGCTGCTGATGGTCAAGCTGCGTGATGGCCGCACCTTGGTGAACCACTTGCAGGGCATCTGCACCGACCTGCGCGATGAAGGCCTGGCGTGGAACGTGCCCGGCACCGGCGAGATCTGCGAATATGAGCAGAGCTTCAAAGTGATCAACTCCGGCCAGTCCTGCACCCTGGGCAAGTTCGACGAAGCCAAGCCCAAACCTGCGGCGCCTTAGGGACCCGTCGTCGTCTTGTCGATGATGGGCGGCGCAACGGCCAGTTTCTGGATGGCCGCTGCCGCGGAATCAACTTCGCTTTTGCTGGTCAGTCCCGCGATCGCCAGATGCGTGCGCCAGACTTCGCCGCCTTTCAGGTTGGGCACGCGCCCGGCGGCGCGCTCCTCCGGCCGTGTGTTGGGAAAGCCGGTGCCCGGCTCCAACCCGGTAACATAGCCGCTCTTGGCGGTGGTTTCATTCTTCCATAGCGACATGTAGGGCAGGCCCTTGGTGTCGAAACTCATCAGCACGGCGCGCCCGCCATCCGGCGATTTCAGCATCGCCTTGGTCATGCCGGTGCTATCTGCATGCAGCGACATGTTGAACACCTGCGCCGCATAGGGTGCAGCGTGCGGGCCGCTGTAGCGATTCCACCCCACCAGGCCGCCGGCGGCGGAGGCCGTGTTGATCGGCTGCACTTTCTTCACCGGCGCCACGAACTCCGCGCCCGCGCCCAGGAGCGGCGTGCCGAAATTGGTGTGATAGAGAAGCTGCATGTCCTGCGGCGCATCCGACAGGTTGGTCACCGTATCGTCGAACACCAGTTCGGGCTTGCCGATCACGGTTGAGATTTCCGAGACCAGCTGCAGTTGCGCCCCGAAGGTGGCGAAATCATTGACCACGCCGCGCAGGATCAACTTGCCGGATTCATAGCGCACGCTGACCTGGCTCGCCGGAATGTAATCGACATGGCCGTGCAAGGTGAGTTGCTGATCGCCGTCTATGACGGGATTGCCGAAAGAAGCGAGGCCGCCGCGAACCATCAAGCCGCCGAAGCCGGCGACCCAGCCGCGGCCTTCATTGTCGTTCAGCCGGATATAGGAGGGATGGATGATTTCCTTCACCGGCGAATCCCAGCCCAGCCGCAAATCGCCGACCTTGGCTTTCCACAGTTCGAAGCCGCGTGTCGGTACGACGGTGAGACTCATGGCGCCATTGTCCACTTCAATGACCTGCACGCCTTCCTGGCGGCCGCCATGCAGGGTCCTGAGTTGCACGCTCCAGGCCGGCCCGTCCTTGGCCCAGTCGGCCGAACTGACTTTCCAGTTGGCGGTGGCGAGATTGGTGGCGGTGTCGATCAAGAGCTTGCTGTGCTCGCCGGCCGCCGCCAAAGCTGGAAGAGGGGCCGGAACGGATAAAGCGCAAATGGCGGCGGCCGCCAGCAGATGTCGCATGAGATTCCCCTGCACTCTTGTTTTTCGCATTTGCGTCCCTCCCGCCTTCGCTTGTCAACACCACACCCCACTTCTAAAGTGTGCAAAGGGCAGGGCAGCGATGATGCAAGAATCCGTGAAGTGGATGGGCGCAGGCTTTGGGGCTGCGCTGGTCCTTACTGCCGTCACCCTGATGCTGCACGGCAGCGACAACAAAAGCACGCGCCTGGCGCTGGAACTGACGGCGCGCTTTTCCTTTGTGCTGTTCTGGCTGGCCTATGCCGGCGGGGCGCTGGCGACGCTGTTCCGGCTGGATGCGCTGGTGGGACGCGGCCGCGAATTCGGCCTGGCCTTTGCCGCCGCGCATCTGGTGCATATCGGGCTGGTGATCTGGCTGGGTGTTTTGATGGGGCGGGTGCCGCTATCGGGCGGACTGCTCTTGTTCTTTATGGTCGGGCTGGTCTTCACCTATCTGTTGGCCTTCCTGTCCTTTGGCGGCGCCAAGGCATTGGGCCAATTATGGCGGCCACTGCGCTTCGTCGGCATGAATTACATCCTGATCGCATTCGCCCGCGATTTTATCCTGCCGGTGCTCTATCCCAAGCCTGCCCAGTATAATGTGGCGCACTTTGTGGCCTATGCGCCCTTTGCCGCCGCCTGTGTCGCCGCGCCGCTGCTGGTGTTGGCGGTGACCATGCGCCAGCGCGCCGCCTGATGAAAATCAAGAGCGTCAAAGCCTTTCTGATCAAGAGTGACCTGACCGGCGGCGAGATCAAGACCACGCCGCGCCGGCCCGCCTGGACCTTGCATGCGGAAGTCGCCGGGCCGATGTCGCGTTTTGCCCGCTTTAAGAAGCTGCGCACGAGGTGGCGGCCGAACCTGCCGTCGGTCGGCGTCATCGTCACGGCGGAAGATGGCAGCTGGGGCTTTGGCGCTTCGCGCTACGGCAATCCGGTGGCGTCCCTGATCAACGAGCATCTGGGGCTGTTGCTGATCAGTGAAAACTGCATGGCCACCGAAACCCTGTGGGACATGATGGTGCGGGCGGCATCGCCATATGGCGCATCGGGCCTGGCCAGCTATGCCATCAGCGCCATCGATTTCGCGCTGTGGGATTTGAAAGGCAAAATTCTCAAGCGCCCAGTTTATGAATTGCTGGGCGGCCCGGCGCGCGACAAACAGACCTGCTACGTCACCGGCGGCGATACCGACTGGCATATGGAGCTGGGCTTCGACGCCACCAAGCTGCCTTGTCCTTATGGCCCAGCCGATGGCCGTGCGGCGCTGGACGGCAATGAAGAACTGGTGGCGCGCACCCGCGATCTGATCGGCCCCACAAAGGAGCTGATGCTGGATTGCTGGATGGCCTTCGACACCGACTTCACGGTGCGGCTGGCCGAACGGCTTCGGCCCTATGATTTGAAATGGATCGAGGATTGTCTGCTGCCGGAAGACATGGACGGCTGGAGCAATCTGCGCCAGCGCCTGCCGTGGCAGACTTTGGCCACCGGCGAGCATTGGTACACGGTGATGCCGTTCATGCAGGCGGCGTCGCGCCACAGTGTCGATATCTTCCAGCCGGACGTCGCCTGGGTGGGCGGAGTTACCGCCACGGTCAAGATCTGCCACCTGGCGGAAGCCGCCGGCATTCCGGTGATCCCGCATGCGGCGATGAACTCGCCTTTCGGCCAGCATGTCTGTTTCGCCATGCCCAACATTCCCATGGGCGAATTCTTCATGGGCTCGCCGCCCGGCGTGCCGCTGGAAGAAGTCACGCCGTTCCCCGGCATGGCGGTACCCAAAAATGGCGTGCTGGTGCCCAGGGGTGAGCCGGGTTTTGGCCTGACGATGTCGCTGGATGATCTCGAAAAACTGAAAATCGGATGACTTTGTCAGGCGAAGTGGGCCCGGCCGCCGACCGCGCCTGCGCCAAGGCGATGCTGCGGCTGTTGCCGTGGCTGCTGCTGATGTATGTGCTGGCCTATCTGGACCGCGCCAATCTGGGTTTCGCCAAGAACGCCTTCCAGGCCTCCACCGGCATCAGCGAAGCGTCTTATGCCTTTGGCGTCGGCATTTTCTCCATCGCCTATGCCTCCATCGAGATCCCCAGCAACATCCTGCTGCATCGTTTCGGCGCGCGGCTGTGGCTCAGCCGGATCATGATCACCTGGGGCCTGGTGTCGGCGGGTATGATGTTCCTCACCACCGCCACAGGTTTCTATGTCATGCGGGTATTGCTGGGCATCGCCGAAGCGGGCTTCTTTCCCGGCGCGGTCTATTTCCTGTCGCGCTGGTTTCCTGACGCCCGCCGCGCCCGGGTGATGGGCATCTTCTATTTCGGCGCGCCACTGAGTTTCGTGTTCGGCGGGCCGCTGTCGGGCCTGCTGCTGGATGCCGACGGCATGGGCGGGCTGCATGGCTGGCAATGGATGTTCCTGGTCGAAGGGGTGATGGCTTCGGCGGTCGGTGTGCTGGTCTATTTCAAGCTGGCCGACAGCCCCGCCACCGCCTCCTGGTTGGAGCCGGAGGAACGCACGGCGCTGACCGAAACCATCGCGGCGGAGGACAAGCATCACAGCGCCCATGGTGTCACCTCCCTGATAGCGGGCCTGCTCAACTGGCGGGTGGTGTATCTCGGCCTGATCTATTTCCTGATCCAGATGTGCGTTTATGGCGTGGTCTATTATCTGCCGCCACAGGTCGGGCGGTTGCTCGGCCGCAATGTCGGCTTCATCGTCGGGCTGGTGACTGCGGTGCCCTGGGCCTGCGCCTTGCTGGCGTCTTATTATGTGCCGCGCTTCGCCGAACGCATCGGCCAACGCCAGCTGGTAGCGACTGTCACCATGCTGGCCTGCGCCGCGGGCGTGTCGCTGTCCTCGGCGCTGGCGCCGGTGCCGCTGGCCGCGCTGGTGGCTTTGTGTGTGGCGGTTGCGGGCTTTATCGCGGTGCAACCTCTGTTCTGGACCTTGCCCACCGCCTATCTGCGCGGCGCAGCGGCGGCACCGGGCCTGGCGCTGGTCAATGTGATGGGGGCGCTGGCGGGATCCGTGTCGCCCGCCTACCGACTGTGGGCCGACAACCGCTTCGGCGCGGGCGCGGGGATTTATGCTTTGGGTGTCACCACCGTCCTGGGCGCGATCATGATCGCCGCCGCCGCCCGCGTGTTGCAGCGCAGAAGCTGAGCCCCGTTTGCAGCGCCGCCCCGGTTGCGCTTAGGCTTGCTCCATAACGGTCGATCAAAGACCGATCATAGGGGAAAGCACATGTCCGATATCAAGAATCTGTCCCGCCGCAACATGCTGGCCACCTCCGGCGCCGCGCTACTGGCCGGCGCGACGCCCAGCTGGGCGGTGGGAAATGGCGGCGCTCATGTCGCGGGCATGCCGCAGGAGGGTCCCGACACACCCAAGCTCACCATGTATGTGGGCTCCGATCCCACCGAATCGGAACTGAAGAAGGTCAAGCAGATCGGCATCAACATCGTCGACATGCCGGACATGCCGCCGCCGCCCTGGACGGTGGACTGGTTCCGCAAACGCCAGGACATATTGGCTGCGCAAGGCCTCAAGCTGGGCATCGTCATGGTGCCCTGGTTCAAGAACGGCGCCATGGAGCCGGAATTCCTCAAGGTCGTGCACGGCCTGCCGGGCCGCGACGAGATGATCAACAAGCTCAAGGATTCCATCGTCGCCGCCGGCAAGGTCGGCCTGCCGGTGGTGGAGTATGACTTCTTCCCGCATCGCGCCAACGAGGGCTACAAGGAAGAGTTCACCGGCCGTGGCGGT
The DNA here is from genome assembly GCA_013697055.1 of Alphaproteobacteria bacterium. Classification (GTDB taxonomy): domain Bacteria; phylum Pseudomonadota; class Alphaproteobacteria; order Micropepsales; family Micropepsaceae; genus Rhizomicrobium. The sequence continues at coordinate 12,536 of JACCXK010000117.1, forward strand.
TCAGGCTTGCTCACCTTCGATTATGAGCGGATGCGCAACCTGCCGCCTATCCCTTCCGAAGGCGCCGTCAGCTATGAAAAGGTGTGGGAGAATCTCACCCATTTCCTCAAAGAATTGGTGCCGGTGGCGGAAAAGGCCGGCGTGCGCCTGTGCGTGCATCCCAACGACCCGCCGCCGCATATCAGCCGCGGCAATGGCCAGATCCTGCACACCCTGAAGGACTGGAAGCGGCTGATCGAGACGGTCAACTCGCCGTCCAACGGGTTGACCTTCGATTGCGGCGTCACCCGCGAACTGGGCGAGGACCCGGTGGAAGTGGCGCGCTATTTCGGCAGCCGCGACCGCATCAACCATTGCCACTTCCGCAACGTCAAACTGACCAAGCCCAACGAGAAATATGTCGAGGTCTGGAACGACGAGGGCGACGACGACATGTTCGCGGTGATGAAGGAGCTGATCAAGAACAAGTACACCCGCCTGATCATGCCCGAGCATCCCCGCAGCATGGAGAACGACAAGGGCCAGAAGAACGGTGGCTATACCGGCTGGGTCTATAATGTCGGCTATGCCCGGGCGATGATGCAGGCCGCCCTGCTGGATTTGCGAAAGTCCTGACTGCGGAAATAACAAGCACTCTGCCCGCCCGGGAGGCTTTCAGTAACCGGATCGTTATTTTGCGTTGACTCGCCGCCCAACCCGGCCAAAGCTGGGGGGAGGCCAAAGCGGCCATTGGGGGTAAGACCATGCTGAAGTCCGCGAAAATCCGGGTCGTGGCGATTGCCGCATTGGTGATGGCGCCCGGCATGGCATCCGGGCAGACCAATGGAATCGCCTCTCCCCTGCAGCACGTATCGCCCACCGGGGCGGTGACCATTCCCCAGGCCGAAGTCCCCAGTGTTTCGACCCTCGATGCGGTGCAGCCGCACTGGGTGTTCGTCAATCGCGGCAACGGCCAGGACGGCACCCGCATCTTCGACGGCGACACCGGCAAGATGAAGGGCATGGTCAATATGTATGGCCAGGACAGTTTCGCCTTCGATCCGTTGGGCAAGAATTTCTATGTCGCCCAGACCCTGTGGACCAAGCAGGACCGCGGCACCCGTCAGGACGTGCTCTTGGCCTATGACGTGACCAGTCTGAAGCTGGTGTCGGAAATCCCGATTCCCGGCCGCATGCTGATCGGCAACCGCACCCACAATCTGGTGATCACCGCCGACGGCAAAAAGGCGCTGATCTACAACATGCAGCCGTCGTCTTCGGTCAATGTGGTGGATCTGGAAAAGCGCACCTTCGACTCCAAGATCGAGCTGCCCGGCTGCGCCACCATGTTCACCAATCGCCTCAACGGTTTTTCGGCGCTCTGCTCCAACGGCACACTGGCCACGGTGGCGATGAATGGCGGCAAGCCGGTCATCACCCGCTCGGCGCCGTTCTTCAACGCCACCGAGGATCCCATCTTCGACACATCGGTCATCGATCCCAAGACCGGCAAACTGACCCTGGTCAGCTATAGCGGGCTGATCACGCCGGTAGAGCTGGGAGCGGCGCCCAAGATCGGCGCCTCCTGGTCGCTGCAGCAGGCCGCCTTCATGCGCAAGGGCACCTATACGGCGATGGACGTGAACTGGATGCCGGGCGGACGCCAGCCGATCGCCGTGCATCACGCCACCGGCCGCATCTATGTCCTGATGCATATGGGCGAATATTGGAGCGAGTATGAGCCGGCGCTGGAAATCTGGGTGCTGAACGGCAACACCCACAAGCTGATCCAGCGTCACGCCCTGGGCGGCGAGCTGAAGGGCAAGCTGATCAACATCGCCGTCAGCCAGGACGCCAATCCGCAGGTCTATGCCAGCGACGGCAGCGGCAATACCTTCGTGCTGGACGCCCAGACGATGGAAAAGAAGCAGAAGATGGAAGATTCCGGCGGCGGCATTCTCTACACGGTGCAGCCCTGATGGATGCTATCGGCCATGAGCTCTGGCTTGTCCTGTCCGTCGCCGGACGGGTGTGCGTTGGGCTGGTGTTCGTGCTGGCCGGTGTCCAGAAAGCGCAGCATTGGAAGATTTTGCCCGGGGTGATCGCCAATTATCGGCTGTTGCCGCGCTTTGCCGTGGCGCCGGTTTCGGCGCTGTTGCCGGTGCTGGAAATGATCGTTGGCCTGCTTTTGCTGTCAGGATTCGCTAGCCCCGCGGCGCCGCTTGCAGCCATCGCGCTGTTGGCGCTGTTCGCCGCCGCCATGGCGATCAACTTGAGGCGCGGCCGCGCCCATATTGATTGCGGCTGCGGCCAGTCTTTCCTGAAACAGTCCTTGCGCTGGAGCCTGGTGGCGCGCAATGCCGTGCTGGCGCTGCTGCTGGTGCCATCTCTGGCCTCTGCCGCCATGCCTTTGGCACTCAGTGGCGTCGTGGCGGGCCTTGCCTTCTTCCTGCTGACTCTTGTGCTGAACACCCTCTCCGCACTGCCGCCCGCCCTCGCGCGCGGCCACCGTTTTGCCTGAAAAGGACCTGCCATGCTGACCGTCCTGATCGTTTCGCAAATCATCTCCTGGGTCGTGATCCTGGGGCTCGGGGTTGCGCTGTTGGCGCTGGCGCGCCAGGTCGGCGTGTTGCATGTCCGCGTCGCGCCGGCCGGCGCGCTGCTCACCGGCAAGGGCCCGGTGGTGGGTGAAGCCGCCCCGGTGCTGGACGCGCTGACCATGGACGGCGTCTTCATCGCCATCGGCAAGGCGCTGGCCAAGGGCCGCATGCAGCTTTTGCTGTTCGTCTCGCCGTCCTGCCCCTTGTGCAAGGACCTGATCCCGATCGCCAAGAATTTCGCCTGCCGCGAAAAGCTGGACATCGTCTTTGTCGGCGACGACGAAGTGGAAGAGCAGCGCGCCATGATCGCGCGGCTGGAGATGCAAGGGCTCCCCTTCATCAATGGCCCCATTGTCGGCCGCACTTTCCATGTCGACCGGCTGCCCCATGCCGTGTTGATCGGCGACGACGGCACGGTGCTGTCCAAGGGCCTGGTCAATAGCCGCGAGCATCTGGAGAGCCTGGTTACCGCCCATGAAATGGGCGTGGTGTCGGTGCAGGATTACCTGTCTCACGCCGAGCCCCATTCCCATACGCCCCATTCCAGCACGAGGGTCGCCTAGCCATGCAAAAAATCAGCATCGACAGGATCGGCGAAAAACTGGTGCGGCGCCTGGCCGGCCACACCTCGCGGCGCGGTATTCTTTCTCGTCTGGGCCTGGCGCTGGCGGCGGCGCCGGTGTTTCCGGTGTTGCCGGTGAGCCGGGCCAACGCGCAAGGCAAGCCCGACCGCGGCGACCGCGCGCGCACCCATTTCACCATGAACTCGCAGAGCAAGGACGACACCAAGTGCGATTACTGGCGCTATTGCGGCGTCGACGGTAACCTCTGCTCCTGCTGCGGCGGCGGCCCGCACACCTGTCCGGCGGGCGCCAAGGCATCCACGACATCGTGGGTGGGCACTTGCGTCAATCCCGATGACAACAAGACCTACCTGATCGCCTATCGCGACTGCTGCGGCAAGCCGGGCTGCGGCCAGTGCCATTGCGACAACCAGGATCGCGACACCCAGCTTTACGTGCCGCAGACCAACAACGACATCATCTGGTGCTTCGGCCTGGACAACATGCAGTATCACTGCTCCACCGCGGCGCTGGTCGGCGCGGTGCAATGAGGCACGTGCTTTTGGCCGCTGCCTTGCTGGCGGCGGCGAGTGTTCCGGCCCTTGCCGATGGCGCCGCGGTGTTCGATGCCAATTGCGCGTTCTGTCACCAGGCCGGCGGCGTCGGCGTGCCGGGCCAGTTTCCGCGCTTGGCGGGCCGGGCAGGGGCCATGGCCGCCAAGCCTGCCGGCAAAGCGTTTCTGCCCAAGGTGGTGCTGAATGGTATCAGTGGCCGCATCATGGTGGATGGCGAACAGATCCTGGGCATCATGCCGGCGCTCGATACTTTGTCGGACGAGGATATCGCGGCGGTGCTGACCTACATCACGGGCCTGGATCACCAGCCGGTGAAGTACACGGCCGCCGAAATCAAGGCGGCGCGGGCCCAACCGAAAGTTGCGCCCACCGACATGGCGGCCCAGCACGCCGCGCTTGCCGCCAAGAAAATCGTGCCGTGAGATTCGCTGTCGCCGCGGCCTTGGCTTTAGGCGCTGCGGCGGCAAACGCTGCGCCGCCGGAACTCAAAGGCTTGCCGGAACTGACCACGCCGCAATCCGATTATGTCGAGCATTGCAGCGGCTGCCATGGCATGCAGGGCAATTCCGCGCCGGCCGAGATACCGGTGCTGCGCGACCGCGTCGGCTATTTCATGTGCACGCGCGAGGGCCGCGATTACCTGATCCGCCTTCCCAACGTCGCCTATTCCGCCATCGGCGATAACCAGCAACTGGCGGACATGATGAATTTCGTGGTGTTCGGCCTGGGCGGCAACAGCGCGCCAAAAGGCGCCAAGCCTTTCACCGCTTCTGAAGTGGCGCGGCTGCGCACCAGAGCGCTGGCGACCCAGTCGCTGATTGCGATCCGCGCCGACGTGGTGTCAAAGCTGGGCACCGCCTGTGCGGTGCCGGACAGCATAAATTTCTTCTATGATGGCCAGCAGCAGGCCGCGCGCTGATTCAACGAGATGAAAAAGATGATTGGGAAAAGACAGTTTCTGGCTGGGCTGGGCGTGATGGCGACGTCTTCGGCGCTGGCGCAGATTCATTCGCCTACCCCGCCGGGCCGCAAGACCATTGCGCAGCGCCGCGCCAAAACCACCAAGCTGTTCAAGGCGCCGGAATTCTATCCCAACTGCCTCGCCATTCCGGAAAAGAGCGATTCCGGAATCTGGATCGGCCAGCAGAAACTGAAAGGCATCCAGGCCTCAGGCTCCGGCGTGCCGGAGCAGCCGGGGCCGGACTTGGTCTGGCTGATGGATTGGAACGGCAAGGTTCTCAAGACCTATGCAAGCGCCTCCCAGGTCACCAGCGGCCTGGCGGTCAGCAACACCTCGCTCTATGTGATCGCCAACAATGAAACCGATTATCCGCCGCCCTACACCGGCGTGCACGATCTGGATGTGAAGACGGGCAAGACGCGCTGGGTGAAACCGATCCCGCTGGGTGGCGGCGGCACCCATGGCGCCCAGTGGCATGACGGCAAACTGTGGATCATCGCCAGCCGCCTCAACGCCATGATCCGTGTCGATCCCGAAAGCTGGACCTGCGACTACGCCATCCGGATCCGCAACGATTCGCCCGACACGACGCGCAGCCATGACATGACCTTCGACGACCAGGGTTTCATCTGGCTGGCCACGGCGAGCACCTCCAAGAGCTATGCCGAAGGTATGCAAGGCATATCCAAATACGATCCAAAGACCGGCGAGGTGCTGGAGCAGGTGACTTTGGAGCCGGGCTCCTGCGATCCGCATGGGCTGGGCTTCTACAAAGGCGCCTTGATCGGCTGCGATGCCGGCCATCATCCCGGTTGGCCGGACAAGGATGGTCCCGGGGTGGGCTGGATATTCCGTATAGAGTTGATCTGACGCCCAAGCCGTTGGGGGTCCGGCAAATGTGGCGCAAACACCACAGGCGCTATTTGCTGGACATTTCCCGCAGCCTGGGCAGGTTGCGGACTAGCGAGACCGTCCGGGTCACAGCATTGTGCCTATTGCACTTTTGTGTATAGTTGCAAAAAAAATAGAATGTCTGAGGGGAAACATGCGCACTCTTATCGCCGTAGCTTTGTCCACCACCTTGATCGCGTCCGCGGCCTTTGCCGCTGACAGCGCTGGGCCGCTCGCGGCCGGCAAGCCTGCCGGCATCAAGCAGGCCCAGATCGGCCAGACCGGCTGGATCGTTCTCGGCGTCGTCGCCGTTGCGGCGGTCGCCATCGGCGTCGCTTCGAGTTCGAACGGCAGCCCGGCCGCCGGCCAGCAGAACCAGAACATCGCGGTCACCGCCACCACCATCTAGGCCCTTTCGAAAGGCCTGCCGGAAGGGAGCGGCTTGCCGCTCCCTTTTCGCGTTTTTGGAACGTGGCCAGCGTCCCGGTTCGCGAGCATAATTGCAAACAAAACAGGGCTATTCCGCGCTAGGGTTGGGCTGATTGGGGATGTTTTCGATGAACAAGTTGCGCACCCGCGCCGCCCTTGGCGCAGCTCTTTACGCCGGTGTCGCTGTCCTCTGGACCAGCCTTATTGGAATCAACAGGGCGCGCGGCCAGGAAGAAAGCACAGTGGCGCGGCCGGCGGGCCCGCCGCAGGGCACCATTTCCTTCCAGATGAAACCGGTCACCGGTGAGATCACCAACACCGACGAACAGCGAATCAATGCCGATGCCGACCAGGACAATTGGCGCCTGCACGGCCGCACCTATGACAATCAGCGTTTCTCGCCGCTGACCGAAATCAACGCCGGCAATGTGAAACAGCTCAAGCCCGTGGCGCTGATCCAGACCGGCGTGGCCAATTCCATGGAAGCAACGCCGATCGAGATCGACGGCGTCCTGTTCATCGAAGCCGCCGGCAATGTGGTCCAGGCCTATGACGCGGTGACCGGCGAGGAATTATGGTCGTACAATCCGGTGCTGGAATTCTCGAGCCTTTGCTGCGGTCCCCAGGCCCGCGGCGTCGCGGTGGCCTATGGCAAGGTGTTCGTGGCGCAAGTGGACGGCAATGTCGTGGCGCTCGACGCCAAGACCGGAAACGTCATCTGGAAGACCAAGAAGCCGGACATCCTGCCCCAGCCTTATCACTGGTATTCCTTCACCGGCGCGCCCCAGGTCCACAACGGGTTGGTGGTGGTCGGCAATGGCGGCGCCGAATGGCCGACGCGCGGTTTTGTCGAGGCGCTGGATGCGCAAACCGGCAAGCTGGTGTGGCGCTTCAACCTGACGGCGGGGCCCGACGATCCCAATTTCAAGGGCGCCTGGGAAGGCGACAGCTGGAAGATAGGCGGCGGCTCGATGTGGGACGCGGTGGCGGTCGATACCAAGCGCGACCTGATGATGTTCGCCACCGGCAATCCCAATCCGGACCTCTATGGCGGATTCCGCAAGGGCAACAATCTCTACACCGTCTCGATGGTGGCGGTGCATGCCAAGACCGGCAAGCTGGCTTGGTACTATCAGCAGATCCCGCACGATGTGTGGGACCTGGATTCGGCGGCGCCCACTGTGCTGATGGATGTGCTGGACAAGAACGGCAAGACGGTGGAAGCGGCGGCCGAAGCCAACAAGAACGGCCATCTCTACATCGTCAATCGCGCCAACGGAAAACTGATCCGCCGTTCCGACGCCTTCGTGCCGCAGAGCGAATCGATTCTGAAGATGATCCCGCCGGACGAGACGGCGCGGGTCTATTACCCGGCCAACCATGGCGGCGCGATGTGGCAGCCGCCGGCCTTTTCGCCCCTGACCCACTATTTCTACACCATGGCGATCAACGAACCGCACATCTACAAGATGAAGGTCACCAAGCCCTGGGTGCCGGGCACCCCCGAAGTGGGCCAGCAGTTCGGCAACGCCGTTCCCACCGAGGAAGAGCGCAAGCGGCTGGCGCCCGAGATGATCAAGAATTCCGGTAACATTTCAGCGATTGACGTCAATACCGGCAAGATCGCCTGGCAGTATCTCAGCGACCATCTGATGTTCGGCGGGGTTCTCGCAACTGCGAGCAATCTGGTCTTCGCCGGAGAGGTGGCGGGCAACGTCATGGCCTTCGACGCCAAGAGTGGCGAAAAGCTGTGGTCGTATCATTTAGGCATCGGTGTCTGTACGCCGCCCATCACCTACCGCGTAAAAGGCGTGCAATATATGGCTGTTGGCGCCAATGGCTGCCATTCCCAGGAGACCCAGATGAAGTCCGAGGGCCGGCCGGTCTTCGGTGACACTATTGCGATATTCGCGCTTCCGCGTTAGGTTCAAACCAAGGAAAAGTCTCAAAAAAGAGACGCCGGGAACGTTCATTAGGGGAAAAAATCATGTTCTTTGATGCCAATTCGGGCAGCGCGAAGCGCCGCCTGGCGTTGTCCAGCAGCACTGCCGTGCTTGCGATGCTGATTTCCGCGCCTGCCTTTGCGCAGGGCGCCGCGGAGTCCACCGAATCGGTAACCGTGTCCTCGTCGCGTATTATGAACAGCGGCTTTGAGGCGCCGACCCCGACCACCGTGATCAACGCGGCGGACCTGGAGAAGCAGGCCAACACCAACGTCTTCACCACCATCACCCAGCTCCCCTCGCTGATGGGCTCGACCGGCACGACGGTCGGCAATGGCGGCTCGTCCAACGGCGTCAACGGCATTTCCGCGCTGAACCTGCGCGGCCTCGGCACCGCCCGCAACCTGATCCTGATCGACGGCGAACGCATCATCCCGACCAACATCCAGGGCGTGGTCGATATCAGCCAGTTCCCGCAGATGCTGATCCAGCGCATCGACGTGGTGACTGGCGGCGCCTCGGCCTCCTGGGGTTCCGACGCCGTGTCTGGTGTCATCAACTTTGTCTTCGACAAGAAGTTCGAAGGCTTCAAGATGAACGTCAATGGCGGCATCTCCAACTATGCCGACGATGAAAAGGGCCAGATCCAGTTCGCGGCGGGCACCAGCTTCCTGCACGGCCGCGCCCACATCGAAATCTCGGGCGAATTCACCAGCGAAGCGGGCATCAACAGCCTGAACGGCAATCGCAAGTGGTGGCAGAATCCGCAGCAGCTACAGCAGTTCAGCACCGCCCAGTGCCAGCCCAATGGCTGCCCCGGCGGTTCGCCGCAATGGATCAACGGCCTCAATGGCAAGAACGTGTTGTGGGCCTATGGCGGCCTGATCACCCGCGGTCCGCTGCAGGGCACCCAGTTCGGCGCCAATGGTCAGCCGTCCCAGTTCGATTACGGCTTTGGCTATAACGGCCTGCCCGCCACCCCCAACCGCACCGCGGCCGGCGGCACCAACAACTGCTCGTCCGGCGGTTACTGCTTTGGCGGCGATCTTTCCGGCGCCCAGGGCGGCTACAACTCGATCGTAGCGCGCCTGGTGCGGGGCAACGCGTTCATGCGCCTGTCCTACGATCTCACCGACAATATCTCGATTTACGGCAGCGCGATCTATTCCGAAGTCGTGACCTGGGACAAGCCGACCCAGTCCTTCTTCAAGTCGGACAATCTGTCGATCGGTTGCGACAACCCCTTCCTGCCGACCTCGGTGGCGCAAGCGTGCTTGGCCAATAACGGCCAGACCGCGGCCTACAACAGCCAGTTCACCAGCATTGTGCAGCCGGCGGGCGGCATCGCCGGCAGCGCCGGCAACGTCTATGCGCCGAGCCTCGCCGACATCTCCAACGGCCCGAATGGCGGCTTTGTCTCCAACGGCTTTTCCAACGGTTATACCGCCGGCAAATTCACCTATGGCGCCCAGAATTCCGTCCTGCAGAATGTGGAAAACTACAACAACCGCACCACCCGCCGTTATGTGATCGGCGCGGAAGGCACGTTCAACCTGTTCGACACCGATTGGAGCTTCAAGGGTTACGGCCAGCACGGCGAAGTCGATTTCCACAACACCCTCGAAAACATCCTGATCACGCCCTACTACAACGCCGCGATCGATGCGGTGCAGGTCACCGCCAACAACCAGGCCGCCTTCCCGGGGGTTCCGGTGGGCAGCGTGATCTGCCGCTCCGTCGCCGCCCGCTCGGTCGGGTGCCAGCCCTTGAACATCATCGGCACCAACGGCGCGTCGCCGGCCGCCCGCAGCTTCGTGCAGGGGCTGAATGCCGATGGCAGCAGCACCGGCGCCAATGGCCGCGATCCGACGCAGACCGTTCGCACCCGCCAGGAAGTCCTGGACTTCGGCGTGTCCGGTGCGCCCTTCTCGACCTGGGCCGGCAAGGTGGATATCGCCACCGGCTTCCAGTTCCGCGAGGAATCGCTGCGCGGCATGAGCGATTGCGCCTCCCGCGGTAACTGCGCCAACGAGACCCTCGGAAACCCCGGCCAAAATCAATCTATTCCTGCCCAGACTTATGGTCCGGCTGGCAATCCGCTGCTCAATGCCGGAAGCGTCATTAACGGAGCGGCCTTCCCGCCCGCCGCGCCCAACTGGTACGCCGGCAACTTCCAGCCCGCCCGCGGTTATTTCCACGAATGGGAAGTTTTCGGCGAAACCAACGTCCCGCTGCTGGATGATCAGGCCTGGGGCCGTATCAACGTCAACCTGGCGGGCCGTTACACCCACTACACCACCTCCGGCGACGTCGAGACCTGGAAGGTCGGCGCCACTTGGGATACGCCGCTGGATGGCCTGCGCCTTCGCGCCCTGCAGTCGCGCGACGTGCGCGCGCCCAACCTGGCGGAATTGTTCGCCGGCGCCCGCGTCAACAACGGTTCAGTCACCGATCCGTTCACCTGCTGCTCGAACGGCCCCGGCGATACCGCCAACCGCACCATCAGCCCGCTGCCCAACCCCATCACCGCCAACCCGAACCTGAAGCCGGAAAAGGGCCAGACGACGGAAGTGGGCCTGGTGTGGTCGCCGTCTTATGTTCCCGGGCTGAATATCTCGGCCACTTACTATCGCATCGGCGTCAAGAGCATCATTGCCCAGCTTGGCCAGTTTGATCAGATCAACCTGTGCTTCAACGGCAATGCGTTGCAGTGCTCCTTCATCCAGAGCAATGGCCAGCCTTGGGCGGTCGGCGGCGTGATCAACACGGCCCTGACGCACACCAGCCCGACCTTGCAGACCACGCCACAGGTCAACCTGGCCTCGGCGGTCACCGACGGTATCGACTATGAAGCCAGCTATCGCTTCGCCGTCGATGACGCGATCGACTGGGGCCTGGGCGGCGATGTGACCCTCCGCGTCCTGGCCACCAACGTGATGAAGTACCAGACCAACCCGGGCTTCATTGGCGCATTCGTCAGAGAGCAAGCCGGCGAAAACGGCGGCAATACCCCGCACTGGAAGATCTTCTTCAACCAGGGCTATGAAAGCGACAATTGGGGCCTGTTCATCAACGAACGCTGGTTCAGCGAAGGCGTGATCGCCCGTGCCTGGTTTGCCTGCGCTTCGGCCTGCCCCGCACCGGTGGACAGCAACCATCCCACGGTCAGCAGCAACTACCTGCCGGGCGAGCTCTACTTCGACGTCGGCGGTCACTATGATCTCAGCGAACACACCTCGCTGTATTTCAAGATCGACAACCTGACCAACCAGAATCCGGGCAATGCCAATCCGTTCACGCCCCTCAACCAGAGCTCGAACACCAATCCGACTCTGTATGACGTGATCGGCCGGTACTACACCATCGGCTTCCGCCTCTCTCACTAAGGCGGTGCGAAGATCTGTGGCGGCTGCCCTTCCGGGCGGCCGCCATAATCTTTTCAGGGCCGTTGCCCGCGCAATTGAACGCCGCACGAAGCTGGGACAGACTTCGCCTCCGGCTGGAAAAGGCTCGTCATGACGCAAAGATCGCTTCGCCGCCTGGCAGCGCCCGCAATGGCGCTCCTGTTCGCTTGCGGCCCCGCCTTTGCCGCCGACCCCTACCAGGCCAATCTGGGACCGATGCCGCTGGATCAGGCCAACAACAAGAACATGCTGGGCCGCGGCGACGCCACCGCCACCCTGGAGGGCAAGACCCTGACGGTCAGCGGCACCTTCGCCGGCCTGCCGTCCTCCGCGACCAGGGCGCATCTTTTCGTCGGGCTGGCGATCGGTGTGCCCGGGACAAAAGGCTTTGACCTCGCCGTCACCCCGGCGGACAGCGGCACCGTTTCGGGCACCCTGACCCTGGACACAAAACAGGCCGCCGCCTTCCGCACCGGCAAGCTCTATGTCCAGATCGACAGCCAGAAGGCGCCCACCGGCAATTTGTGGGGTTGGCTGCTGCCAAAGCATTTCGACGCCGCCGCCGGTGTGCCGCAGCCGGGGCCTTGGTTCCTGCCGCAGCTCGACACGCCCACCCGTTAGGAAGATGCCCATGGTCCACGGTCTGAAACTGGGTGCGATGCTGGCGGCGGTTGCCGTGGTGACCGGCCTCGGCGTGCAAAGCGCCACGTCGCAGGCGCCCGCGCCCAGTCCCTTCACCCTGGCCCAGGCCACGGTCGGCCATGGCCTTTTCCTGGAGAATTGCGCCTCCTGCCACAACAAGAGCCTGGCGGGCGGCGGTGAAGCGCCGCCGCTGGTGGGCTCGCCCTTCATGGGCAGCTGGGGCAAGCGCGGCGCCAACGAACTTTACGAAGTGATCAAGGCCTCCATGCCCATGGGCAATGGCGGCTCGCTGCCGGATGCGACCTATCAGGAGATCGTCGCCTTTATCTTCCAGGCCAATGGCGCCGCGCCCGGCGCCACTGCCTTCAACGGCACCTCCAAGACACCCATCGCAAGTTTTGCCAACGGCAAGACACCGACCGGTCTGCTGGACGCGCCGGTCGGCCCTGCGACCGCGCGCGCGCGCCGCGTCCCCGTCATGCAGATGGGCCTGGTCGTGACCGGGACAGTGAAAAACTACACCCCGGTCACCGACGCGATGCTCACCCATCCCGATGAAAAAGACTGGCTGATGCACCGGGGCAATTACCAGGCCTGGGATTTCAGCCGCCTGAAGCAGATCAACACCTCCAATGTGGCGAACCTGCAATTGCGCTGGGTCTATGCCATGGACGAGGGCGGCCGCCAGCAGTTCAACCCCTTGGTGCATGACGGCACCATGTTCCTGTCCAACAACCGCACCAACACGGTGCAGGCGGTGGATGCCAAAACCGGCGAGCTGATCTGGGAAAACCGCATCGGCCCGGTGCTGGACAATCTGGAGAACGCCACCCGCACCATGGCGCTGTACGGCAACCTGCTGTTCTACGGCGCCACCAGCGCCACGGTGCATGCGCTGGACGCACGCACCGGCAAACAGGTCTGGGAAACCAGGATCTCCAACTACAAGGACGACAAGGTCGGCGGCATGACCGTCATCAAGGGCAAGCTGGTGGTCGGCCTGACGCGCTGCGACGACCGTTCGGTGCAGGACCATTGCTGGATCGCGGCCTATGACACCGCAAATGGCAAGCTGTTGTGGAAGACCCTGACCGTCGCGGACAAGGGTACGCCGGGCGGCGACACCTGGGGCAACCTGACCAATGACCAGCGCGCCGGCGCCGATGCCTGGATCACCGGTTCCTATGATCCGGAATTGAACCTGACCTATTGGGGCACCGGCCAGGCCAAGCCGTCGCGCCAGGACGAACGCGGCACGACGGGCGATGCCTTGTTCTCCAACAGCACGCTGGCGCTCAATCCCGATACCGGCAAGCTGCAATGGTATTACCAGAACGCGCCGGGTGAATCGCTGGACCTGGACGAAGTCTATGAGCGCGTGCTGGTGGATCACGGCGACCAGAAGGTCGTGCTGGAAGTGGGCAAGACCGGCATCCTGTGGAAGCTGGACCGCACCAACGGCAAGTTCCTGGACCTGGCGCAGACGGTTTTCCAGAATGTCTGGGTCAGGTTCGACAAGAAGACCGGGCGGCCCACCTATCGCGACGACATCATCCACCAGAAGCCTGGGGTGGCGATCGCGTCATGTCCCAGTCCCGAAGGCGGCCATGACTGGCCCGCCACCAGCTATTACCAGCCTGATGACCTGCTGCTGGTGCCGCTGAGCCAGACCTGCGCCATGTATGGCGCCGGCGGCCAGCAATTCTATGAAATGCCGGGCAGCAACGGAAACCTGGGCCGCATTTCGGCCTATGAAACCCGCACCCTCAAGCCCATCTGGACCTTCCAGCAGCGGGCGCCGTTCCTGACCAGCATCATCTCCACCGCCGGCGGCGTGGGCTTTGTCGGCGATTTCGACCGGGTGTTCCGCGCCTTTGACGTCAAGACCGGCAAGACCTTGTGGGATACGCGGCTGGGCACCGGCGTGCAGGGTTTTCCCATCACCTTCAGCGTGGGCGGCGAGCAGTTCATCGCGGTGACCACCGGCACCCAGGGCGGCAGCCCGGTGCAAAAGCCCAGCACCATGCTGCAGGAAGTCCATCGCTCTCAGACCGGCCAGGCGGTTTACGTTTTCGCCCTGCCCAAGCAGCGCTGATGCAGCTGCATTTCGAGCGGGCCGGGCAGGGGGTGCCCTTGCTGCTGGTCTCCGGCGCGCTGGGCACCGGCTCGGGCGATTTTTCCGCGCAGATTGACTGGTTCGCGGCCCGCCGCTTCGAAGTGATCGCGCCGGACCCGCGCGGCTATGGCCGGTCGCGTCCGCCCGCCCGCGAATATCCGCTCGATTTCTACCACCGCGACGCCGATGACATGCTGGCGCTGATGACGGCGCTGAGGCATGACCGCTTCGCCGTCATCGGCTGGAGCGACGGCGCCAATATCGCCACCATCATCGCCGGCACCCATCCCGAACGTGTTTCCAGGCTGGTGGTATTCGGTGGCCAGTCGTTCCTGACGGCGGAAGAAATCGCCGCCTTCAACGACATCCGCAAGATATCGGCCTGGTCGCCGCGCGCCGCCGAGGCCATGCGCGCCGTTTATGGCGACGAGCTGGACGAATTATGGGATCGCTATGTCGCCGGGCAGGAGGCGTTGTTCGCGGCGGGCGGCGATCTCTATGCCGGGCTGCTGGCCAGGGTGACATGCCCGACCCTGGTGCTGCATGGCGCCAGGGACCCGCTGATACCCGGCTTGCATCCTGAAGCGATCCATCGCGGTATCGCCGGTTCGCGGCTGCACATTTTTCCGGACGGCAAGCACAATATCCATCAGCGCTACGCGGACGAGTTCAATGCCCTGGCCTTTGCCTTCCTGACCCGGCCCGATTGACGCGAGGGCTGCAAATCATGGGCTTTTGCCCTATCATTCCGCATCAAGAACAACACTAAAGGCTCCGCGTGACCGACCGGCTCATTTCCGTCTTTCCCACCACCATCCTGCAGCGCCATCTGGACGGCATGGAGGAGGTCAATCAGCAGATCTCCGCGCTGGTGGCGCAAATCGCGGCCACCGAGCCCAACGCCACCATGGGCACCACCACCGAAGGCGGTTTCCAGACCAAGGAAGACCTGTTCCAGCGCGACAATCCCGGCATCAACGCGCTCAAGCTCCATATCTTCAATGCCGTACAGGAATATGCCAGTCATACCTTGCGCCAGGAATTGATGCGCGCGCCGGCCAAGCTGGATTTCATCCTGTGGGGCTGGGCGGTGTCGTACAGGAGCGGCCACAGCCAGGGCCTGCATGTGCATCCCAACGCCAATATCAGCGGCGTCTATTATGTCAGTGCGCCGCCTTCGGCGCTGGAGCCGGGCGATAACGGCAAGATTTCTTTTTACGATCCGCGCGCCCGCGCCACCATGATCCAGCTTCCCTTCCAGGTGAACCGGCATCGCATAGCGCCGACCCCCGGCGACATGTATTTGTTTCCGTCCTGGCTTGAGCATTCGGTGTCGGCTTTCCAGGGCGAGGGGGAGCGGCTTTGCATCGCTTTCAATGCCAAGCTGATTGTGGAATAAATCTAAAGTAATCAATGGCTTGATGCCACTGCACGGGGCATGATGAGCAACGCCCTCAAGATTGAAAAGCTGCGCGCCAAAGCGGCCGAACTGCATGGCGCGGGTGCGTTGGGTGAAGCCGAAAAGCTTTACCGCCGCATTCTGGAACTGCATCACACCGATCGAGCGGCACGCGCCATGATCGGCGTGATCCGCCTGAGCCAGGGCCGCGCCGCCGAGGCGCTGGCGATACTCGATCCCCTGGTGATCGAGGCGCCCGGCGATGTCGATATCCGCACGCAGCGGGGCCTGGCGCTGCAGGATCTGGGACGTCGCGCCGAGGCGCTGGCGGATTTCGACCAGGCGCTGGCGATCAAGCCCGGCAATGTCATCAGCCTGCTTTATCGCGGCAACCTGTTCCTGGAATCCGGCGCCTTCGCTGCGGCGTTGGGCGCGTATGATCAATTGCTGGCGGCGGCGCCCGGTTATGACGAAGCCTGGTTTCGCCGCGGGGCGTGCCTGTGGTTGCTGGACCGGTTCGACGATGCGCTGGCCAGTTATGCGCGCGCCCTGGCATTGAACCCGGCGCGCTTCAGCGCGGCCTTCAACAGCGGCACCGTGCTGCTCAAGCTGGACCGTTACAACGAAGCCTTTTCCGCGTTTGAAAAAGCGAAAATGCTGGCGCCGGCGCATCCCTATGTGCTGGGCGGAATTGCCAGCGCCATTCTGGGCGGCGCCGACCTAGCGCGCTGGGACACGTGCCGAGCGCAGGTGGTTTCTGCGGTGCGCGACCGCAGCGCCGTGATCGCGCCGTTGACCTTCCTGCCTTTCTGTGAGGACGGTTTGCTGCGGCATGCCTGCAGCGCGGCCTTTGTTGCCGACCGTGTTCCGGCGCCCGCCGCGCCGCTGTGGAACGGCGAGCGTTACAGTCATGACCGTATCCGCGTCGCCTATCTGTCGTCCGACTTCCACCAGCATGCCACGGCTGAGCTGATCGCCGGCCTGATCGAGCGCCATGACCGCAGCCGCTTTGAAATAACCGCCTTCTCCTTCAGCCGCGACGACGGCAGCGCTATGCGGGCGCGGCTGGTCAAGGCGTTTGACCGTTTCGAGGACGTTCGCAATCTCAGCGACGTCGATGTGGCGCGCCTGTTGCGGGAGAGTGAATTCGATATTGCGGTGGACCTCAAGGGCCACACGGAAGGCGCGCGGCCGGGCATTCTGGCGCACCGCCCCTGTCCGGTGCAGGTCAATTACCTGGGTTATCCCGGCACCATCGGTGCGCCCTGGCTGGACTACATCCTGGCCGATGCGGTCGTGCTGCCGCTCAGCGAACAGCCTTTCTACAGCGAGAGAATCATCCACCTGCCGCACTGCTACCAGGTCAATGATTCCAGCCGCGCGATCGCGGACGACACGCCGTCGCGTGCCGAAGCGGGCTTGCCGCCGGACGATTTTGTCTTCTGCTGCTTCAATGCGGCCTGGAAGATTGCGCCTCGGATATTCGACATCTGGATGCGGCTTCTGGGGTGCTTGCCCGGCAGCGTGTTGTGGCTGCTGGACGACAATGACTCCGCGCGCGAGCATCTGCGCGCCGCCGCCACAGCGCGCGGCATCGATCCGGCCCGGCTGGTGTTTGCGCCGCGCGTGGAACAGGCGGCGCATCTGGCGCGCCACCGCCTGGCCGACCTGTTCCTGGATACGCTGCCCTACAATGCTCATACCACCGCCAGTGATGCGCTGTGGACCGGCCTGCCGCTGGTCACCTGCGCCGGCACGTCGTTCGACGGACGGGTAGCGGCCAGCATGCTGCACACTATCGGCCTGCCGGAATTGGTGACACAGAGTGTAGAAGCGTACGAAGCGCTGGCGTTGGCGCTGGCGCGCGATCCGGCGCGGCTGGCGGCGTTGAAGGCGCGGCTGGAAACGAACCGTCTCTCCAGCCCATTATTTGACACTGACCGTTTTCGCGCCGCCATCGAAGCGGCCTATCAGGCCATGCTTTTGCCCTAACTTGCTCTATAAGCTTGATTTTGTTTCAATTGCCCCATGGCGGCATCAGATCGCCGGCATGGGGATTGAGGAGAGCGTATGCGTCATTTGTGGTGGCTTTTGGTGCCGGTTAGCGCGGTTTTGGCCGCAGCCCACGCCCAGGCGCGGCCGCGCGACGAATCGCTGTCCGGCGCGTTCCGCTGCGCGGTGATCTCCGACTCCCGCCAATGGCTGGATTGCTATTACGGCGCCGCCCAGCCGGTGCGCGCCGCGCT
>JACCXK010000131.1 GCA_013697055.1 Alphaproteobacteria bacterium
CGCCAGAGCCGTGCACCACACATCCACACTGGTAAAGATTTTCTTCCACGGCACCGGCGGCATCACACCTTCGATCTTCAGCGGCATGCCTGCCGCGATGTGGGCCTTTTCCTCGTTTGTGACGGAGGCGTGCTCGGCCGGGGTATCGCGGGCATAGAAATACCAGATGGCGGCAATCACCAGACCGATGACGGCGGAGATATAGAACACCGCATGCCAGCCGTAATTATAGACGATCAGCGCGACCAGCGGCGGCGCGGTGCCCGAACCCAGGCCGACACCGCCGAACACCCAGCCATTGGCCTTGCCGCGTTCCTGGGTGGGAAACCAGGCGGCGATGAACTGGTTGGATGACGGATAAGCGACCGACTCGCCCATGCCCAGCACAAAACGCACCGCGATCAGCACCCACAGCGAGCCGCCCATGCTGGGCGGCACCAGGGCGGTGACGACGCTGAGCACGCTCCACCAGATCAAGCCCAAAGTCAGGGTCTTGCGCGGGCCCAGTTTGCCCACAACCCAGCCGGCGGGAATCTGGAAGGCGGCATAGCCGAGCAGAAAGGCCGAGAATACCCAGCCCAGCTGCACCTTGGAGATGTGATAGTCGGCGGCAAGGTAGGTGCCCGCAATGGAGATGTTGCTGCGGTCGATATAGACCACGGCGCTGACCACGAAGATCAGCATGATCAGCAGGTAGCGGACTCTGGATTTCATCATGACATGTCCCTGGGCGGCCTGTTTGCGACGTGAGGCATTCATGCACCTCACTGTTTGAGGGCAGCAAAGCGTAATCCGGGCCTTACGTCAAAGGCTTGGGCTGTGCTGGTCCGCCTCGCACGCTATAGTGCGGCGCAAACTGGAGGGGGCCAGGCTTGAAAATCATCGCGCTGTCGTTGCTCGCCTGCCTGCTGTGCGTCACCGCCCAGGCCGCACCCATGAACAAGGTCGCGGCTGGCGAACTGGTGATCGATCCACCCACCCTGATCAATCTGGGCTTTGAATGGGTGATCCAGGGCGACGACAATCGCAACGCCGAGGTCACGGTGTCCTACCGCAAGTCGGGCGACAAAGCGTGGAAAAGCGCTATGCCGCTGCTGCGGCTCAGCGGCGAGCGCATCTATCAGAGCGAAGGGGTCTTCAATGTGAAGACGCCCAACATGTTCGCCGGTTCGATTCTGGACCTGGAAGAAAACACCGCTTATGACATCAAGCTGTCGCTCAGCGATCCCGATGGCGGTGCGGCGGTGAAGATCGTCAGCGCCAGGACCCGCGCCGAGCCGGTGCCCGCCACCGGCGGCCATGTCTATCATGTCTATCCGCGTGACTGGAAAGGCGCGCGTGAGACCGGCGCCTTCAACGACCTGATGTGCGCCTATAACTGGTATTGCGGCGGCGGCGATACGGTGACGGGCGGTCGGCCGCGGGTGAAGCCGGGCGACATCATACTGAGCATGCCGGCACCTATCGCTATCACCCGGAATTCTACACCGGCGACCGCAGCATCAATTCCACCACCCCGGTGGAAGGCACCTATTACCTGTTCGCCAACGGCACGCCGCAAAAGCCCATAGTCATCAAAGCGGCGGGCGACGGAGAAGTGGTGTTCGACGGCGGCGGCAACTTCAATCTCTTCAATGTGAAGGCGGCCAATTACAATTATTTCGAAGGCCTCACCTTCAGGAACACGCAGATCGCCATCTGGGCCGGCACCCAGTTCATCGCCGGCTCCAGCGGCCTGACCGTCAAGCATAGTCGCTTCGAGAACATCAATCTGGGCATCTTCACCAACTGGGCGGGCTCGTCCAACTTCACCATCCTGGACAACACATTCATCGGCCGCGACGATCCGGTGCATCTGTCAGGCTGGAACGGCGCGCTGTGGAAAAAGGTGGACGACGCGGCCGGCATCAAGTTTCCGCCGACCCTCGATTCCTACACCGCGGTGCGCCTGTATGGCGGCGGCCATGTGGTGGCCTACAATTATATCGCCCATTTCCATGACGGCATCGACATCGAGACCTATGGCGATCCCGACGGCAACACCGCGCGCGACACCGCCGCCGCCGGACCCTTCTATCCCGCACGCAAGGACTGGCACCTGCGCCCGGTGGCGATTGACTTCTACAACAACTATATGACCAACTTTCACGACAACGCCGTCGAGGCCGATGGCGGGATGCACAATATCCGCATCATGCGCAACATGATGCTGAACTCCGCCTCCCATCCCTTCTGCAACCAGCCCGAGCTGGGCGGGCCGGTCTATTGGATCCGCAACATCGTCTATAACGCGCCGGGCGGCTCGACCCGGCTGACCTCGGGATCGGCGGGCGCGGTGTTCCTCAACAACACCATCCTGACCGAGACCAGCGCCGGTTCCTCCGCGAATGTGCATTGGAAGAACAATCTGATGCTGGGCCAGAACAGCCAGCCCGCCATCCTGGCGGTGACGACCTACACCAATTACAGCGCGTCGGATTACAACGGTTTCCGGCTCAATCCCGGCGCGGCCTATGCCTTTCAATGTACGTCGCCGGAATGGGCAAGGCGAGAGGATTACCGCGACCTGCTCAGCAGCACCGGCGCCGATCAGAGCCCCGCCAACACGGTGCTGACGGTGCGCCGCTATGCCAGCCTGCCTGAATACAGCAGCGCCACCCGGCAGGACCTGCATTTGGTGACCCTGGACTATGACATCTTCCAGCATGTGCCGATGCTGAATGCCCAGGACCTCGGTTCCATCCAGAAGCTGTACGACGCCAAGGACCTCGACTTCCGGCTGAAGCCCGGATCGGCGGCAACCGACAAGGGCGCGGTGATCCCCAATGTCACTGACGGCTATAGCGGCAATGCGCCCGACATGGGCGCACTGGAATTGGGCCAGCCGATGCCCCATTATGGCCCTCGCTCCTGAAGAGAGCGTCTCACAAATCACCGCACATACGGGAAACACATGTCCAGGAAGCTTGACGGAAAGACTGCGCTGATCACCGGCGCCGCGGCCGGTATCGGCCTCGCCACCACCAAACTGTTCCTGGCCGAAGGCGCCAAGGTCATTGCCACCGACCGCGATCTCAAGGGGCTGGACGGGGTGGCGTGCGAGAAGGCCGTTCTGGATGTCACCGACAGCGCCGCCATCGCCGCGCTGGCGAAAAAGAGCGGCAAAGTGGACGTGCTGTTCAACTGCGCCGGCTTTGTGGAGAACGGCACCATCCTGGACAATGACGATTCCCACTGGGAGAAGTCGTTCCAGATCAACGTCTATGCCATGGCCCGCATGATCAAGGCGTTCCTGCCCGGCATGTTGGAAAGCGGCGGCGGCTCGATCATCAACGTCGCTTCGGTGGCCGGCTCGATCAAGGGCATTCCCAACCGCTGCATCTACGGCGCCAGCAAGGCCGCCGTGATCGGCCTGACCAAGTCGGTGGCCGCCGATTTCGTCGCCAAGGGCATCCGCTGCAACACCGTCTGCCCCGGCACGGTGGATTCGCCGTCGCTGCAACAGCGGCTCAAGGACACCGGCGATTACGACGCCGCGCGCAAGGCCTTCACCGCCCGCCAGCCGCTGGGCCGGATCGGCACCGCCGAGGAAATCGCCACCATCGTGCTTTGGCTGGCCAGCGACGATTCCCAGTATGCCACCGGCCAGAACTTCATCGTCGACGGCGGCATCACGATCTGATCCCTGCAACCCAACGAAGGTGCGGTCGCCGGTTCAGGGGCTGAAAGTCTTTTGCTGGTAGGCGGTACGGGATGGAATCATGCCGGACCGCCCGGCAATCTGGCCGGTATGAAATCCTGTTTTTCTGCATCCGGACTTCAACAGAAGAACCGCGCCGGACACATCGCGTCTCGTGCCGCGGCAGTCCGTCAACTCGTTCACCATCCAGGATAAAAAACCCGCCGCCAACAGCGCTGCGGCGATTGCCGCAACGCGGATTTCCTCTTTCAAGAACATATCCCCTCTGTAATCCGGTACCAGGCTATCCACCCCATTCTGAACGGGCGCAGAGCCGCGTGTTCATAATGGGTTCAGTTTCGGGCGGACCTTTGGGGCAGCGGATGGCCGCGCCGCCGTGACAACGGGCGTCTTGACCGGCTGCCGGTCCGGGCCCAAAACTCCCGCCATGCAGGGGATTTCTCGCGGCCTTCGCCATCTGGCCATCATCGCGCTGCTGGTGCGCGCGATGCTGCCCGCCGGCTGGATGCCCGACGCCCAGGGGCTGGTGCTGTGCTCGGTCTCGCTGTCGCCTGTCATCCATCATGACGGCGGCCAGAAGCACAATGACCAGAGCCAGGCCACGCATCAGGATTGCGCCTTTGCCGCCGCGGCGCAGTTGGCTGCCGCGCCCGACGCGCCGCACATCGCCCTGCCCGCATTCCACGCCTTTGCCGCCCGCAGCGATGACGCCCGCGCCGCTGTTATTGCCTCGCGCTTCTCACCCGTATCGCCCCGCGCCCCACCCCTGACTGTCTGAGCCTTTCTGCCGCGCGCGTATCCCGCGCGCATCGCTCAATCGTCATCGGGGAGTCCCATGTCCAATACCGCGCGCCTTTGCGCCACTGTTTCTGTTTCCGCCCTTTTCCTCGCCATAAACCCGGCACAAGCCCAGAGCATCGGCGCCGGCCTGCAGCCCGAATATGTCATCGTCAGCGCCGACCGGACGCGAGCGGCCGACCCGGCCGCCGCCGACGTGCAGGTCAGCGCCGCCAAGGCCTATGAGCAGATCAACACCGTCAATACCGAGGACATGCTGAAATACGCGCCCTCGCTGGTGGTGCGCAAACGCCATTACGGCGATACCCAGGATCCGGTCGCCACCCGCACCTCTGGGCTGGGCGCCAGCGCGCGCAGCCTGATCTTTGTGGACGGGATCATGATTTCCTCGCCCATCGGCAACAACAACAGCGCCGCATCCCCGCATTTCGGCGTCGCCGCGCCCCAGGACGTCGCCCGCATCGACGTGCTCTATGGCCCTTCTCGGCGCGCTATGCCGGCAACTCCATCGGCGCCACCATCGCCATCACCACCCGCATGCCCGACCAGTTCGAGCTTTATGGCGACGCGACCGGAGCGGTGGAGACGTTCAACAAATATTCCACCGATGAAACCGTCGGCACCTGGCAGCTTGCGGGCGGCGTGGGCGACCGCTATGGCGCCTTCCGTTGGCGGCTTTCGGCCAATCACCTGGACAGTTTCGCCCAGCCGCTGGGGTACGCCACCCTGACCCGGCCCGCGACGGCAAGCGGTGCGGGCACGGTGCTGACCGGCGCCTTCAACGACTTGAACCGCACCGGTGCGCCCATCTTCGTGATCGGCGATACCGGCATCGAGCACCAGGTGCAGGATACCGACACGCTCAAGCTGGCCTATGACTTCGACAACCATTGGCAACTGGCGTACACCGCCAGCCTGTTCCACCAGGATGACGATGCCGGGGTGCGCAGTTACCTGCGCGATCCGGCGGGCAACACCGTCTATGCCGGCAACAGCAACATCAACGGCTTTAATACCAACATCGCCGCCAGCACTCTCTCCAACCAGGTTTACAACACGCAGCAGACCCAGCTCGCCCAGGGCTTGTCGCTGACATCTGAGAAAGACGGCGACTTCGCCTGGGAGCTGCTGGCCAGCGATTACGCCTATCTCAACGATAAACAGCGCGTGCCGACTGCCGCGCTGCCCGGCGCTTTCGCGAGCGGAGCGCGCACGGTCAATCGCATGAACGGCACCGGCTGGTATACCTTGGACGCCAATGGCGTGTGGCGCGGCTGGACGGATCACGAACTGTCCTTCGGCGCGCACCGCGACACCGAGACCTTTGCGCAAGTCCGCAACAATCTCACCGACTGGATCGCGGGCGACGTCGGCACGGTCGCGAATGCCGCCAAGGGCCGCACCGCCACCAATGCGCTGTGGCTGCAAGACATCTGGTCCTTCGCGCCGGGAGTGAAAGCGGCGCTGGGGGTGCGCTATGAAGACTGGCGCGCTTATGCGGGATCGAATTTCTCCGCGTCCCCAGCACTGAACGTCACCCAGCCGCGCATTTCCGCCAGCACCCTGTCGCCCAAGACGGCGCTGGCCTGGGCGGTGTCCGACGCCTGGACCATCACCGGCTCCTGGGGCGTGGCCTATCGCATGCCGACCGTGACCGAGCTTTACCAGGCGATCACCACCGGCACGAGCTTGACCGTGCCCAATCCCAATCTGCGTCCCGAACGCGCCAGCTCCTATGAACTGGCGGCGGAACGGCGCAGCGGCAACAGCCGGTTCTGCCTGTCCTTCTTCGAGGAGGACATCACCAGCGCGCTGCTGTCGCAAAGTGCGCCGCTGGTGGCGGGCTCGCCCACCCTGTTCAGCTTTGTGCAGAATGTGGACCGCACCCAGGTGCGCGGCATCGAGTTGGTGGCCGACCAGTATGATGCCTTCATTCCGAGACTGGAACTGATGGGCAGCCTCACCGCCGCCGATGGCCGCATCCGCCAGGACAATGCCTTCGCCGCGGCGGTGGGAAAATTCATTCCGGGCGTGCCGAAACTGAAGGCCAATGCGGTGGCGACCTATCGCCTCGATGACACATGGGCCTTTACGCTGGGCGCCCGCTATGCCGACCGCAGCTTCGGCACCATCGACAACAGCGATATCGTCTCCCAGACCTATCAGGGCTTTGCCGGATACTTCGTGGTGGATGCCCGGACGCGCTACAAGATCAACGAAAACTGGAACATTTCTCTCGGCGTGGCCAATCTCAACAACGACAAGTATTTCCTGTTCCACCCTTTCCCGCAGCGGACGTTCATCATAGAAGTCCACTTCGCCCAGTAAGAGTTTCGATGACGTTTCTTCCCGTTCTGCTTCTGGCCCTCAGCATGTCGGCGGATGCCTTTGCCGCGGCGCTGGGCAAGGGCGCGCGGCTCGACAAGCCAGGCTGGGGCGAAGCGCTGCGCGCCGGTGCGATCTTCGGGTCTATCGAGGCGGTGACGCCCCTGATCGGATGGGCGCTTGGAAAGGCGGCCAGCCGCACCATCGCCGCCTTCGACCACTGGATCGCCTTCGGGCTTCTCACCGTGATCGGCGGCAAGATGATCTGGGATGCGTTCCGGCGTCACGAAGAAGAGGAAAAGCCCCGAAGCCACGGCCTGATGGTGCTGGTGCTGACCGCCATCGGCACCAGTATCGATGCACTCGCCGTCGGCGTGACCCTGGCCATCGTCGGCGCCAATATCATCGTCAACGCGCTGGCGATCGGGGCGGCAACCTTCACCATGGTCACCATCGGCGTGATGACGGGCCGGGTGCTGGGCGAGAAATTCGGCCGCACCGCGGAAGCCGGCGGCGGCATCATCCTGATCGCCATCGGCATCAAGATTCTGTTCGATCACACCGGTTGATTTTGGGGCTAGGCGCCGAAGCGCGCATCCAGCCTTGCGATCATTTCGGCAGGGGAAAAGCCCAAGGCTTCCAGTCGTCCCGAGCGCGCCAGAAGTGCCAAGCCCGCCAGCGCCGCCGCCACCAGCACCACATCGCACTGGCTTTCGCGGCTGTCGGAGGGAAGGCCGCTGGCGTCGGACAATGCCTTCAGCGCCGCGATCAACCGGCCATTGAACAATCTCTCGGCATCGCCGCCGCCGGCCCCTGACAAGGCTGCCGACGCCGCCGCCATGGTTTCGGCCCCGCGCAGCAGGTCCAGCGCCGCGGTGCCCGCGCCCGCAAGGCCGCCGGCGCCGCGCATGGCGCGCGCCAGGCTGGTGAGATCATCGGCGGCAAGCGCCAGGAGCAGGTCGTCCTTGCTGCTGAAATATCCGTATAGCGCCGCCGGCGCGAAGCCGGCTTCCGCGGCCACGCCGCGCAGGGACATATCGCGCGCCCCGTCGCGGTCCGCCACACGGCGCGCCGC
>JACCXK010000193.1 GCA_013697055.1 Alphaproteobacteria bacterium
GGTGATATTCGCCCGCCTCGCCCCGCGCGCCCTTGCGGGCAATGACGCCGGCGCTTTCCAGTTCCTTCAGCCGCTGCGACAGCAGCGCGGGCGACATGCGCGGGATGCCCCGCCTGAGGTCATTGAAACGGGTCGAGCCGCACAGCATCTCGCGCAGCACCACTACGGTCCAGCGGGTACACAGGATTTCCGCCGCCATGGCGACAGGGCAGAACTGCTTGTAGCTGGCATTTGTCATGGGCGCCCTCCAAAGGCGGCGCGCAAGTTAGCGCCCGCCCGCGGCGTCGGCCAGTTCAATTTCTGTACCGGGTGCGGTTCAGATCGAGAACTGGCCGCGTGGCGGCGATTTTGAAAAACAGGCGCCGGGCCAATACCGGCCCATGGAAAAAGGAGCATCCATGCCGCTTGTCGATATCCAGCTTATCCGGGGCGTTTTTTCGCCGGAGCAGAAGAAGACCATGATTGAAAATGTCACCGACGCCATCATCGCCGTGGAAGGCGAAGCCATGCGCAGCGTCACCTGGGTGCGGGTGCAGGAATATGAAAGCGGCGAATGGGCGATCGGCGGCCAGCCGCTGACCACCGCCGCGGTCAAGGCCATGGCGGGCAAAAAAGCGCCTGCGATGGCATAGGGCGAAAGGCCGGTCGCAAGACCGGCCTTTTTGCCTAAGCGGCGCCGGACTGGACGGCGAACTCGTGACGCGTGAGGCCGCGCGGGGGATCGCCGAAAAACACTTCCACCGATTTCAGCTTGCCGTCCTCAAAGGTCAGCAGCTCGGCGTTGCGGAAATGCGCATCGGGATGGGTGGCGTTGGGAATGTGCATGGTGCATTCGTAAGCCACGAACACGCGTGCCCCATCCTGCATGACGGTGACAAAGTCGAACTTCTGGTGCAAGGGCTCCTTGGGCCAGCACCGCTTCCACCAGGCATCGCGGTCGATATGATCGTCGAACGGGCTGGTGAAGGTGAAATCGGGCCGCAGATTCTCTTCCATGAAGCCGCGGTCGTGCCGCTCATAGGCGCGGTAATAGCCTTTGGCCTGTTCTACAAGGTCCATGAACTCTCCTCAGGATGACAGCGACTTTTCCAATGCGTCCATCAGGGCATTGGTTCCATGCTCGCGGCTGCCGTTATCCTCATAGCCATCGAGATAATCGCCATATTCGGTGAGGACGAATTTGGCGCCATCGCCGTCGGCCATGATTTCGATGGCGGCCTGGGAGACTGAAATTTTCTTCTCGTCCACGAACATGTTGTAGCTGTAGATGATACGCCCTGGCTCGCCCTTGGCCGGCGCGACGATATCGCGATAGACGCAGTCAAAACGCGTCACCATGCCGGTGTTCCATTTGCCGGTGAGAGTCTCAAAGCCGCCTTCGCGGAAATCGAAGCTGCGCTCCACTTCCGTCCAGCTGCCGGGACCGGCGAACCATTTGTCTTTCTGCTTCTGGTCCGCAAAGGCGGCGAAGACGCGCGCCGGGCTCGCCTTCCAGCGGCGGGTGATGGTGAAACTGGCATGGGTGACCGAACGCATCAGGCCGTCTCCTTGAGGTAATGCAGGCGGATGACGCCGTTGTCGAAGGGCTTGTGGCCCACCAGTTTCAATTTGGTCTTCACGGCGCCCTGGAAATAGGGAATGCCGGCGCCCAGAAGGATGGGGTTCTGGAACATCCAGAATTCGTCGATCGCATCCAGTTCCAGGAAAGAATGCACCAGGCCGGGGCTGCCGAAGATCAGCAGGTCTTTGCCATCGGCCTCCTTGTCGGCGAGAATTTCGCGCGCCTCGCGCCGCAGCTGGACATTGTTCCAGTCGCTGCTTTGCATGGTGCGCGAGAATGTGATCTTGGGAATCTGCTCGACCCAGCGGGCATGACGCACCTCGGGCGAATCTGGTTTCCCCAGCCATTTCGGCCAATAGCCGCGCATCATGTCATAGGTAACGCGGCTATAGACCGCCGCGCCCCCGGTGTGAATCACCTCGCCCGCGTCGGCGAAGATCGCGTCATTCATGGCGATCCAGTCCATCTCGCCTTTGGGCCCGCCGCAATAGCCGTCCAGCGACACATGCATCAGGGAAATCAGCTTTCTCATTTTGCGTCCTCCGTTATTGTCTCGTCGAGATAGGCGCCCAGCCGGTCCAGACTGCGTTCCCACATCGCCCGGCGCTCCGCCACCCAGCGCTCCGCCTGGCTCAGCATCATGGGCTCGATCCGGCAGGTGCGTACCCGGCCGGTCTTTTCGCTTTTCACCAGCCCGGATTCTTCCAGCACCTTCAGGTGCAGCATCACCGCCGGCAGCGACATGGGCAGCGGCTTGGCCAGCTCGCTGACCGTGGCCGGGCCGCCGGCCAGCCGCTCCACCATGGCGCGGCGCGCGGGGTCGGCCAAGGCGGCAAAGGTGCGGTCCAGCTGATTGTTAAGCATTTGCTTAAGTATCAAGCTGCCGCCCCTCCGGTCAAGCCCTGTCTTGCAAGCAGGCCAGCCGCGATTATTTCTGGCCCACAGACTCAGGTATGGTCCCCCGCCCAACAGGAGGACCTCCATGTCCGTCCAGACCCAGCATCAACGCATCACGGTGCCGCAGATCCGCGCCCACAAAGGGGCGCAGCCCATCGTCTGCCTCACCTGCTATCACGCCCATACCGCGCGGCTGCTGGATCAACATGTCGACCTGATGCTGGTGGGCGACAGTTTGGGCATGGTGATGCATGGGCTGGAAACCACCATCGGCGTCACGCTCGACATGATGATCACCCATGCCAAGGCGGTGATGCGCGGCTCCAAGCGCGCGCTGGTGACGGTGGACATGCCGTTCGGCAGTTACGAGGAAAGCCCGGCGGTGGCGTTCCGCAACGCCGCGCGCGTGCTGCAGGAAACCGGCGCCACGGCGGTGAAGCTGGAAGGCGGCGCCCGCATGGCCGAGACCATCGCCTATCTTACCCAGCGGGGTATTCCGGTGATGGGCCATATCGGGCTGACGCCGCAGATGGTGCATGTGAAGGGCGGCTTCCGCACCACCGGCCGCACCGAAGAGGAATGGCCGGCGCTGCTGGCCGATGCGCATGCGGTGGCGGACGCCGGCGCCTTTGCCGTGGTGCTGGAAGGCATGGCCGAACCCCTGGCCGCCAAGATCACGCGAGACATCGCCATCCCCACCATCGGCATCGGCGCCAGCCCGGCCTGCGACGGCCAGGTGCTGGTGATGGAGGATATGCTGGGCCTGAACCCCAATCCGCCCAAATTCGTGCGCCAGTATGCCCAGCTGGGTCCGGCCATCGAGGCGGCGGTGAAGGCCTATGCCGAAGATGTGCGCTCCAGAGCCTTCCCGGGGGTGGAAAATGTCTACCCTATGAAAAAAGCCCAGTAAAAGCCCGATTTTGAGGGCAATTCTTACAGCCCGGCGCATTGCGCAGCAGGGCCGCGCGGGCTAATTAACGCGTCCCGTCAAAGACTTCCTCTGAGGACTGCCGCCTTGAGTGATATTTTCCGCGAAGTCGAGGAAGACGTTCGCCGCGAACGGTTTGAGAAGCTTTGGAAGGCCTATGGCAATTACGCCATCGTTGCCCTGGTCCTGCTGTTCGCGGGCATCGCCGGCTGGCAGGTGTGGGAACGCCATGAAGCCCAGGAGCGCGCCAAGGTCTCCGATCAATTCCTCGCCGCCCAGCGCATTTCCAATCCCCAGGCGGCGGCAAGCGCCTTTGTCGATCTGTCCCGCACCGCGCCATCCGGCTATGCCAGCGTGGCGCGCCTGGCCGAGGCCGGCGCCATGTTCGCCTCCGGCCAGCAGAACAACGCCATCGCGCTCTACAAGGACATCGCCGCCAATGACAGCGGCCCCGTCGGTTCGGTGGCGCGGCTGCGCGCCGCCTGGGCGCTGGCCGAAACCGCTTCGCGCAGCGACCTGGCCGAACTGTTGAAGCCGCTGGACCAGCCCGGCAATGCCTGGCGCGAGAATGCCCAGGAAGTCATGGCCTATGCCGACTACCGTGCCATGGACAGCAAATCGGCGCTGACCAAATACACCGCCTTGTCGCTGAACTCCGAAGCGCCCGACGCCCTGCGCGCACGCGCCAAGGCGATGGCGGCCTTCCTCAAGAATGGCGGCGCCACCAGCTATGGCAGCGTGCCGGCCGATCCGGTTCCGGTGCCGCCCGCGCCCGCGCCGGCAGCACCGGCGAAATAGATGAAATCGCCTCGCAGTATCCTGCTGGTGATCGCGGCGGCGTCGTTGCTGCTGACCGGCTGCTCGGTGATCGACGAAGTGGGAAGCTGGTTCGACAGTTCCGGCAAGAAGTCCAACCTGCGCGGTGTGCGCATCCCGGTGATGTCGCTGGACTCCGATCTCAAGCCCGACGTGGCCCTGAAGGCCGCGCCCATCGTGCTGCCCCCGCCCTACCGCAATACCGAATGGCCGCAACCCGGCGGCTATGCTTCCAACGCCATGTACCATCTGGCGGCGCCCGGGCGGCTCCACGAGTTGTGGCGCGAAAGCGCCGGCAAGGGCAACGATATCGATTCCCATATCACATCCGCGCCGGCTATCGCCGGCGGGCTGATCTATGTGCTGGACGCGGAAGCCCATGTCTTCGCCTTCCGCGCCGGCGACGGCCATGCCGTCTGGGACCGCGCGCTGGCGCCCCGGAACGGTACCGACTGGCCCACCTTCTGGGGCCTTCTGGGCAAGGCCAACACCATCAAGCCGCCGCAAGGCATGGGCGGCGGTGTCGCCTATGACGACGGCAATATCTATGTCACGAGCGGCTTCGGCGTGCTGATCTGCATGGACGCGCGCACCGGGCGCGAGGTGTGGCGCAAGGATCTGGGCATGCCGATCATCAACGCCCCGGTGGTCAGCGGCGGGCGCATCTTCATCTCCACCCATGACAATCATTTCTACGCCCTGGCCCAGGTCGATGGCCGCCAGCTGTGGGATCATCAGGGCATTTCCGAATCCGCCGGCATCCTGGCCTCCACCAATGCTGCGGTGTCGGGCGAAACTGTGATCGCGCCCTATACGTCAGGCGAAATCTTCGCCCTGCGCGTCCAGAATGGCCAGGTAGGCTGGAGCGATGTGCTGTCGCGCAGCGGCCATGTCACGGCCCTGTCGGCGCTGGATACCATCGCCGGGCGCCCGGTGATCGATCGCGGCGTGGTCTATGCCATCAGCCAGTCCGGCCTGATGGCCGCCTTCAGCGTCAACACCGGCGAGCGGCTATGGTCGCGCGATGTGGGCGGCATCCAGACGCCCTGGGCGGCGGGCGATTATGTCTATGTGCTGGACAACAATGCCCGCCTGATCTGCCTGACCCGCAAGGAAGGCAAGGTGCACTGGATCCACCAGCTTCCCCAGTATGAGAATCCGGAAAAGAAGGTCGACCCCATCATCTGGGCAGGCCCGGTGCTGGTGTCCGACCGGCTGGTGATGACCTCGTCCAACGGCTATGCCGAGGCGATCTCGCCCTATGACGGCAAGCTGACGGGCCGGGTGGAAATTCCCGCCGGTACCATCATTTCGCCGGTGGTGGCGAACGGCATTCTGTATCTCTACACCTCCGACGCCGAACTCGTGGCGCTTAGGTAAGATGCGTCATGACGCTGAAACTCGCGATCGTCGGCCGCCCCAATGTCGGCAAATCACGCCTCTTTAACCGGCTGGCCGGACGCACCGCCGCGATCGTGCATGACACGCCGGGGGTCACCCGCGACCGCCAGGCGGTCGAGGCCGTGTATGAAGGCATCGCCCTCACCCTGATCGATACTGCCGGGTTCGAGGAAGGCGTCAGCGGCAGCATTCCCAACCGCATGACCAGGCAGACCCTGACGGCCATCGCCGAAGCCGAAGCGCTGCTGTTCCTGATCGACGCCCGCGCCGGGGTGACGGCGGGCGACGAGATCATCGCCGAGGCTCTGCGCAAAAGCGGCAAGCCGGTGATCCTGGCCGCCAACAAGTGCGAAGGCCGCGTTGAACCGCCTGCCGAGGCCTGGGGGCTGGGACTGGGCGAAGCGCTGGCGATTTCCGCCGAGCACAATCTGGGCATGGAGGATATCGTCGCGGCGCTGGAGACTCTTGGCCCGGCGGCCAAGCCGGAAGAAGAACAAGAACAAGAAGACTCTGACGAGGAATTCTCGGAAGACGACGAGCTTGAGGAAGATGTTGTCGTCAATTATCTCGACCGGCCGCTGCGCCTGGCGCTGGTGGGCCGGCCCAATGTCGGTAAGTCGTCGCTGTTCAACAACCTGCTGGGCGAGGACCGTTCCCTCACCGGGCCCGAAGCCGGGCTGACGCGCGACGCCATCACCGCGCCCTGGAAAGCGGGCGAACGCGACGTGCTGCTGCACGACACCGCGGGCCTGCGCAAGAAGGCGCGTGTGGCGGGCGAGACCCTGGAAGAGATGTCGGTCGCCTCCACCCTCGAAGCCATAAGGTTTGCCGACTGCGTGATCGTGATGATCGACGCCTGCGCCCCGTTCGAGAAACAGGACCTGACCATCGCCGACCTGATCGCCCGCGAGGGCCGCGCCATCGTTTTTGCCATCAACAAATGGGACCTCTTGGAAAACAAGGCCGGCGCCATTTCCCGGATGCGCGAGAAGCTGGACCGTCTCTTGCCGCAGGTCGCGGGCGCCCCCCTGATCGCCACATCGGCGCGCACCGGCGAAGGGCTGGACCGCTTGGAAGCGGCCATTGCCGAAGCCGACACCGCCTGGAACACCCGCATTTCTACCGCCACCTTGAACCGCTTCCTGGGCGAGGCGCTGCAGCGCCATGCCACCCCCGCGATCAGCGGGCGGCGGGTGCGCATCCGCTACATGACCCAGCGCAAGGCCCGGCCGCCCAGCTTC
Source organism: Alphaproteobacteria bacterium (assembly GCA_013697055.1). Taxonomy (GTDB): domain Bacteria; phylum Pseudomonadota; class Alphaproteobacteria; order Micropepsales; family Micropepsaceae; genus Rhizomicrobium. Next base: position 6,845 of record JACCXK010000193.1, read on the forward strand.
ACTTTGTTCGGCAACCAGCTCGACGCCCTGCCCGAGGCTTACTTGCGCTATCTGTCGAATGGCTTGCGCGAGGCCTTCAACCTCAAGGGCACGCCGCTGCGCTTCAGCGTGCGCAATTCCAAGAACCCGTACGCGACCAAGAAATAACTCCCATGTCATGGCCGCCCTTGAGGCGGCCATCCATATTGCATTTGACACTGGATGGCCGGGTCAAGCCCGGCCATGACAACAATGCTATTTCTGGAAGTTTATAATCGTCTCGTTCAGCGTGTAGCCGGGCGACAGCATCTCGACGACCTTGAAGGCCATCTCTTCCGGCTTGACCAGAACTTCGGGGTCCTCGCCCGGCATGGCCTTGCGGCGCATCAGGGTGCGCATGGGCCCTGGATTGATCAGATTGACCT
>JACCXK010000206.1 GCA_013697055.1 Alphaproteobacteria bacterium
GCGCACTAGGTTCAGGAAAACCTGGATCAACTGGTCATGATCGCCCGATACCGCCGGCAGCGAGGGATCGAACGTTTCCACAATGGTGACGCCGCGCGCAAAGCCGGATTCAGCCACCTTGCGCACCCGGTCCAGCACTTCGTGGATATTGACGGGATGGCGGACAAAGGTGCGGGTGTCGCCGAAGCTTTCCATCCGGTCGATCAGGTTGCGGATACGGTCGGCCTCGGCGACGATCAGCTGGGTCATTTCGCGCTCGTCCGGCGGCAGGCCTTCTTCCAACAGCTGCGCCGCGCCGCGGATGCCGGCCAAGGGGTTCTTGATCTCATGCGCCAGCACCGCAGCCATGCCGTGCATGGAGCGCACCGCACCGCGCGCCATCAACTGGCGGTCCATGCGCTGGGCCAGGCTGCGTTCCTGGAAGGTGAGCAGGATGGCGCCTTCCGGGTCGGGCACCGGCGTCACCGTGACATCGGCCAGCCGTTCGCCATGTTTGGGGGTGGAAAGGTCGATGTCGCGTTCGGCGGCGCTGGCGTTGCGCTCGGCGGCCTGCGTGACAAGCTGGAACAAGGGCGAATGGGGCGCGATCAGATCGGCCAGGGTCTGCTTGCGCAGCAGCGTCAGGCCGGTGTCGAAGAACTGTTCCGCGGCCGGGTTGGCATAAATGACTTCAAGTTTGGCGCCCAGGAGCATGACGGGCATGGGTAGGGCATTGGCGATAGTGCCCGTGCCGCTATCAGCCGCGCCGGCCGTACGAAGTTTCTGGAGAACACTGACCAAGATATGCCTATTGTTTGAGCACAACCGTTACAAGGCGATAATATAGGCATCATACCGCAAAGCAACAAAATATCGCACTCGCCGTCCTTAAATGTTAGGCAGTCGACCGGTTTAGGAAGGAACTCTCATGCCGCGCATCGCCGTCCTGATCGTCGCCGCCGGCAAGGGTGAACGCGCCGGGACCGAGCTGCCAAAACAATATGAACGGCTGGCGGGCAAGCCGATGCTGCGCCGGACGGTCGAGGCGTTTGGCGGCTATCCGGTGCAAGTGGTGATCGGCGCCGGTCAGCAGGAATTAGCAGCACAGGCGCTGGCGGGGCTCTCTGTGCCCTCGCCTGTAACCGGCGGTGTGACTCGCCAGGAATCGGTGCGGCTTGGATTGGAGGCGCTGGCGAAGGATGCGCCCGACTTTGTGCTGATCCATGACGCAGCAAGGCCGCTGGTGTCGCGCAAGGTAATCGAAGATGTGGTGAAGGCGCTAGAAGCCGGCGCGGACGGCGCTTTGCCCATGGTGGCGGCCAGCGACACTTTGCGCCGCGCCGGCGATGACGGGCGCTGGACTTTGGTGAACCGCGAGAATCTTTATCGCGCCCAGACGCCCCAGGGCTTTGTCTATGCCAAGATCACGAAAGCGCATCGTGCGCATGCGGGCACGGACGTCACCGATGACGTGGCGCTGGCCGAACTGGCGGGTTTGAAAGTGCAAATGGTCGAAGGCGAAGAGAAGAACATCAAGGTGACCCGCAAGCAGGATTTCGCGCTGGCGGAATCGCTGATCGGCGCCGATGTGCGCACCGCGTCCGGCTATGACGTGCACAAGTTCAAGGACGGCGACCATATCTGGCTGTGCGGCCTGAAAATACCGCACACCCACGGGTTGGAAGGCCATAGCGACGCCGATGTCGGGCTGCATGCCATCACCGACGCGCTGCTGGGCTGTATCGGCGAAGGCGATATCGGCCAGCATTTCCCGCCCAGCGATGAACGCTGGCGCGGCGCGGCGTCTTGGAAATTCCTTGACCATGCCGCGAGCCTGGTCGCGGCCAAGGGTGGTACGATCAATCATGTCGATGTCACCATCATCTGCGAGCGCCCCAAGGTGGGCCCGCACCGCGATGCCATGAAGGCCAAGATCGCCGAGATATTGAAGATCGAAGAGTCGCGGGTGAGCGTGAAGGCTACAACCACCGAAGGGCTGGGTTTCACCGGCCGCCGCGAGGGCATCGCCGCCCAGGCCATGGCAACCGTGAGGCTGTAGATGAAGCTCCCCCGCGCCTCCACCGTCGTCGCTTCGGTGTTCGGCATCGGCTATTTCGACGTCGCGCCCGGCACCATCATGAGCGCGGTGGCGGTGCCGCTGGCCATCCTGATCGCGCTGCACGCCGGCGGCGGCATGGGCATCCTGGCCTCCAGCATCATCGTGCTGGTGATCGGCATTCTCGCCTGCGGCGACCATGTGCGCGAAACCGGGCGCGATGACCCCTCCGAATGCGTGATCGACGAGCTGGCGGGGCAATGGTTCGCCTGTTCCTTTTGTCTTCTCACTTTCGGCGGGTTGGTGCCGGCCGAGCAGGTCATCTCCCTGCCCGCCTTTGGCCTGGCCTTTGTGTTCTTCCGCCTGTTCGACATCTGGAAGCCTTGGCCGGTGGGCTGGGCCGACCAGAACCTCAAGGGCGGGCTGGGCGTGATGACCGACGACATGATCGCCGGCGGCATGGCCGGCGTGCTGGTGGTCGCGGCCCGCATCCTGTTCCACATCTGATGTTTTCCGAAACCCTCCGCGCCAGCGCCGAAAGCCTGCTTGCCGCCGCGCGCGCCAAGGGCCTGAAACTCGCCACCGCCGAAAGCTGCACCGGCGGATTGATCGCGGGCCTGCTGACCGAAATTCCCGGCTCCTCCGATGTGCTGGATCGCGGCTTTGTCACCTATTCCAACCAGGCCAAGGAAGAGATGCTGGGGGTGCCCACCGCCATGCTGCGCCAGCATGGCGCGGTGTCGGAAAGCGTGGCGCGCGCCATGGCCGAAGGCGCCATCCGCAATTCCGTCGCCCAGATCTCGGTATCGGTGACAGGAATCGCAGGTCCCGGCGGCGGCACCGACGAAAAGCCGGTCGGGCTGGTGCATATCGCGGCGGCGCGCGCCGGCGAAGCCACGCTCTACCGCGAATGCCGCTTCGGCGATATCGGCCGCAGTGAGATACGCCTGAAAAGCGTCGAAGCTGCGCTGACCCTGCTGGGGCAACTGCTCTAACTGTCATCCCCGGCGAGCATGAGCGAAAGCGAATGCGAGGGAGTTCGTAGCGGCAGCGTACGGACGACCCAGGCGGCCACCACCTAAAGGTTTCGACAACCTGGGTCCCCTTCCCTCACGT
>JACCXK010000011.1 GCA_013697055.1 Alphaproteobacteria bacterium
TTGGGTCAAGGATTCATGGAATTAGCGTTGATTATGCTGGCGGTTGCCGTGGTAACGGCCGCCGCGATCCTGGCCTTTGCCCGGCGCCCGGCGCCCGTGGTCGCGCCCGACACACGGCTGGATGCGGTGCTCTCCGGCCAGGGCGATATTTCCGGCCAGTTCAAGGCCGCCATCCAGGCCCAGGCGGAACTGCAACGCACCCTGGACGAAAAGATCGCCGCCTTGGACAAGCGGCTGGGCGAGAACCTGACCGACAGCGCCACCAAAACCGCCGCCAGCATCGCCGGCATCGGCGAGCGGCTGGTGGTGATCGACGAAGCGCAGAAGAACATCTCGGCCTTGTCGGGACAGGTCGTCAGCCTGCAACAGGTCCTGTCCAACAAGCAGTCGCGCGGCGCCTTCGGCCAGGCCCAGATGGAAGATATTGTGCGCGATGGGCTGCCGACTACGCTCTATGACTTCCAGTTCACGCTCTCCAACCGCAACCGCCCCGACTGCATCATCCGCATGCCCGGCAACAAGGCGCTGTTGGTGATCGATTCCAAGTTTCCGCTGGAGGGTTTTCATGGGTTGCGCCATGCCGCCACCGACGAAGACAAGAAAGCAGCCTCGGCCCAGGTGCGCGCCACCGTGGCCAAGCATGTTTCCGACATCTCCGAAAAATACTTGATCCCCGGCGAGGTGCAGACCCCCGCCATCATGTTCGTGCCGTCGGAGTCGATCTATGCCGACCTGCATGACGGCTTTTCCGACGTCATCCAGAAAGCGCACCGCGCCAATGTGATCGTGGTGTCGCCCAACATCCTGATGCTGGCGATCAACACCATCCAGACGGTGATGAAGGACGCGCGGATGCGCGAACAGGCCGATTTGATCCGCCAGGAAGTGGGCGTGCTGCTCAACGATGTGCGGCTGCTCAGCGAACGGGTTGGCAAGCTGCAGGCCCACTTCAACCAGGCCGATGCCGACATCAAGAACATCCTGATCTCGACCACCAAGATCACAAACCGCGCTGAAAAGATCGAAAAGGTCGAACTGGCCCCGCCGGAAGGTCCAAAAAGCCTGATTTGACGTGCATCCAGGCGCTGCGGGGGCGGCCAATACGGGTCAAAGAGAAGGGCTTTGCCATGGATCATGACGTTTTCTGGCTGTTCAACCGCTACTGGTGGCTGATCTTTCCCTTGTTCTGGATGGTGACCCGCATCATTCGCCTGAGCCTGGGCCATTCCCATGCCAACCGCGCCCTGGACATCATCAAAAGCTATGCCGACCAGGGCAAGGAACCGCCCCCCGAACTGCTGGCGGCGTTGAAGGACCGCCGCGATCCGGAAGACCGCCATTGCCGGAGCCTGGAACGGGGCTGGAGCCGCTTCTTCCTGTTCTCCGGGCTGGCCGCGGCATTTCTGGTCGTGGCCATCGTGCCCAACGACATGGCGGATGGCCATCACATCGCCTTCGTCTTTGTCGCCATCATCATGATGGGGCTTGCGATGGGCGGCCTTGTTACCGCACTGGCCAGGCCGCGCCTGCCGCCGCTGGACCGTCCGTGACGACAAGCGACGCCGAAACGGCCTGGGTGCACAGCGCCCGGGCCGGTTCGGCCGACGCCTTCGGGCGTCTGCTCCACATGCACCAGCAAGCTTTGCGCGGTTTCCTGCGGCGGCTGGCGCCGGCCGAGGCCGACGACCTGGCGCAGGAGACCTTCGTCTTCGCCTGGGAAAATATCGCGCGCTTCGATCCGGCGCGGAGTTTTCGGCCCTGGCTGTTCGGTATCGCCTGGCGCAAGCACCGCGAAGGCAACCGCAGCTGGCTGCGGCGGCTGACCCGTCAAGGTCGCGCGATAGCCGCTGTGCCCACCACCACCCAGTCCGATCCCGGGTTGAAACTGGACCTGGAAAAGGCGGCCGCAACCCTGCCGCCGGAACAAAGAGCGGCGCTTCTGCTTTGTCTGGGGTGCGAATTCACCCATGCCGAAGCCGCGGACGCTTTGGCACTGCCGCTGGGTACGGTAAAATCCCATGTCGCGCGGGGACGGGAAAAACTCGCCGCCGCGCTAGGAGGTTCCCATGGATGATGCAGACCTGAAAGCCCTGCTCATGGCAGGCGCGCCGCCCGCTTCCGATCCACGCTTTGTGCTGGCGGTGATGACGCGCATCGAACAGCGCCGCTTCCGGCGCGAATTGGCGATGATCCTGGGCCTGGGCGCCTGCGCCATGGCGTTGCTGGTGCTGATGGCGCCCTCGCTGCAGATGGTCTGGGACCATGTGCCGCAAACCAGCAATCTGGCGATCGCGCTGGTGCTGATGGCCGTGACGTTGGTGATGCCGCAGATATTCCCGTCGCGCGATTAAAGCGCGCGGCGCGCCTTGAAGGCGGCGCTCAAAGTGCCTTCATCGAGATAATCCAGCTCGCCGCCCACCGGCACGCCATGCGCCAGGCGGGTAACTTTCATGTCGCCCAACAGGTCCATCAGATAATGCGCCGTGGTCTGGCCTTCGACCGTGGCGTTCATGGCGAGGATCACCTCCTCGATGCCCTGCTTCACACGCTCCAAAAGACCGCCGACATTCAGCCGCTCCGGCGTCACGCCATCCAGCGCCGACAGCGCCCCGCCCAGCACATGATAGCGACCGCGGAACACACCGGCCCGCTCCAGCGCCCACAGGTCGGCAACATCTTCCACCACGCAAAGCGTATGCGGATCGCGCCGGCCGTCGCTGCAGATGGCGCAAGGCGATTGGGTATCGAGATTGCCGCACACCGCACAGGTGAGGATGGCATCCGCCGCCTCGCGCAAACTGGCGGCCAGCGGCTCCAGCAAGGTGTCGCGTTTTTTCAGCAGCGCCAGCGCCGCGCGCCGCGCCGAACGCGGCCCCAGCCCCGGCAATTTGGACAGCAGCTGAATCAGCCGCTCGATTTCCGAGCCGATCGCCGCCATTACAGCACCTTTGTCATTCCCGGCCGAGCGAAACGGTAGCTCCGTGAGGGGAAGGGAACCCAGGTGGCTGGACCAGACCCGGTCTTTCCACCTGGGTCCCCTTCCCTCACATCGCGGCTGGCGCCGCGATGTTCGCCGGGGATGACAATCTTGCTTTTCATCCTTCGTCTTTGTCCGGCATGGCGGGTGCGATATCCTCGGACACCACATCGCGCACCGTGACGATTTCGGCGCCGGGGAAACGGTCCAGCACGGCGCGCACCATCGGTTCCTGCGCCACCGCTTCAAAGCGCGCCGTCTTGGCGGACTGTTTCTGCTCGGCCAGGGTGGGCGCGCCGCCTTGATTGGCGATGGACACCGCCCAGCGCTCGTCGGTCCAGTCGCGCAATTTCTGCTGCAGGTCGCCGGCCAGGGTGCGCGGGGCGCGGGCATGGGGACGAAACTCGATGCGGCCCGGTTCCAGATGGACGAGATGCACGTAGTTCTCAAG
>JACCXK010000220.1 GCA_013697055.1 Alphaproteobacteria bacterium
GAGTTAGTGCGACCACGGCACCTTGCGGTCGAACTTGAAATTGTCCGAGTAGGCTTTGGGCTTCTGGGTCGGCACATGCGGCTCGAACAGCTGATAGGGGATGTTGTGGGCCGTGGCATAGGCCACCGCTTCCTCGGCCGTGTCGAACTCCAGGCAGAGCTGCTGGCGCATGTCGCCCGAGGAAGTCCAGCCCATCAATGGATCGATGGTGCGGGCTGTTTCCGGCTCATAGTCCAGCTGCCACAGCTTGGTGCGGGCCCTGCCCGACTGCATGGCGTTCTTGGCTGGTCTGTAGATGCGCGCACGCATGAGAACCTCTTAAAAGCTTCACTCAACGTTCCTGCCGCGCGGGGCCGCTTGGCATTCATTCTTTCGCGGCACGCGAAAGAATGAATGGTCGGAGCGGCTGGATTCGAACCAACGGCCCTTAGCTCCCAAAGCTAATGCTCTACCAGGCTGAGCTACGCTCCGATCAGCCCGTCAGGGATTACACGCTGGGGACAAAGGCGTCAATTAACACCGGAAAACCGCCCGGAAAACAGCAGCGGCCAGTATTTCCCGGTCAGGGTGAAGAGCCCGCTGCCGGGGTCATAGGCGACGCCGTTGGGCACGAAATTCTCGTCGGAATCGATGGCTTTCTGGTCCGCCTTGTTCATGCGGGCGCGCAAGGGCCGCAGGTCGGCTGTGGCCTCGACGCAGCCGGTGACGGGGGAAATCTTCACCAGGTTCCAGTCCTCGAAGACATTCGCCCAGATCGCGCCATCGACGAATTCCAGCTCGTTGATGTTCTCCAGGTAATGGCCGTATTTGGTGACCCGCAGCACACGCTTGGTGGAGAAATCATTTGGCGACAGAAAGAACAGCCGGCTGGAGCCGTCACTGGCGATCAGGTGGGTGTCGTCATGGGTCAGGCCCCAGCCTTCGCGCGGATTTTTGAGTTCCGGCAAGCGGCGCATCTGTTCGTCGAACACAAAGACGCGGCCTTCGCGCCAGGTCATCTGGTAAAGCTTGCCGCCAAAGACCGTCATGCCTTCGCCGAAATAGCCCTTGCCGGCATTCACCAGGGTGGAGACATGCCCCGTGACCGGATCGATGCGGTTGATACGGCTTTCGCCGAAAAAATCGCCGGTGCTTTCGTAGATCGCGCCATCATGTATCTCCAGCCCTTCGGTGAAACCCACCATGTCGCGGCGGATTTCTTTCTCAACCTGGAAGGTCAGAACAGTGGGAAGCGGGCACTTGTCCGCGGACCAGGCGGCGGACGGCAGCAAGAAAAGGACGATCAGCAGGGCGCGCATCGGTCGGTATTGCCAGCGCCGCGCGGCAAAATCAATTCAAGCGTCCAGCACCGCGATATCGGCGACATGCGCGTAGGCGCGAGCCGGAGCGCCCTAAAAGGCGATTACAGAGACTGTTGGGCGTCCAGAATGGCGATATCAGCGACGAGTTCGCCCTTCGGCCCGTCGCCCACCCGCACCTTGACCTTCTGGCCTTCCGCCAGCTCGCGCACATTGCAGCGGCGCAAGGTTTCCATATGGATGAAGATGTCGGGCGTGCCGGCGCCGCGGCTGACAAAGCCATAGCCCTTGGCGCGGTTGAACCATTTCACCGTGCCTTCAAAGGCGGGACCATGCGCGTCGGCGACATAGCGCGGCGGGCTGGTGCTCGCCGCCGGCATCACCTGGGCGGTGGAATTGTCCAGGCTGATGATCTTGCTGGCCTGCAAGCCGCGCGGGCCCTGCACCGCTTCGCACACCACCGAGGCGCCCTCGACCACCTGGCGGAAACCGGACTGGCGCACACAGGTCTGGTGCAACAGGATGTCGCCCGCACCCGGCGGCGCGCTGGGCGTGATAAAGCCGTACCCTTTATGGGCGTCGAACCACTTGATCTGACCCGTCACGGTCAGTGCCTCGGCACTCATTTCCATTCCCGTCTCCGCACTTCCAGCAGAGTTCGCCACAATCCTGCCCCAATGGAACCTTCCCGGAAAGAGCCTTCTCTAGGGCTGGCCAAACCCCTGGTCCGGCTTTAGGAATTCCCATGCCCACGCCCAAGCCCCGCCCCAACATCCCTGCCCCTTGGCTTTTGGGCTTGGCCGGGGTCTTGGCCATCTTGGCGCTGCTGCTGGTGTTGGCCTCCTGACGGTCCGCGCGGGACGCTCGGATTTCTTTTTTGGCGCAAATCACCGAGACTGATCTCCCTGACAGGGTTTGCGACAAACCTTTGTTTGCGTGGGGTGGTGCCGTGGCGTCAAAATTGCGGCTTATGATCAAGGAAGAAGCCAAGCCGCATATTCTCCTGGTGGAGGATGCGCGTGACATCCGCGAGCCCTTGGCGCGCTATCTGCGCGAGCACAGCTACCGCGCCACCACCGCCCAGGACGCCGCCAGCGCCCGCAAGGTGATGAAGGGCGCCGCCATCGATCTTGTCGTGCTGGACATCATGATGCCGGGCGAAGACGGGCTCAGCCTGTGCCGCTCCATCCGCGAGACCACCCAGATCCCCGTCATCCTGCTGACCGCCCGCGGCGAGGAAGTGGACCGCATCATCGGGCTGGAAATGGGCGCCGACGACTATATCGCCAAGCCCTTCAGCCCGCGCGAACTGATCGCCAGGGTCGCGGCCGTTTTGCGCCGCACCCAGGCCCTGCCGCCGCGCCAGAAACCGCCGGGCGCCGAGCGCGTGCGCTTCGGGGAATGGATGCTGGACACCGGTCAGCGCGAACTGATCGGGCCGGACGGGGTCGCCCTGCCCCTGTCCAGCGGGGAATTCCGCCTGCTGTCGGCGCTGCTGGAGCGGCCCAAGATCGCGCTCACCCGCAACCAGCTGCTGGACCTGACCAAGGGCCGCGACGCCGACCTGTTCGACCGCTCGATCGATAACCATGTCTCGCGTTTAAGAAAGAAAATCGAGCCGGACCCGAAAAATCCGCGCTATATTAAGACCGTCTGGGGAGGCGGGTACATCTTCGCGATGGACCCCGAAATGGCGTGATGGCGTTAATCGCCACGCATCGAAAAGGGCTGTAATGCTTCGTTACAGGTTCTGGCCAAATACGCTGGCCGTGCAATTGATCGTGGTGACCGCCGCCGCGGTGGCGCTGTCCAACCTCGCGGTCGCCGCCTGGTTCGAGTATGGCAACGAAAAACAGATCGCCACGGCGGCCAATGAACGTGTGCTGGACCGTGCCGCCTCGGTTGCCACGACTTTAAGCGCCATCGCAAAACCCCAGCGCCATGTCGTTCTCAATTACATGAGCGGACGGGTGTGGAAGTTCATTGAGACAGCGGCACCGGCCAGGCCGCTGCCGATGAGCGCCGACGAACAGATTTTGGCACGCCATCTGGGTGAAATGCTGCCCGACAAGATGCCGAACAAGCATCTGATCTCGGTCCAGATCAACCGGCCGATCGGCGATTTTCGCGATGACGAGTTGCCGCAGCATTCCGGTGACTCCACCCAGTCGGTGCGCGCCCTGGTGCCGGTGGACGGCACAACCATGGTGAGCGGCATCTTTGTCCGCGCCCCATCGCCCTGGCCGATGGAAATCCTGGTGGCCGCCGTGGTCGCCATCCTGGTCGCCAGCCTTGGCGCAGCCCTGGTGGCGCGCCGCGTGGTGCGGCCCCTGTCCGAACTGACCACCGCCGCGGCAACGGTCGCGCTGGGATCGGGCACCCCGCACGTCAACGAGGAAGGCCCCGCCGACGTGCGCAATGCCGCCATCGCCTTCAACGCCATGGCCGCCAAGGTCACCCGCACCCTGGAAAGCCAGCGGCATTTGTTGTCGGCGGTGGGCCACGATTTGCGCACGCCGCTCACGGCCATGCGCATCAACCTGGAATTTGTCGAGGATGACGAACTGCGCGACGGGCTGCTCCGCAACCTGGACGAACTCCAGGCCCTGACCGAGCAGGTGCTGGCTGCCGCCAAAGGCGCCGGCGGCGAGAAGCCACGCCAGGTGGACCTGTCGGCGCTGGTGGAAAGCCTCTGCACCGACCTGGACGAGATGGGCGAGCCGGTAAACTGGAACAACCATTCGCCCGCCCCCATTTCCTGCCGTCCCAACGAGATCAAGCGCGCGGTGCGCAACCTGGTGGAGAACGCCGTCGCCTATGGCCACAAGGCCAATGTGCGAATCACCCATTCGGGCGATGGCTATGACGTGCTGGTGGAGGATGAAGGCCCCGGCATTCCCGAGAGCGACCGCCAGCGGGTGTTCGAGCCTTTCGTGCGGCTGGAAAGCTCTCGCAACGAGGCTACCGGCGGCACCGGGCTGGGGCTGACCCTGGTCAAGGCCATCGCCGAAGGCCATGGCGGCGCCGTGAAGCTGGAGAACCGGCCGGGCGGAGGCCTGAGGGCTCGCATGCACCTGCCCCGGCTTGCGGCCAGCGTCTAGTTGCCGCTGACTACACTGGGCAGCCCATAGCGCCAAAACTGTCATGCTCCCAAAGGCTTTGACTTTGGCCTTGATGTGCCGTCTGAACGATCTGATGAGCGATGATCCCCTTTACCGGCGAGACATTCTGCGACTGGCGGCGGACGCAACAGGTGCCGGCCACCTGCCCGCACCGCACCTCTCCGCCACCGCCCACAACCCCGCCTGCGGCGACCGGGTGACCGTGGAGCTGGCCCTGGCAGGTGGACGGGTCACGGCGCTGGCCCACACCAGTCAGGCCTGTGTTCTGACCCAGGCCTCGGCTGCCCTGCTGGCAGGCGCGGCGCCGGGCCGGACCCAGGCGGACTTGGTGGCGCTGGCGGACGCGGTGCGGGCTTTCCTCAGGGGCGGGCCGGCCCCGGATGGCTTTGGGGTGTTCGAAGGCGTTGCCAGCCATGCCGGACGGCATGTCTGTGTGCTGCTGCCGTTTGAGGCGGCGCTGAAGGCGCTACAAGGACCCGAACCAGCACCCATGTTCGTCAAGGGTCAGCACATTCCCTGACAGGGTCGCCTTGCCGGTACCCAGATCCAGCGGTTTGGCCGCAGCGGGCAGTTCCATCGTTGCCCTGGCGCCGGTCAGGTTGAACACACACAGAATCTTTTGCGCGTCCGTGCGGCGGACAAAGGCGAGCATGGGACCGGGCAGCAATTCCAGACTGCCCTCCAGCAATGCAGGATGGGCCTTGCGCGCCGCCAGCAGCTTGCGGGTGTAGGCCAGCGGCGAGGTTGGATCATGTTTCTGCGCCGACACCGCCAATGCGCGGTGCTCCGGGCCCAGCGGCAGCCAGGGCGCATCGCTGCTGAAGCCCAGATTGGGCGCGTCCGCATCCCAGGGCATGGGCGTGCGGCAGCCATCGCGGCCCTTGAACAGCGGATAATAAAGATCGCCCACCGGATCCTTGAGCTGGTCGCGGCGCAAGGTGACTTCCGGCAAGCCCAGTTCTTCGCCCTGGTACAACAAGACGGTGCCGCGCAGGCTGACCAGCAGCGCCAGCATGGCCTTGGCGGCCTGCGGTCCAAAGCGCGAGGCGGTGCGGATCACGTCGTGATTGGAAAAGGCGATGCAGGGCCAGTGATCGGGAAATTGCGCCAAAGTTTCCAGATGGGCGCGGATCGCGGCCGCATCGCTGGCGAGCAGCAGCGCGAAGTTGTAGCCGGCATGCAACCCGCGATCAGGCGGCAAGTAGCAGCCGGACCGCTCAAACTCTTCGGAGAATTCGCCGAACACGAAACGGTTGGGATGCGCCTCCACCCGGCGGCGGATGACATCCAGCAACGGCCTGTTCTCTTCCAGATTGGAGTCGTGCAGGTGCCGCTGCATATTGGCGGCGGCCGACCATTCCACCGCGCCGCGCTCTGCGGCGGGAATGGGCGGATTGTCGGTCAGTTTTTCGTCATGCAGGAAGGCGTTGGAGACATCCAGGCGGAAGCCGTCCACGCCGCGCTCCAGCCACAGATCCAGCACTTTTAGAGCTGCTTCGCGCGCAGATGCATTCATCCAATTCAGCTTGGGCTGCTGGCGCAGGAATTTGTGATGATAATATTGCCGCCGCGCCGGCTGGTAGGACCAGGCCGGGCCGCCGAACACCGACAGCCAGTTGTTGGGCACGGTGCCGTCATCCTTGGGCGGCGCCCAGACATACCAGTTCTTTTTGGCCACATCGCCATCACGGCTGGCGGCAAACCAGGCATGTTCGTCGGACGTGTGCGCCAGCACCTCGTCCAGGATGATCTTCAGCCCGCGCGCATGCGCTG
>JACCXK010000221.1 GCA_013697055.1 Alphaproteobacteria bacterium
TGCGTATTCCGTCCACCGCCGTTTGCCTGTCAGTCCTGCTGGCCTTTTGCGCGCCGGCCGCCTTTGCCGCCGATATCCTGATCAAGGACGACAAATCCCAGCCCGAAAGCCTGGCCGCCGCGCCGGACGGCACGTTGATCGTGGGCAGCGCCTCCACGCCCTTTGTCTACAAGGTCAAGAAGGGCTCGACGACGCCGGAAGTGTTCATTGACGCGACCGCCGAAGGCCCCGGCACCTTCTTCTTTGGCCAGCTGGTGGAAGGCAACACGGTGTGGAGCTGCATGCTGACGCCGGTGGCCGGCGTGACGCCCGTCCAGCGCCATACCTCCCTGATCGGCAGCGATTACGCCACCGGCAAACGCAAGCTGCGCTGGGAATTGCCGGGCGCCAACACCACCTGCAATGACATGGCGGTGGGGCCGGACAAGGCGCTCTACATTTCCGACACCGCCAACGCCAAGATCTACCGCCTGGCCCCCGGCGCGCAGAGCGCCGAATTGTGGCTCGACAATCGCCTGGTGACCGGCATTGACGGCCTCACCTTCCTGAACGGCACGCTCTATTACAACAGCGTGTTCTTCAACAATCTCTATCGCGTGCCGGTGGACGCCAACGGCAAGGCCGGCAATCCGGTTCAGATCTGGATGGATGCACCGGTCAAGGGCATTGACGGCCTGCGCACCACCAGCAACGGCAAAATGCTCCAGGCCGAGAATGGCTCGGGCAAGATTCATTTGCTGACCATCAATGGCGACACCGCCCATGTTCAGGTGATCAAGGAAGGCCTCAAACAGCCCACCGGCATGGACCAGTCGGGCGATACGATCTGGATCGCCGAGCGCGCGGCCGGCCAGGCCGTCTCAATCCCGATGCCGAAGTAGCAGAACCGGCCCCGGATCCCTGATTCGGGGCCGTTGCCTGCTTTTTGGACAAAAATCGGAACTTTCCCGGTACGGTTAAGGGCTTATTAACCCTTTAGGGCGCATCCTCCCCACGTCTTCCTTGAAGACACCCCACCATTACCCAACGCCTTGGGGCGGGGATCATTCCCGGCCTCATTTTTCTTTGTGGGGGTGGGGGATAGGCGATTAAAACCGCAAATTTCCCGCTTGGTTTGGAGAGGCGGACGCGCTAATACCCCCGTCCTGTCGCGTTCCTCGGTAGCTCAGTGGTAGAGCAATCGGCTGTTAACCGGTTGGCCGCAAGTTCGAATCTTGCCCGGGGAGCCAATTCTTTCAAAGACTTATACGAATCGCGGCCGGCACGTTGTCGGGCACTTCTTTGCAAGGGCAACGCCCAGGGCAACATCGGCGACGTTTGATAGCCGAGAGAATTAACCCCGCCCCCTAGCCCACCAAACTCTCATACCTTCGAAAGCCGATTGCCTGGGGCGCCTAGAGCATCTGCAGATGGGTCTTTCGGCTGGGCTGGGGGAAAGCCGCATCAATTGCGGCAAGATCTTCCGCAGTGAGAGTCAAATCCGCCGCGTCCCGGTTTTCCCGTACATGCTTTTCATTCGCCGCTTTGGGAATGGCGATGACGTGCTTTTCGCGCATGACCCAGGCCAGGGCAACCTGATACGGCGTGGCGCCATGCCGGTCGGCAATTGCCTGCAGCGCACTGTCGGACGGCAGGCGGCCCTGCTCTACCGGGCTATACGCCATGGCGGAAATACCCTTAGAGGCCAGCGCCGGCAGCAAATCGAATTCGGGACCGCGGCGAGTGACATTGTAGAGGATCTGGTCAGTGGCGCAGGCCTTTCCGCCCGCATTTTCCAGATCCCGCATGTCCGCAAGATCTAGATTGCTGACACCCCAACTGCGGATTTTTCCCGCAGCCTGTAACGCTTCCATGCCCGCCACCGTCTTGGCCAGCGGGATGTCGCCCATCCAATGCAGCAGGTACAGATCCAGCCGGTCGGTGTGAAGCCGCTTCAGGCTTGCCTTCCAGGCATTGATCAACTTCCGACCGCCGGCATTTTGAGGATAAACCTTGCTGACCAGGAAAACTCGGTCGCGGATGCCGTCCAGCGCGGCGCCGAGAAAGGTCTCGGTGGCGCCCTCGCCATACATTTCGGCGGTATCGATCAGGGTCATGCCCAGGTCGATGCCAGTCCGCAGTGCTGCGATTTCAGCGGCGCGCCGCGACGATTTTTCCCCCATGCGCCAAGTGCCCTGGCCGAGCGCCGGAACAGATTGGCCCTGGGGCAAAAGCACTTTTCGCATCGCGGGCTCTCATTGATAGGGCCGAATTTCTAGCGCCGCCGCCCAGACACATCAACGGCAGAACCCGTTAGGTCGCGATCGACGCCTTGCGCCCGATTTCGATAACCGTAGCTACTGCAAATCCAAGCTGGCAGATCTCGTTAAGAGTGCGGGTGGCTTTGAGATCCGCAAGGATAAGGGAGACGAGTTCTATATTCGCGTCAAAGCAAACCGCTGGCAGAGCCGCTTTCGCAAGGCATGCCAATCCGATAGCGTTGCGCTGGGCGGGGCCTGCTCCTAGCGCCTGGGGCTGGCTTTTGAGCGGCCGGGGCTGCATGCGCCGGCACTCTTATCGCTCATGAATGCTCTTGCTGCAAGCAATATACCCTGCGATTGGGTTGGATAGGCGTGTGGCATTCGTGCAAGCGCCATCATGCCTATCCCTGCATTCATAAGTACGGAAACTTCGTTTATCATTTCGCTGGCATGTGAAGCAGTTATCGTCGCGCCCAATATTTTGTCGCTGTGTTGGGCAACATGTATCTTGATAAAGCCACCGTCCTGGCTATCGGTTACTGCCCTGTCGATATCATGCATCATAACTGTGAAGGTGCGAATCGGTACCGCGTCTCGCCGAGCTTCCCAGATATGCAATCCGATATGGGCAATCTCCGGATCGCAATAGGTGCACCATGGAATCATAAGCGCATCGTGCCTCCCCTTGCCGCCGCATAGCGCGTTCTCAACCGCCATCTGGGCTGAGGCCTGCGCCGCGTTGGTAAATTTTAGCGCCATGCAAACATCGCCTGCCGCATAGATATCGGGATTTGCAGTACAGAGAAAGTCGTCCACTATGATGCCCCTTTTTGCATCGTAGGCAACATGAGCTTTGTCGAGCCCCAGGCCGTCGAGATTGGGCACGCGGCCAATGCTCAGAAGCACCTGATCGGTCTCAAGATCGACTTCGATATCATTGTTGTAAGTTTTCAGGATGACGCCATTGTCGCCCTTGCGCGCGCCGGTCACCGTAGTATTGAGACGGATTTCGACACCGCAGCGCGCCATGCTACGCGACAGAATTTCCGCAGCGTCTCTTTCTTCGCGCGGTAGGAATTTGGCATCATTCTGCAGGATGGTGACTTGCGGTCCAAGCCGCCGCAACGCTTGCGCTATTTCGCATCCCAGCGGTCCGCCGCCGATGACTGCAATGCGCTTGGGAAGCGCCGTCATGTCGAAGATGGAGTCGCTGGTACGGTATCCAACCATATCTAGGCCGGGAATGTTGGAAGGGCGTGGCCGCGCTCCCGTCGCGATGAGCGCCTTCCTGAAAGAAATGTGCGCGCCGGCCACCGCAATCGCGTTGCGGTCCGTGAAACAGGCCTCACCGAAGAACAGGTCCACGCCGATGCGGGCAAAGCGAGGGGCGGTGTGATATTCGCCAATGCGCGAGCGGATCGCGCGCATCCGCGCCATCACGTTGGTGAAATCCACCGCCGGCTCCGTCGGCATCGGGGCGCCGAATTCATCGGCATCGTGCATCTGGGCATAGACATTGGCAGTGCGGATAACAGCCTTGGAAGGAATCGAGCCGGCGTTCAGCGAATTGCCGCCAAGCCGGTTGCGTTCTATCAGCGCCACCTTGAAGCCGGCCCGCGCGGCGGTCTCGGCGGCTTCGATACCCGCGGGCCCCGCGCCTAAGATTGCCAGATCGTAAATGACCTGCGGTTCGGGGTTTTTCCAGTCATGGGGACGGACCCGATCCAGATAGTTGCGTTCCTCGCGCTGAGCACGTTTGGCAGCCGATTTGGGATTCATGTCCTAAGCCACCCGCCCGAAAATCCCGCCCGTTCCAAACCCGTGCGCACATAGGACGAGCGGCGAAACAGGTCCCAGATCATGCCGCTGCGATGGTTTTCGATCATCATCACCAACAGGCCCTGATCCAGGCCATAGCATCCTTGCGAGAGCCAACCGGTTCCATTCTTTTCAAGCGTGGGATTGAAGCCGCTGGCAAAGCGGCCGTCCTGGCAGACCTGGGGATATGCTTGCAGCAGATGGCGTGTTCCAGCCAGCGCCGCTTGCGGATCGAAGGGCAGCGCCGCCAGCATCGCCCATGGCGCGATGGTGCCGTCGTCGGGGCCATAAGGAATGCCGCGCGACATGTAGCCGAAGAAGCGGCGGTCGCGACCATTGGCACGCAGATCCTGGTCGCCCGGCCCGTCGCCCGCCGTTACGCCCCAGAAGTCGCGATTGTAGCCGGAAAAGGCCAGCGGATTGCGACAGGCATATTCCCGATGCAGGGCGATAGTGCGGATGGTATTTTGGAAATAGTCGCTGTTTTTCTCGCGCATGAAGGCGTCGCGGATGCCACGAAAATCGATCCAGGCATGGGAGAAGTAATGGGTGAATAATGGCCCGGAATAAAGTACGTCCTGGCCCAACAAACGCTCCCACTGATAGGTCAGGCCCCAACTGGTATAGCCGTGGGACGACAATGCGAAGTCCGGGGAGCCCAAGCCCAGGAAATATAGGATGGTCGCTTCGTTATAGCCTTCCCAGCCGTAATTCAGGAAATGGCATTCCGGTTTCCAACCCTGCGCAATGGTGCCGTCTCCGGATTCCGACCAGTGCCAGTCGGCTCGCCGGTAGAGTTCATCCGACAGCTTGCGAATTTCCGCTTCGTCGTCGCCGCCACCTTCGTAATATACCCCGGCGACAAGAATGCCGGCCATCAGCAGGGCACTGTCGATCAGCGACAATTCGCAGCGCCAGACGCGCTTGCCGGTCTTCATGTCCAGAAAGTGATAGTAAAGACCTTTGTATCCGGTGGCATCGGGGTCCTTGCTCTGCTCGCTCCGCGAAAAAAAACGCAAAATCTTCAAGGTCTGGCGCGCGGCGTCGGCGCGCGACATCCAGCCATTTTTGACGCCGATTGGATAGCAGGACAGGGCAAATCCGACCACCGCGATGCTGGCCGGCGAACCGTCGCGGGAGGTATCGGCCACCAAGCCGGTATCGGAATCGCAGAATTCGGTGAAATAGGAAAATGCGGCCTTTTGCAGCCGTGTCGGCAAGGCTTCGTCGTCGGATAGCGCGGGGTCCACGGGCTGCCTAATAACAGAATAGAATCGACGCCACGGACTGCGGCGGCATGGAGACGCGCAAGGTGAGGGAGCCGTCTTGGTGCGAAAACTCCAGGTGTTCCTCCTGCAACATCGATGCGTCTTTTAGCTCCGCCACCATTGCGGCGCTAAGATAGTCGGGCTTGCCCAACTGCTCCCAGTGCCGTTTGGCATTGGCGTGTTCCAGATCGATGCGCTGGATCGTGACCTGTGACGGCGGATGTGCGCCGGCCAGCGTGAACTGAATCTCCTGGGTGGCGATAGGATGGCGCGGCAGGGCAAAGTTGGTCATCATCAACTGGCTTTTCTGGTCGCCGCGCACGAACCAGGCATCCACCGTCTCGTGCGTGCCTTCCACCATGGCCAGGTCGGTCCCCAGTTGATGCAAAAGCTGGAAGGCACGATGGGCCGGCTTGGCGATGCCGTGAATGGTCTGCAGGCCGAAGCCGCCCTGAAAGGGTATGGAAGGAAAATAATTTTCTTCAAAAATATCCGAAAAAGTCCAGTAACTGTAGCCTTGGAGTAGGCCATTGGCTTCCAGGATGGTCTTAACGATGAAGGCAGCTGCATAAGGATCGTCGTGCATTACATCGCGCGGATTTGAAGAGGTGCACCACTCCGTATAATAGAGCGGCAATTCACCCACCTTGGCGCGCACATCGCTGGCCTGTTCGCGCAGGATGCTGCGTGTGCTGGCCGCCAGTTGCGCTTCGGTATCGTCGCCGGGTTTGCCGAAGGCGTCCGTCGGATAGTGATGGGTACTGATGAAATCCGCCGGCAGGCTGTTGTCCTTGCAGAAAGTCAGAAAGTCTTCAATCCAGGCATTGGCTGCGGTTGCCGGACCGCCGACTTTCAATGCCTTGTCCACGCCTTTGATGGCCTCGACGGTGTAGCGGTAGAGGTTGAAATAATCTTCCTGTTTTCCGCTGCCGAAGGCAGTGAGATTCGGCTCGTTCCACACTTCGAAAAACCACTGCCGCACCTCGTCCAGCCCATAGCGCTCAGTCCAGTGCGTTATCAGTTTGCGGATAAGCACCGACCATTGGGCGGGATCGCGCGGCGGGGTGACGTTGGCGCCATAATGGAAAACGGTCTGGCTGCCTGAGGCGAGCGTGGTGGGCATGAAGCTCAGCTCGACAAATGGCTTCATGCCAATCGACAAAAGATAATCGATGATCAAGTCGGCATTGAAGAACGAATAGAAAAAGGTGTCGCCTTCGCTGACCAGCGTACCCATGTCATCGCATAGAATGCCGTGAAAGCGCACATGCTGCATCCCCAATTCGTCGTGAGCGATTTTCAACTGGGCCTGCCAGTCGGCCCGCAGCGCCAGCGTGGCATGGCCGCTGCCCACCGTATGTTCCCAGAAATGCGGCAGCGGGCGGGTGGGACCATTCAGGTCAACGGAGAAGGAAGCGCTCATGTTGTAGCCCCGAAGGCAGATGTGGGAAATGATTTTTGGCTTGCAGGCACGACGATAGAGTGATGTCCGTCGGGGTCGGTCAGGGCATGCGGGGCGCCGCAGTCCCCTTCAAAGATGATTTTCGTACAGGCGATATCATTCCAGGCCATTGGCGGGGCCGCGGCGACGTCACGGTAGCACAACAGTTCAAGATGCGGGCCCGCGTCGGCGGCCATCAGGGGGGTGACCGCGACACGGGAATGATCTAATCCGTCGAGTGCGCCCTGCGAAGGGCCGTGATTGTCCGAGTCGGGCCGCTTTTTCAGGCCGAGGCTTTCGTAAAAGTCCACGCTGGCAGCAATGTTCGAGACGCTGATGGCGCTGTGATCGATACCAAGGCCTGGAGCAGCAGCGTGGATGCCTTGCCATTTCGGCGGAACATGCGAAGCGGGAAATTCTAGCAATTCCAGCGGGTGGCCTTCGGGGTCGCGGAACTTGAAGGCGGTTACGCCACCTGAAGAGGCCGGCAATGTCTGCGGCGCTCCCACAGTAATGGGCGACCATCCGTCCAGAGTACGAAGATGTTGCCAGACCTGCGCCATGTCCGACACCACGATAGCAAGATGCTGGAACCGCAGGTCGCAGGCACGGATTGCGGGCGGATAGGCCGCGCCCGGAATATCGTATTGCAACAACTCCACGGTCTCGCACCCCAGCGCCAGCGATACCTGAATAGCCCCGCCGTCCAACCTGGATGCGCGGCCCGCGCTGCGCTGCTCGCATCCGAATGCGGCCTGGTAGAAAGCCCCAAGCCGCGCGGCGTCGGCGGTGACAAGACTAAAGCGTAAAATCCGCCAAACCTGGATCATGGCCAGCCCGCGCCGCGCCGGTTCAGGAAAACGGCATACAACGCGTGGGATCCGCCGATGAAAAGCCGGTTACGGGCCACGTCGCCGAAGGTCAGATTTGAAACGCGGTCCGGGACATGGATCTTACCTAGCAGTCGGCCATCCGGGGCGATGCAATGCACGCCGTCGCCCGCGCTGGACCAAAGATTTCCGTCGCTGTCCATGGCAAGCCCGTCGGCATAGCCGGGCGCGATCTTGTGAAAGACATCGCCGCCGCCAAGTTTGCCACCGGAGTCCACGTCAAAAACGCGGATATATTGTTTGGGATGGTCGCCTGTCTGATCGCCCGTTTCGCTGACATAGAGGCGGGTTTCGTCCGGCGAAAAGACCAATCCGTTTGGCCCGTCGAAATCACCGCATGCAAGCACGATCTCGCCGCTAAGGGGATCGAAGCGATACAATGCAGGCGGTTGCTCGGAGGACTGTCGTTCGCCTTCATAGTCGTTCTGGATGCCATAGAGCGGATCGGTGAACCATATCGTGCCGTCGCCGCGCACCGTGACATCGTTGGGGGCATTCAGCCTTTTGCCGGCATGGTGCGAAACCAGCCGTGTCACCTTACCGTCCAGTTCTGTGCGATACAGGCAACGGTCGAGATGGGAGCAGGCGATCAACCTGCCCTCCTGGTCACGTGCCTGGCCGTTGGCGAACGCGCTGGGCGCGCGATAGACGGAAACACCCGCGTTCTCGATCCACCGTAGGGTGCGGTTGCGCGGCAGATCCTGAAACAGCAGGCATCCGGCATCGCCCATCCACACCAGCCCTTCGATCCAGCGAAAGCCATCGGCCAGCAGTTCCAGTGGGGCATTACCCAGCACGTAATGGGCAAAGGCTGGATCGTAGATCTCAAATGTGTCTGTGTCGGTCGCGGACATGGGCGCTAACTGAAGGCGCAGGGTGCGGGCGCATCGACTTCGTCGAGCTGCACGATCATCAGCACCGCCGGTGCGTCGCCCACCGTGCCGGAGCGATGCCCGGTCTTCCCGTCCTGCATCTTGCAATTTTGGTCGCCACCAAAAGCGAGTTCGCCCGGCCCCATCTCAGCGCGGGTGCCATCCATGGCTTCAACGAACCAGCGCCCGGATAAAGGGATGATCCATTGCGGTTTGGGATTTTCGTGCCAATCGCCGATCCAGCCCACCGGCAGCACGGTTACCATGGTGGTCATAGTGCCGCTGCTCTTTTCACCCTGCCATTGCGGCGCCGCCCCGGGCTGGATCGGCTTCAGATCGAACTTGCCCATCGCGCAGCGTTTCTGTCGGCTGGTACCGTTTGCGTCCGTAAACAGGTGCCAATAATGCAGGCTGGGCTTGTCGGTCATGGCGCGAAGTCCGCCTGACGATGAACCGCATATGGATGCGTCGATCCCAGGGGATCGTGCAGGAATTGCGAAACGCCATCGGCATTCGCCCCGAAGGTCAGCAGAAGAAAGCCACCCGCCAGCGCCAGGTTTTTCAGGAAGTCCCAGAACAGGTCTCGCCCACGGCTTGGACCTTTCAGCCGAAAGTCCGGGGCATGCCAGAATTGCTTCCACAAAAGCGCGGTGGTGGCGCAATAGGCTGCAAGGACCACCGCCGCCAGGCGGTCGGCGATCCCCGTCAAGACCCCCATCGACATGAAGACCTCTATGGCAAAACCTCCTGCCAAAAAGAGTTTCGCCAGCGCACGATTGGGAACCGCCTGCCCGCATTGTCGAAGCGCGTCATCGGTGTTCAGGATTTTGTCCAGCGCGCTGAAGGGCAGAAACAGCGCCACCAGCAGGGCGCGCACGGCAAAGGTGACTGCAATTCCCAGCATCATGGTCTGGCGCTCCCGTCGGCGCCGGGCATTGGCATGATCTGCCGCGCCCCTCTGTCGTAGGTCACATAGCGCCACGCCCACTGGATCGCCACCAGTACGCGATGCTGCAGCCCGGCCAGGAGCCAGATGTGCACGACAGCCCACAACAACCACGCCGCAAATCCCCGCAGTTGGATCGTGCCGAAATCCACCACCGCGCTGTGACGTCCCACGATCGCGACATTACCGCGATCATGGAAGGCGAAGGGCATGGGTGTCGCGCCGGTTTCGATTTTCGCCGCCAGTGAACGTCCCAGATAAGTCCCCTGCTGCTTGGCAACCTGGGCTAGTCCGGGCAAAGGCTTTCCCATTGTATCTTCGACGCAGGCGAGGTCGCCAAGAGCGTAGACCCCGGAAAGGCCGGCCACGGCCAAATCGGAGCCTGCCGCGATGCGACCGTGTTTGTCTGTCTTGACACCCAGCATCTGGGCCAGCGGCGACGCCTTTACGCCTGCCGCCCAGACCATCAGTCCCGCGGGAATTTCCGCTCCGTCGGCTTGTACCGCCGCAGCCGTGATGGCTTTGACAGCGCAATTTTCCCGGACTTCGACGCCCAGCCCAGCTAGCCTCTGGGCGGCATAGCGCGACAAGGCTTCGGGAAATTCCGCCAAGATACGCGACCCTGCCTCCAACAGGATAATGCGCGTCGCGGCGGGGCTGATGCGGCGAAAATCCTTCGCTAGGGTGTGACGCACCAGTTCTGCGATCGAGCCTGCCAATTCTACCCCGCTGGGCCCGCCGCCAATTACCACCACGGTCATCAGGCGTGCCTGCTCCTGCGGATTACGGCTCGTCTCGGCGCGTTCAAAGCATAAGAGCAGTCGCGTACGGATGGCGAGAGCATCTTCCAATGTCTTGAGGCTCGGGGCGAATTGCTCCCATTCATCGTGACCCAGATAAGAACGGGTGGCGCCGGCGGCCAGGACCAGGATGTCATAGGTTACTGTTTCGGCGCCCATGCCGATCTGGCGCTTCTGGGTGTCGATCGCGGTTACTTCGCCCAGAACAACTTCGCAATTCTCCTGGCCGCGCAGCATACGGCGAATGGGTTCGGCGATATCGGATGGTGACAGCGCCGCCGTTGCCACCTGATAAAGCAGCGGCTGGAACAGGTGAAAGTTGTCGCGGTCGATGAGCATAACGTCCGCACATGCCCTGACCAGGCCGCGCGCGACAGCCACGCCGGCAAAGCCTGCGCCGATGATGACGATTCGCGTTCTGACTGGCGATGGATTGGGCACAGAATTCACAAGGCTCTTGGCAATCGTATTTGGGAAAAGGATTACTATGGCCCAAGGAGGCCCTATGCCTCTCAGGTCAGCCATTTTGACAACGCCGAAGGATGCCCCGCGCCTAGCCGGATTTGGGAAATTAACAATTATCCATTCTTGGGTGCATAGCTTTGAGGTTGCCCGTTGCCGCGCCTGGCGCGTTATGAAGTTGGCCTGCGAAATTCCCGCGTCGGTTATAATCGTCCAGAAAATGTAAAATCATGGCATTACAGACCATTTTATCCGGCCAGACGGCGCTGGTGACCGGTGCCAATTCCGGGATCGGCCGAGGTGTAGCCGTTGGCATGGGTCAGGCCGGCGCCAATGTCGTCGTCAATTACGTCGATAACGAAGCTTCTGCCCAGAAGGTGGTGGATGAGATTGTGGCGGCCGGCGCCAGGGCCATCGCGATCAAGGCAGATGTCTCGGTGGAAGCCGAGGTGAATGCGATGTTTGCCCGGGCGGTCGAACAGTTCGGCACCGTCGACATCCTCGTGGCCAATGCCGGCCTGCAACGTGATTCCCGCTTCCAGGACATGACGCTTGAGGAATGGAACAAGGTTCTAGGGGTCAACCTGACCGGGCAGTTTCTTTGCGCCAGGGCGGCCGTGCGAGAATTCCTCCGCCGGGGCGTGGGGGCTTCGGTTTCCAAGGCCGCGGGCAAGATCATCTGCATGAGTTCGGTGCACCAGGTCATCCCCTGGGCCGGGCACGCCAACTACGCCGC
>JACCXK010000019.1 GCA_013697055.1 Alphaproteobacteria bacterium
CGCCGCGCTTGAGCCGTTCCAGCTCGGGGCGCGAAGGTCCTTCGCGGGCATCCAGCAGCAGGATGTCGGGACCGTTGGCATCCAGCAAGGTTTCCAGGTCGCTGGCGCCCTGCAGCATCGCGACTTCAAAGCCGGCGCGGCGGATGGGGGCGGCGGCGTCCTCGCTGCCGTTCAGCGCAAAGATCGTCCCGATGCCTTCACGATCGCGCAAGCTCCGCGCCAGCGCCACCATGCGCTTGACATGGCCATAGCCGAATTTGCCGCCGCCATCGCAGCGGATCATCGCCAAGCCGCCGGACATGCGGCCAAAGCCGGGATTCCGCCCTACGGGTGCGGCGACCATGTTCAGTTCGGGCTCGCGTTCCAGCAGCAGCAGCAGATCGGACAGCGAAGCTTCGCCGGCGCTGGCCTCCAGCCGGGCATGCAGCGCCTCTATGAAAGCCAGGTCGTCGGGCGTGTCGATGGTGAGCCGCCGTCCCTTTTTCGCCAGCGGCGGATAGGCCCGGGCCCGCACGGTTTTGACGAATTCCGGATGACGCTTGAAATAGCCGGTGACATGCTCGCGGGCGTCCGGGTCATGGGCGGCATCCATCATCAGCCGGTCCAGAGCGCGGCGGCTGAATGGATCCACGCCTTCATGGGCGCAAGGCTCGCCGTCTTCCAGCATGACATAATCGCCATCCTGCTCGATCAGGGTGGCGACCAGATGATCTACGAAACCGGCGTCGATGAAGGGGGCGTCCGACGACACCCGCACGATGATGTCGGCATCCAGTTTTTCGGCGGCGCGGGCATAGCGCGCCAGCACGTCATCCTCGGGGCCGCGCACCACGGTGACGCCTTCGGCATTGCACCACTCCACAATGGCTTCGTCCGCGTCATTCACGCTGGTGGCCACCGCAATATCTTCCAGCAGATGGCAGGCCTTCAGGCGGTGCACGATGTGCCACAACAGCGGCCTTCCGGCGATGGGCTTCAGCACCTTGCCCGGCAGGCGTGTCGAACCCATGCGCGCCTGTATGACGGCAACCACCCTGATGTGCTCGCGTACGCTCGCAGGGGCACGGCTATTCTCGCGGGCGAAGCTTTGCGGCATTAACGAAATCTAAAGTCGGTATGGCTAAGAAGCGGTTAACGGGATGGAACTCGAAATGGCTTCAGGAACCGATCCCACATGACCAGGACGTTGCTGATTGTTTCGGGCGGCGCTGCTGCCGCCGTCGCCGCGGCCCGCGCCCGCGACCTGGGCCACACGGTGGTGGTTTCCGATTCCGATCCCCAGGCCCCGGCTTTCGCCTTTGCCGATTCCTGCCTGATCGCCGATGCGCATGGCGCGGTGGAAACCGCCGCCGCCGCCGAACGCTATAGCCGCAAGATCCGCAAGATCGACGGCGTGCTCTGCCTGGCCGACTATGCCCTGGCCGCCGCCACGGTGACGGACCGACTGCGCCTGCCCGGGCTGCCGCTGCATGTCGCAGAACTGGCCAGCGACCGGCTGGCGATCCGCCGGTGCTTTCAATCCGCCGGCATACCCGCGCCTTGGCATGCGGAAATCTCCACCCCCCAGGAATTGCAGCGCGTGATCATCGCGCGCGGCAAGGCGGTGGCGATCATGCCGGTGGAAAATCTTGGCTCTCATGGCCGCCAGTTGATGACGGACGCCGAAGACCCGGCGGCGGCGTTTCAAGTCACGCGCGAAGCGTCACCCAGCCAGCGGGTGATGGTCGAGCAAGTCCCGGAGGGGACGCCCGTCATGCTGGATTGCTGGATGCAGAACGGCGCCTGCCAAATCGCGGGCAACGCGGATACCAGGGACATCGCCGGCCGCGCCGTTTCGGCGCTGGGCATCAGCGACGGCCCGGCCGTTTGCGAGATCGTGATGCAGCCGGGATCGCCGCAGGTCACGGCAATTGCCGCGCGGCTTGGCAGCGAGGCTTTTCTGGATAGGGCTATCGCCGCGGCGTTGGGCAGCCCTTAAAGCAGAAAGAGCAGGAGGCCCCCCGGCATCCTGCTCTTTGCTGTACTTCCCACCAGAAGGAACTGGTCCCTACGCCCCGGGGCAGACGCCGTATTCTTACGGTCATCCCGCTGCGGTTGGCGAAGGGGCGGGCTTTTACGAGCCCGCCCCTGCCGTGGCTTAGCGGAACAGCGAGAGAATGGTCTGCGGCGCCTGATTGGCGATGGACAGAGCCTGAATACCCAGCTGCTGCTTGACCTGCAGCGACTGGAGCTTGGCGCTTTCCTGCGCCAGGTTGGCGTCGACCAGGTTGCCGATACCCGTCGTCAGGGTGTCGGACAGCTTCTGGGCGAAGGTCGCCTGGATCGAGAACTTCGCGGCGCCCGACGACAGCTTGGCGAGGGCCGAGTTGACGTTGGTCAGCGAGGTCTGGATCGTGGCAACCAAAGCGGACGCCTTGGCCTGGGTCGAAACGGTGGCCGTGGACTTCAGGGTCACGACCGAGCCGGACAGCTTCAGGTTCTGGGCCGCGGTGGTGATGCGGCGCGAGCCATCAGACGAGGCCAAGGCCGTGATCTGCGTGGTCGAACCGTCCACCAAGTTGAAGCCGTTGAACACCGCATTCTTCACGATCGTGGTGATCTGATCGCGCAGGGCGGTGAAGTTGGCGTTCAATGCCTGACGGCTCGCGGTATCCAGCGAGGAGTCAGCCGCCGCCAGGGCCTTGGTCTTCAGCTGGATCAGCAGGTCCGAGATGGACTGGCCGGCCGACAAAGCAACGTCGATGGCCGAGGTGCCGTTGTTGATGGAGTTGATGACGGACGAATAGCCAGCCACCGCCCCGCGCTGATTCTGGGCAATCGCGAAGATCGCGCCATCGTCACGCGCAGTTGCGACCTTCAGGCCGCTGTTGATGTGGGACTGGGTCTGGTCGAGCTGGCCCTGGGTCTGGGTCAGGTACTGCAGCGCCACCTGGGCGCCGGCATTCGTGTTGACGCTAAAGCTCATGTTGGTCTCTCCGTTCTGGTAGCGAGTACGACCTCTTGAAGGGCCGGACACTTGGGCGTTTTGCCCGCGTGACCCATTTCAAGGGTCGTGCCGGAGCGGAGTAAGAGATGGTTAAACATCGAATTTGCTCAGGTGAGGAAAATAGGTGCTGGCGGGAATTTTCCGGGTGGCGCAGCGACCCGGCAAAAATTGCCGGATGGGGCAAATTTTGCCGGGTGAAGTGGGCAAATAGCTCCACTTTTCAGAAAAGTTCCCGGAAAAAATCGCGGAATATCGCGGAAAACAATGGTTCACGCCGATACAGGCGAAGGTAAACAAGTCTTACCGTCGGCGCCGGCGTTCAAACAAAAAGGACGGCGCTTGCGCACCGCCCAAGCGCGTAGGCGCGAGCCGGAGCGCCCTCAAAAGACAAGAGGCGATGCTTTCGCATCGCCTCTTGGTAAGCCCCCTCGACGAAGATTTAGCGGAACAGCGACAGGATGGTCTGCGGCGCCTGGTTGGCGATCGACAGAGCCTGGATGCCCAGCTGCTGTTTGACCTGCAGCGACTGCAACCGGGCGCTTTCCTGCGCCATGTTGGCATCCACCAGGTTGCCGATGCCCGCGGTCAGGGTGTCGGACAGTTTCTGGCTGAATGTCGCCTGGATCGAAAACTTCGCGGCGCCCGACGACAGCTTGGCAAGGGCCGAGTTGACGTTGGTCAGCGAGGTCTGGAGCGTGGCGATCAAGGCAGACGCCTTGACCTGGGTCGAGATCGTGGCCGTGGACTTCAGCGTCACGATCGAGCCCGACAACTTCAAGTTCTGGGCCTGAGCCGTGATACGGCGGGTGCCGTCCGCGGACGCCAGGGCCTGAACCTGATTTGTCGAACCATCAACCAGGTTGAAATTGTTGAAGACGGCGTTCTTGACGATCGTGGTGATCTGATCGCGCAAGGCCGTGAAGTTCGCGTTCAACGCCTGCCGACTCGCGGTATCGAGCGAAGGGTCAGCCGCAGAAAGCGCTTTCTGCTTCAACTGGATCAACAGGTCCGAAATCGACTGGCCTGCAGAAAGGGCGACGTCGATGGCGGACGAACCGTTATTCAGGCTGTTGATCACCGATGAAAAGCCGGCCACAGCGCCGCGCTGGTTTTGGGCAATAGCGTAAATCGCGCCATCATCCTTCGCCGTCGCAACCTTGAGACCGCTATTGATCGCACCCTGGGTCCTGTCGAGCTGACCCTGAGTGGCATTCAGGTATTGAAGCGCGACTTGGGCGCCGGTGTTGGTGTTGACGCTAAAAGACATAGGTATTTCTCCATTCTACTGGTGGTGGACCGCGCGTTCTGCGGGCCCTGGGCAGATGACCCGCAGGAACTTTTGCAACGCCCGTGCCACCCCGTTAAGCAGGTAAGCTGTTGAAATAGCGTGGTTAATTTCCTTAATAACTGGGTTACCATTAGGCATCCCTTGCCGCTTGCGGCAGTTCTTGCCGATCCCGGTGGGCAGACCTCGCTCGAGCCCGGCATTCCGCCGGGCGACCCTCAGCATCTGCCAGCTTCCTTCCCCCTTCGTGCGCAGCACGAGAAGGGGGAAGGTGTCGCAACGAGATATCGGCGGAGCCGATTCGAGTTGCGACGGATGGGGGTTCAAACAAAAAAGCCGGCGCTAGGCACCGGCTTTTTCCAATTCAAACTGTCAGGCCGATTAGCTGGCCTGCAAACCCTGCATGATCGTGCGATTGATCTCGATCAGGGGATCCAGCGGCGCCTTCTCGCGCGTCACGCTGCGGGAATATTTCGCCACCCACAGCGACAAAGAGATGATCTTGGCGCGCACATCCTGGGTCAGGGTGTTGCGGTCATCCATGCAGTCGGCGGCCAGGGTGCGCCACAAGCGGCGATTCCAGTCCACCGCTTCGACCAGCGGTGCGCCGGCGGCATTGGATTGCTTGGCATCGAGCAACGCGCCTGTGACTTGGCCGAACAACCGGTATTCGGTCACGCGGGGGTCTTCGGTGGCCACTTGGGTGGCCTGATAGGCTTTAAGGCTCATAGCTCAAGCGCTCCTGTTCCAACTCGAAAAGCTTCCGGCAGGCGATCAACGCCTTGTAATAGGCGCCCTGGGCGACGTCGCGGCTGATGTCCACGCAGGCGGCCAGGATGGCAGGGGTGCTGAGTGCGCCCATGAACTCGGTCATGCGCAAGGCAAATTCGTTATAGGGTTCTTCGCTGGCTTCGCCGTCCAGATACATCATCATGATGGCCAGATAGATGCGCCGTGCCGGTGTGTTGGCCCCTTCCGGCTGCATGATATCCTTTTCCCGCAGTACGCAGGCCTTGTTCTGGATCACCAAACTGGTGCGCTTGTCGCCGTTGGCCAGAACCGCGCCATTCAGCACGAATTTCTCGCCCGGCTTTAAAGACAATTTCAGCGGCATGATGCGCTTCCCCTTCAATCGGAAGCGACTGTACGCATGGGCTGGTTAATAAAAGCCTGTCGTTTTGCAGGCAGTTGTTTACGAAAGGTTAAACATGAAATTCGCGGAAGACCGCGAATTCAGCCGGGAAGATCGCTTTCTTCCAAAATCAATTCGAAGGGGCGGCCGCGGCCGTCCGGACTCCAGCCGGCCGCGATCGCCAGACGCACGCCGATGGTCAGCATATCCGCGGTGACTTTGGGTTTTCCGGGGAAGCGCGAGGCGTGACGCTGCTTCTCGAAGGGAAATTGCAGGACCAGTTCGCGCCAGATCTTGCGCACGCCATGGCGCGTGAGGGCTTCGTCAAATTTCATGACGCTGAGCCGCAGGCCGATATCGCCATGGGTGGTTCCCCAGGCCGGTTCGCTCTTGACGTTCCAGATCAGCGCGATGCCGTCCACCGTCAGCTGACCTCCCAATTTCCTGTTCGTGCGCTTGGTCATGGGCCTTCATAGCATAGGCGCACACGCGCCGCGCTACCGCCCGCTGCGCGTTTTGGCGGCGCCTATTGCTGCTGCTGTTGCTGCTGGTGATACAGCCGCTCGGGCATCGAGGCGGTCGGCGTCGGTGTCGCCATCGGCCGCGCCACTTTCAGGAAATCCTCGTGGCGCACCGGCGCCTGGGTCGGCTCCAGCGACACGGCGATGGACAATTCGCTGTCGGCATCGCCCTTGTAGGTGCCGCGGGTGGGCGGCACGTCGGCATAATCGCGCCCCACCGCGGCGCGGATATGGCGCTCGCCCGCCATGATATTGTTGGTGGGATCAAATCCCACCCAGCCCAGCGACGGCAGATACGCTTCCACCCAGGCATGGGTGGCGTTGGCGGCGGAACGGTCGCGCGAACCCTTGTGATAGAGATAACCGGAAGCATAGCGGCAGGGGATGCCCCAGGTCCGGGCGATCGCCGTCATGATATGGGCGAAGTCCTGGCAGACGCCGCGGCGTTGCTCCAGCGCCACCTCGATGGGCGAGTTCACTTCGGTGACGCCGGACTCATATTCAAAGGAATCATAGATGCCGCGCTGCAGGGTCTTGAGGGCGCTCATGGGATCGCCCCCCGGCTTTTGCAGGTCCGCAATCTTCATGAAGC
>JACCXK010000037.1 GCA_013697055.1 Alphaproteobacteria bacterium
CCGGCGCCGAAACCGACTTCTGCGATCCGGTCCCGGCCCGCCAGCAATTCGGCGGCGGCGCGCTTGACCCGCATCCGGCGCAGCCATTGCACCGGTGCCAGATGGGCATGGTCGCGGTAGAGATCGCCCAGCTTGGTCAGGCTGACGCCAGCCTGCCGTGCCAGGGCCGATGCATCAGCGAACCCGTCCGGCGCAGCGGCAACACGCGCCGCCAAGCCTTGGAACAGGGCGACATTTTCATCTTCGCCTTTGTAGTAAAGGTCGGGACGGCAGCGCTTGCAGGCACGCAGGCCTGCCGCCTTGGCGCCCGTCTCGCTGGTGAACAGCCTCACATTCTGCGGCTTGGGTGGACGCGCGGCACAGGACGGTAGACAGTAAATCCCGGTGGTCATCACCCCAAGGATGAACTTGCCGTCGAACTTGCCTTTGCGGGCTTCGGCGCGGTCCCAGGACATGGGTTCAGGTAGCTTTGTCATGACCGGACCTTAGCGCGGCCCCAAAAGCCCCGCCTCCCAATTCACCCGTTGAATGTGGGGACGTTCCGAACAAAGAAAAAGGGCCGCCTTCAGAATGGCCCTGATTCTCAAGTTGGATTCCCGCTTCCGCGGGAATGACAAAATCTCGGGCCCGGCAGCGGAGCCGCCGGGCGACCCACAGCATCCGACAGCTCCCTCCCCCTTTGCCAAGCAAAGGGGAATGTGGACGCGACGCGCGCCTGAGCGAAGCGAAGGCGTGATAGTCGCGGCCGGAGGGGGATAAAAAACAAACGGCCGCCGGACGATGCATCCGGCGGCCGGTTATTCTAACGAGGCAACACCGCTATTCGGCGGCCGGCTGCGGTGCTTCCAGCTGGGCAACCGGCTGCTGCGCCGCCTGCTCTTCCTGGATCGCCTTGTCGCGTTCGGTGGCGATGTGGCGGAGGCGCGCGATGGCGCCGCCGGTACCGGCCGGGATCAGGCGGCCCACGATCACGTTTTCCTTCAGGCCTTCCAGCATGTCGACCTTGCCATTGACCGCGGCGTCGGTGAGGACGCGCGTGGTTTCCTGGAAGGAGGCTGCGGAGAAGACCGAACGGGTCTGCAACGACGCTTTGGTGATGCCCAAGAGGATGGCGCGGCCTTCGGCGGGCTTGTGCCCGTCTTCGGCGGCCTTCTTGTTGGCGGCTTCCAGTTCCGATGCATCGACATGCTCGCCGGCGATCAGCGTGGTTTCGCCGCCTTCGGTGATTTCCAGTTTCTGCATCATCTGGCGGCAGATTACTTCGATATGCTTGTCGTTGATCTTCACGCCCTGCAGGCGATAGACGTCCTGGATTTCCTTGACGAGATAGATCGCCAGTTCTTCCATGCCCTTGATGCGCAGGATGTCATGCGGCGAGGGATTGCCTTCGACGATATAGTCGCCCTTCTCCACATAATCGCCTTCGCGCACACTGATATGGCGGCCCTTGGGGATCAGATACTCGCTCGGCTCCAGCTTGTCGGACTTGGGCTTCACGATGACGCGGCGCTTGTGCTTGTAGTCCTTGCCGAATTCGACAAAGCCGTCGGTCTCGGCCAGCACGGCCGCTTCCTTGGGCTTGCGGGCTTCGAACAGTTCCGCAACACGCGGCAGACCGCCGGTGATGTCGCGGGTCTTGGCGCCTTCGGTCGGGATACGCGCGATGACGTCGCCGGCGCGGATCTGCGAACCGTCTTCCACCGACAGAATGGCGTCCGGCGAAATCGCATACCGCGCTTCGCCGCCATTGGGCAGCTGAGTGACCTTGCCCTTCTTGTCGAGGATGATGATGGCGGGCCGCAGTTCAGGGGCGTTCTTGCCGCCCGTACCACGGCTGTCGATCACCACCTTGGACGACACGCCGGTCTTTTCGTCCGCCACTTCACGCACCGTGACGCCGAAGATCAGGTCTTCGTACTTCACGGTACCTTCCACGTCGGTCAGGACCGGCAAGGCGTTGGGATTCCATTCCGCGAGGCGGTCGCCGCGCTTCACGGTCGCGCCCTCGTCCACCTTCAGGCGCGCGCCATAGGTGATGCGATAGCTGGCCCGTTCCTGGCCCTTGTTGTCGGTGATCACGATCTGCATGTTGCGCGACATCGCGATCAGTTCACCATCGGTGTTCTTCACGATGTTGCGGTTCAGGATCTTGACCTTGCCGTCATACGACGCCTCGATCTTCGACTGGCCGGCAACCTGCGCCGCGCCGCCGATATGGAAGGTACGCATGGTCAGCTGGGTGCCCGGCTCGCCGATGGACTGGGCGGCAATCACGCCGACAGCCTCGCCGATATTGACCGAGGTACCCCGCGCCAGGTCGCGGCCATAGCACTTGCCGCAAACGCCTTCCGGCAGGTCGCAGGTCAGCACCGAACGGACGCGCACCTTCTGGACGTGGGCGGCTTCCGCCTTCTCGGCCAGATCTTCGGTGACTTCCTTGTTGCGCTTGATGATGATTTCGCCGGTGTCGGGATGCTTGACATCCTCGGCCGTGGTGCGGCCCAGCATGCGCTCGGTGAGCGAGGCCACGACCTGGCCGCCATCGATTTCCGCCTGGACCGTGACACCCTTTTTGGTGCCGCAGTCTTCCGAGGTGATGATGCAGTCGTTGGCCACGTCCACCAGGCGGCGGGTCAGGTAACCCGAATTCGCCGTCTTGAGCGCGGTGTCGGCCAGGCCCTTGCGGGCGCCATGGGTGGAGTTGAAATACTCCAGCACGGTGAGGCCTTCCTTGAAGTTCGACAGGATCGGCGTCTCGATGATGGAACCGTCGGGACGCGCCATCAGGCCGCGCATACCGGCCAGCTGCTTCATCTGCTGCGGCGAACCGCGGGCACCCGAATGGCTCATCATGTAGATGGAATTCATCTCCATGACGCGGCCGGTCTCCGGGTCGATCTTGGGCTCGGAGATTTCCTTCATCATTTCGGCCGCGACCATGTCGGTGCACTTGGACCAGACGTCGACGACCAGGTTGTACTTCTCCTTGTCGGTGGTCAGGCCGTCCTGGTACTGCTGCTCATATTCGCGCACCCGGTGACGGGTCTCGTCGATCAGCTTCACCTTGGTGTCGGGCACGACCATGTCGTCCTTGCCGAACGAGATGCCGGCCTTGCAGGCTTCGCGGAAGCCCAGCGCCATCAGCGCATCGGCGAACAGCACGGTCTCCTTCTGGCCGCAATGACGGTACACTTCGTCGATCAGCTGGCTGACCTCCTGCTTACGCAAGAGGCGGTTGACCAGTTCGAAGGGCACGCGCGGATTGCGCGGCAGAATGTCGGCGATCAGCATGCGGCCCGGTGTCGAATCCACGCGGCGCACGATCGGCTTGCCTTCGGCATCCACCGTCTTGTAGCGGCACTTGATCTTGGCATGCAGCGTGATCGCCTTGGCGAACAGCGCATGTTCGATCTCGCCGATGTCGTTGAACACCATGCCTTCGCCCGGTTCCTTGGCGCGTTCCTGCGACAAGTAATAAAGGCCAAGCACGATATCCTGGGTCGGCACGATGATCGGCTTGCCGTTGGCGGGCGACAGGATGTTGTTGGTGGACATCATCAACACGCGCGCTTCCAGCTGCGCTTCCAGCGACAGGGGCACGTGCACGGCCATCTGGTCGCCGTCAAAGTCCGCGTTGAAGGCGGTGCAGACCAGCGGATGCAGCTGGATCGCCTTGCCTTCGATCAGCACCGGCTCGAACGCCTGGATGCCCAGGCGATGGAGTGTGGGGGCGCGGTTGAGCAGGATGGGATGCTCGCGGATGACTTCTTCCAGGATGTCCCAGACCTCGGGGCGTTCCTTTTCCACCAGCTTCTTGGACTGCTTGACGGTCTGGCTGAAGCCCTTGGCTTCCAGGCGCGCATAGATGAACGGCTTGAACAGCTCCAGCGCCATTTTCTTGGGCAGACCGCACTGATGCAGTTTCAGTTCCGGGCCGACCACGATGACCGAACGGCCGGAATAGTCGACGCGCTTGCCCAGCAGGTTCTGGCGGAAGCGGCCCTGCTTGCCCTTCAGCATGTCGGCGAGCGACTTCAGCGGGCGCTTGTTGGCGCCGGTGATGACGCGGCCGCGGCGGCCATTGTCGAACAGCGCGTCCACCGATTCCTGCAGCATGCGCTTTTCGTTGCGCACGATGATGTCCGGCGCCTTGAGTTCGATCAGGCGCTTGAGGCGGTTGTTGCGGTTGATGACGCGGCGATAGAGGTCATTCAGGTCGGAGGTCGCAAAGCGGCCGCCGTCCAGCGGCACCAGCGGACGCAGTTCCGGCGGGATCACCGGCACGACCTGCAGGATCATCCATTCCGGGCGATTGCCGGAATCGATGAAGGCTTCCACCACCTTCAGGCGCTTGACCAGCTTCTTCTGCTTTTCACCGCCCGGGGCTTCGGCCACGTCGCTGCGGATTTCGTCGCGCAGTTTTTCGAGATCGATGGCGGCCAGCAGCTTGCGGATGGCTTCGGCGCCGATCTCGGCGGTGAAGCTGTCGTTACCGTATTCGTCCTGGGCCTTGTAGAACTCGTCTTCCGTCAGCAGCTGGCGCTCCTTCAAGGGCGTCAGGCCGGGCTCGATCACGATGTAGTTTTCGAAATAGAGCACGCGCTCCAGATCCTTGAGCGTCATGTCCAGGATCAGGCCGATGCGCGACGGCAGCGACTTCAGGAACCAGATATGGGCGACGGGGCTGGCCAGCTCGATATGGCCCATGCGGTCGCGGCGCACTTTCTGCACGGTGACTTCGACGCCGCACTTTTCGCAGACGATGCCCTTGTACTTCATGCGCTTGTACTTGCCGCACAGGCACTCGTAATCCTTCACCGGCCCGAAGATGCGGGCGCAGAACAGCCCATCCCGCTCCGGCTTGAAGGTGCGGTAGTTGATGGTTTCGGGCTTCTTGATCTCGCCGTGGCTCCAACGCAGGATCTGATCCGGCGAGGCCAGAGAAATCTTGATCCGGTCAAAGGCGGGGATTTCCTTCGCCGTGCCGAAAACATTCATCAGCTCTTGATTCATACGAGCGTCCTTTCGAGAGAAACGGAGGGCATGCGCCAGTTCCGTTTCGTTTTTCCGTTAAATCCCCGCCCATTGCCGGGCGCCGGGCGGGGAGCATTCATTTCATTCGTTCCGTTTATGTCGTCGGCCCGTTGACCAGTTCGACATTGAGCGACAGCGAGCGCATTTCCTTGACCAGCACGTTGAACGATTCCGGGATACCGGCCTCGAACGTGTCTTCGCCGCGGACAATGGCCTCGTACACCTTGGTGCGGCCGGCCACGTCGTCCGACTTCACGGTCAGGATTTCCTGCAACGTGTAGGCGGCGCCGTAGGCTTCGAGCGCCCAGACTTCCATTTCGCCGAAGCGCTGGCCGCCGAACTGGGCCTTGCCGCCCAGCGGCTGCTGGGTGACCAGGCTGTAGGGACCGATCGAACGGGCGTGGATCTTGTCGTCCACCAGATGGTTCAGCTTCAGCATGTAGATGTAGCCGACGGTGACCTGGCGGGTGAAGGTCTCACCCGTGCGCCCGTCATACAGCGTCATCTGGCCCGACGAGGTCAGGCCCGCCTGCTCCAGCATGTCGACAATGTCGGCTTCCTTGGCGCCGTCGAACACCGGAGTGGCGATCGGAACGCCGAGACGCAGATTGTCAGCCAGTTCGAGCAGGCCCTCTTCGTCGATCTCGCCCAACCGTTCATCATTGCCATACACGCTCTTGAGGTGGCGGCGCAGCGGCTCATGCTTGCCGTCGCGCTTGACCTTGTCGAGCATGTCGCCGATCTGGCGGCCGAGGCCCGAACAGGCCCAGCCCAGATGGGTTTCCAGGATCTGGCCCACATTCATGCGGGACGGCACGCCCAAGGGATTGAGCACCACGTCCACCGCGGTGCCGTCTTCCAGATGCGGCATATCCTCGATCGGCACGATGCGGCTGATCACGCCCTTGTTGCCGTGACGGCCGGCCATCTTGTCGCCCGGCTGCAGCTTGCGCTTCACCGCCACGAACACGCGGACCATCTTCATCACGCCGGGAGCCAGTTCGTCGCCACGGCGCAGCTTTTCCACCTTGTCGGCGAAACGCTTGTCGAGGCGCGACTTGGACTCGTCATACTGCTGGCGCAACCCTTCGATCTCGGCCATCGCCTTTTCGTTGCGAAGCCCGATCTGCCACCACTGGTGCTTGGCAATTGTGTCCAGCACGGTTTGCGTGATCTTGGTGTCGGCAGCCATGCCCTTGGGACCCGAAGCAGCGGTCTTGTTGAGCAGAATTTCCGACAGGCGCGAGAAGATGTTGCGCTCCAGGATGGAAAGCTCGTCGTCACGGTCTTCCGCCAGACGTTCTTCCTCGGCACGCTCGATCGACATGGCGCGCTGGTCCTTGTCGACGCCGTGACGGTTGAAGACGCGCACTTCCACGATGGTGCCGGTGACACCCGGCGGCACGCGCAGCGAGGTATCGCGGACATCGGCGGCCTTTTCGCCGAAGATGGCGCGCAGCAGCTTTTCTTCCGGAGTCATCGGGGTTTCGCCCTTCGGCGTCACCTTGCCCACCAGAATGTCGCCCGCCACAACGTCGGCGCCGATATAGACGATGCCGGCTTCGTCGAGGTTCTTGAGGTTTTCTTCGCCCACATTCGGGATGTCGCGGGTGATTTCCTCCGGCCCGAGCTTGGTGTCGCGCGCCATGGTCTCGAATTCCTCGATATGGATCGAGGTGAAGACATCGTCGCGGACGATGCGCTCGGAGATGAGGATGGAGTCCTCGAAGTTGTAGCCATTCCAGGGCATGAAGGCGACCAGCGCATTCTTGCCCAAAGCCAGTTCGCCCAGCTGGGTCGAGGGGCCATCGCAAATGATGTCCCCCTTGGCCAGCACGTCGCCCACCTTCACCAGAGGCTTCTGGGTGATGCAGGTCGAGGCGTTGGAGCGCTGGAACTTGCGCAGGCGATAGATGTCGATGCCCGGCTTGGTGGGATCGCTCTCTTCCGTGGCGCGGATAACGATACGGGTAGCGTCCACTTGGTCCACAATGCCGGCGCGGCGGGCGGTGATGGCCGAACCGGAATCCCGGGCCACGACTTCTTCCATGCCGGTGCCGACCAGCGGCGCTTCCGGGCGCAGCAACGGCACAGCCTGGCGCTGCATGTTGGAGCCCATCAAGGCGCGGTTGGCGTCGTCATTCTCGAGGAACGGCACGAGGGCTGCTGCGACCGAAACCAGCTGCTTGGGCGACACGTCGATGAAGTTGACCTGGTCCGGCGTGGTCATCACGAAGTTTCCGCCCTTGCGGCAGCTGACCAGCTCATCGGTCAGGCGCATGCGGCTGTCCACCGTGGCGTTGGCCTGGGCGACCGTGAACTTGGCCTCCTCCATCGCCGACAGATAGATCACCTCGTCCGTCAGGTGCTTGTTGATCACTTTGCGGTACGGGCTTTCGATGAAGC
>JACCXK010000050.1 GCA_013697055.1 Alphaproteobacteria bacterium
GTCTCGAACGCCGCCAAAGCATCCGCGTGGCGTCCTTCCTGGAACCGCAGGATCCCCAAACAATTTCGGGCCAGAATTTGACCGGGATCGAGCGTCAGGATTTTGACGTAAATCTCAGCCGCGGCCGTCAACTGGTTTTGCGCGTGCAAAGATATCGCGAGGTCGAAAAGCGAAGCCAGATTTTCCATCGGTCGGCATCTTCACTGTATGGCGGCACTATGGAGGGCTGCTTGACTGCAACCTGCATTATCAACATATAGGAACATATCACAGAAGATGAGACCGGCCGACGGTTTCCGCGAGAGATTGCCATGGGAATTTACAAGGAACGATTTGCCGGCCGCGCCGCTGTGATAACCGGCGGTGCTTCAGGCCTTGGTCTTAAGACAGCGAAACGGATCGTCGCGGAAGGTGGCCGCGTGGCGCTTTGGGACCGCAATGCCGACAGCTTGGCCGAAGCGGGCAGGGAGGTGGGTGCGATCTTCATCCAGGCGCTGGATGTTTCCGATCACGAGGCAGTGAAGCAAGCCGCCACTCAGGCACGCGATGCGCTGGGCAAGATAGATATTCTGGTGGCAAGCGCAGGCATCACCGGGGCAACGGTCCCGGTCGTGGAATTTCCGGTTGAAAGCTGGCTACAGGTCATCGCGGTGAATCTCACTGGCCTGTTTTATTGCTGCCGCGAGATTGCGCCGATCATGATCGAGAATGGCTATGGACGCATTGTCAATATTGCGTCCGTGGCAGGCAAAGAAGGCAATCCGAACGCCAGCGCCTATTCGGCGTCCAAGGCTGGTGTGATCGGATTCACGAAGTCCCTCGGCAAGGAGCTGGCGACCAGCGGCGTTCTGGTAAATTGCATCACACCGGCAACGTTTGAAAGCGCAATCCTGGAACAACTTCCGAAAAGCCAAATCGACTACATGCGTTCCAAGATCCCAATGGGCCGCCTGGGCGAGGCCGCTGAAAACGCCGCACTAGTCTGCTGGCTGGCGAGCGATGAATGTTCGTTTTCCACCGCAGCGACATTCGATATTTCCGGCGGTCGCACCACTTACTAGGCCTCTCGCGATTCTGTTCGGGTTCCCACTGTTAGCACCTGCAATAAAGCCAAAACGTGTGCGCCTTGTCATGGAGGATGCCCACAGGTGTGTTGACAAGCTGTTCAAACGCATGAGATAAAATCTCATATATAGAAATAAGAAAGAGTCAGGGGAGAAAACATGCTCGACCGCCGCACCTCCAATTGCGCCCGATTCACCAAAGCCATTCTGTTATCGGGTTCCGGCCTTGCCCTGCTGATGATGAGCTCTGGCGCCTGGGCGCAGCAAACCGCCGATTCCAGCTCGGTGGAAAGCGTCGTGGTGTCGGGGTCTCGTCTGGTCACCAATGGCGCCGAAGCCCCGACCCCGGTCACGGTGGTCTCGACCGAGCAGCTCCAGCTCGCAGCGCCGCGCAACATCGTGGACGGCCTTTTGCAGCTTCCCGCCTTCAAGGGTTCGGTCAGCGTCGCCAATCAGAGCACAGGCACGACGGGCAGTAATGGCGCTGACTACCTCAACCTGCGTGGTCTCGGCGTTCAGCGCACGCTGGTGCTGATGGACGGACGCCGTATCGTGCCGGCCAGCAGCGCGGGCAGTGTCGACGTCGCGCAGATACCAGAAGCCCTGGTGCAGCGGGTCGATGTCGTCACCGGCGGCGCCTCGGCGGCCTATGGTTCGGATGCCGTTTCCGGTGTGGTAAACTTCGTTCTGGATACCAAGTTCGAAGGCCTGAAGGCGAATGCCCAAGCCGGCGTCTCCCAGCTGGGCGACAATGTGAACTACAAGGTCTCCGTGACCGGCGGCATCTCGCTGCTGAACGATCGCCTGCATGTCGTGGGCAGCTTGCTGGATTACAAGAGCCAGGGTGTTTCCTCGGCTGTCGGCCGCGCCTGGACGGACCGGGCCGTCGCCTCGATCACCAACCCCAATTTCAACAAGGCCCTGCCGGTTTCGCCGACCAATTCCACTCTGGTTGTGGTGACGCAGCCTTATTCGTCAGTGGCAGCTCTGGGTGGCCTCACCACCAGCGGTCCGCTTGCCGGCACAGCTTTTGATCCGGGCGGCCAGGCCATTCCGTTCAACTACGGCACGTTGCGCAGCGCTGCCCAAATGTCGGGCGGAGACGGTTACAACCCGAACATTCTGCTGACCCTGCAGCCGTCCCAGCATCGTTCCCAGTTCTTCACGCATGCCACATATGACGTGAACGAAAACGTTTCAGTGTATGTCCAGCTGACCGGATCGCAAAATCACGTGCAATACAACAGCTTGCCGACCTTCGAGCTGAGCTCGACCAACTTCACTGTCCTGCGCGACAATGCCTATCTGCCGCAGACCATCAAGAATTTCCTGGCGACGCCAGCAGGCTTGGGCGTTGCCAGCTTCACCGTCGGCCGCGACAGCCCGGACTTCGACATTCCGCACATGGATGCGATCACCAATAGCGGCACCGCCACCATCGGTTTTGATGGCAAGGTTCCCGGCAGCAGCTGGACCTATCACGGTTATGGCCAGATGGGCCGCGACCTGGACTCCTACAAGACAAAGAACGACCCGATCTCCGACAATTTATATCGCGCCTCCGACGCGGTCGTGAATCCGGCCAATGGGCAGATCGTTTGCCGTCAAACGCTGTCCAATCCGGCGGCGACCCCCATCAGCAACCCGGTGGGCTGCCAGCCGTTGAATATCTTCGGTGTCGGCAATGCATCCCCCGCAGCCTTGAAATACATCACGGGCACGGCGGTCCAGACCGTTCGGGTCGCAGAAGACGTGGCCGAAATCAGCGCACAGGGCGAGCTGTTCGATCTTCCAGCCGGCGCAGTTTCGCTGGCGGTGGGTGGCAGCTATCGCCGCGAAGCCTTCAACCAGGTCACCGATGCCCAGTCGCAGGAAATTCGCACAGGCGCCGGAATCGGCGCCGCGTTCCCGGCTGGCCTGATCAACACGCTGGGCGGATTCGAACGCACCAACCCGCAGCCCACGCGCGGCAGCTTCAATGTCAAGGAAGCATTTCTCGAAACCGAGGTGCCGCTGCTGAAGGATCAGCCTTGGGCTCGTTCGCTGACCTTCAACGCCGCGGGCCGTTATGTGGAATACAGTACCTCCGGCGGCGTAGAGCCCTGGAAGCTGGGCCTGGTGTATCTGCCCACGGACGGGCTGCGCTTTCGCGCATCGCGTTCGACCGACATTCGTGCCGCCAACCTGGGTGAACTGTACCAAGGCTCTAGTCAAGGCACATCGACCGTACAGGATCCCGCCAACGGCAATGTCACAACCAACGTCATTACCGGTGCGATCGGCAACCCAGGCCTTGTGCCCGAAAGCGCGAATACCTCCACGGTTGGCATGGTCGTGACGCCAGACTCGTTGTTCGGCTTCCTACCGGGCCTGGAATTCTCGGTCGAC
The DNA here is from genome assembly GCA_013697055.1 of Alphaproteobacteria bacterium. Classification (GTDB taxonomy): domain Bacteria; phylum Pseudomonadota; class Alphaproteobacteria; order Micropepsales; family Micropepsaceae; genus Rhizomicrobium. The sequence goes on from JACCXK010000050.1 coordinate 3,453, forward strand.
TATTACCAGATCAACATCAGCAAGGCGATCTCCACCCTGACCGCACAGCAGGAACTGAACTTCTGCGCCAACGGTTCGGTCCAGCAATGTGCCTTCATCACGCGCAATTCGACCGGGACTCTGGCGCGCGTGGCGTTGCCGTTCTTCAATGCTGCGGCACGCCAGACCAAGGGCGTGGATTTCGAAGCGTCCTACAGCACGCCGCTTTCCGATATCGACGCAGATTGGGACGGCACGCTGACGTTCCGCGGCCTCGTCAATTATCTGGGCGAGTTTACCACCCAGGTCCAGGGTGCCGCGCCCATCCAGCTGGCAGGTGATATTGGAGTCAATTCCACGCCGAAATGGAGTGGGATATTCTCGGCCAACTTGAACATAGGACGCTGGGGCTGGTTCGTGCAGGAACGTTGGATCGGCGGCGGCAAGTTCGACAATACAAACAACAACGGCCTGGGCGTCTATCCCAACAATGTCGGCGATGTTCTGTACACCGACTCCACCGTGACCTTCGATGTCATGCCGGAGACAGGCCTTTCGACTTACTTCTCGATCAACAACTTGTTCGACCGTGATCCGCCGGCCACGCCAAGCTTCCTGATCGCCGGCAGCAGCTTCAGCAACCGGACGCTCTACGACCTGATCGGCCGGCAATATACGCTGGGTGTGCGCTTCAAGATGTGAAGTGCGTTGCGCCGTTGGACAGGAATGCCCGGGCTGCCCCTGCAGCCCGGGCATTTTTATGGGCGCGGGACTCGACATGGAATCCCGTTGCCTGCGGCGCGGGAAATGCATAATCTCATATGCTGAGATTTTGGACTATTCCCGCCTTCCTTGCCCGTATCCCGATTGCTTCCGGGGTTTTCACCCACCAGGTTTGATTTGACCATGAAACGACCCCTGCCGAAGGCGAAGTCAGCGCCCGGAGCGACCGGAAAAAGCCCAAAGAAGAGTGGTGGCCTGGCGGGTAGCCAGACGCTGGTTCGCGGCCTTGATGTGGTTGAAGCGGTGGCATCGGGTGCGACCAACCTGGCGGCACTGGCCGATGCGCTCGACCTGAACCGCAGCACCGTGCACCGGCTTGCCGCTTCGCTTGTGGAGCATCGCTACCTGACATTCGCACCGCGCGTGGGCTACGCGCTGGGCCCGAAACTTGTGGAATTGGGCCATATGGCGCGAGACCAGATGAGCTTTCCCCGCGTTGCGCGGGACTATATCGAGACGCTGGCCGCCAGCACCGGCGATACCGTGCATTTGGGCATCCTGGACGATACGCGCGCGCTTTATCTGGACAAGATTGCCGGCAGCCGCCGCGTGGAAATTCGCTCGCGGATCGGAGATCGCCATCCGCTGCGTTCCACCGGATTGGGCAAGGCACTCATTCTCGATCAGCAGGAAAACCGGTGGCGCGAGCTGTACGATACGGAAAACCGGGATGGCAAGCGTTATGGGGTGCCCCTCAATACATGGCTTCAGCGCATGCGTGCCTATGCCAAGGCGGGCTATGCGCTGGACTTGGAAGAAAATGAGGATCGCATCCGCTGTGTCGCGGCGCCGGTGCGTGATGCGACAGACCGCATTGTCGGCGCCATCAGTGTCTCTAGTGCCGCGCAATATATGGATGACGCCCGGATGGAAAGCCTGGCGGACGAGGTGCGTTCCACCGCAAGGGCCATCAGCCGCGCGATGGGCTGGCGGGAAGCGGCGAGCCCGCCGCTGCGGATTGCCAAGCGGGCCTAATGCTTAGCGGGTCGGCGCGCCGCGCCGGCCGAACAGAAGCGAAATATTGATCCGCTTGTTGAGGTATCCCTCTTCGAAGCGACAATCGCTGGTTTTGTGAAACAGGTCGGACCGGAAAATGACGGCGCGGTTGGCACGATGCGGTACGCGCGTCATGCGGGCGTTTGACTGCTTGAGGAAGTCGCGTGCATAGGCTTCGTCGCCATTGTACCGTCGCATGTCATCGCCTGGCGGCACCCCGACATCCCAAATATCCATGCCGCCGCTGTCCGGATCCAGGTTCGCGTCATCGTGGGTGAGATAGAAATTCACGTTCACAGCGGAATTGTCGGCATGGGTGTTGGTGCCGGTCGACAGGGTGCTGTCGTATTTGAACGCCCCCAGATAGTGAAAAGGGTGCGGCGCCAATATTCCCGCAAAGTTCTGGAGAATTTCTTCGGCAATCTGTGCCAGCAGCGGGCAGGAAAATCCGTCTTCCGGTGTCGCGCCGATATAGCCGGCTTGGTAGATGCGCCGCCAGATTGTCGAGCCGGCGCAATAGCGGCGCAGCTGATCGAGAGCCTTGGGCGTGAGGAAATCGTCAATGACGACCATCTGCGGATTGCTGCCATGCCACTCCGGCATCAGGCTCGGGCCGGCCGGATTGATGGCGCGGCCGGCAAGCCGCTCTCCGCCGTCCAGGTGAAACAGGTCGGCGACATTGGCAGCATCGGGAGCGGCCGTGCCGCCGGCCAGATAGTCGCGCTGCTCGTGGTCGTGTTTGCGCTTGTGCTCCGGTTCCGGCTCGGATGGAACAGGCCCTTTGCCGGTTCCATAAACCAGTGCGGCACGGCGCATATAATGGGCGAAGCCTTCCGCGATCTGCCCATTCTCCGAAAGAATCGAGCCCAGCCGGAAATGGGCTTCCGCAAAGCCCGGATTGATCGCCAGCGCCTGGCGATAGGCGGCGATGGCATCTTCGAATTTTTCGGCGATTGTAAAGGCATAGCCCAGTTCCAGCAGCAGTGCGGCATTGCCCGGCTGCTGCGCCACCGCGCTTTGCAACAGGACGGCGGCTTCTTGAAAGCGGCTGCCCGAGATGAGCGCTTTGGCCATCAGGGCATCCACCGTCGGCCCGGACAGGCCTTGTTGCCGGCCGCGCTGCAGCAGCGCGGCAGCTTCGGCGGCATGGCCGGACGAGATCAGGGCCCGGGCATAGGAAATCCAGTATTGCCCAAACGCAGTATCGGCCTGCAGCGCATTCTTGAAGAAGGCCAAGCTCTGCTGCATTTCGCCCCTCTGGGCCAGAAGCGACCCCAGATTGTGGTTGGCTTCGCCATGGCGTGGATGAGCCTGCAAAAAAGCGCGATAAAGCGCTTCCGCCTCGGCGACGCGCCCGCTCCTGTGCAGGTCGATGGCGTGCTGCAATTGCGCATCGGCGTTCATGGGAATGACTTTAACCCGGCCCCGTGCCGCAGGCTAGAATTGCAGGCGGTCCTTGAGCAGTTCCAGCACCGAACGGTCGACACCCGGGATGGCGGCGAGGTCGGCGATGCCGGTGAATTTCTTCTGCCCGCGCCGCATCACGATCGCCGTGGTGGTTTCGTCACCGGTCTGAAGCGTGGGCCCCAACTCTTCCATAGGCGATGTGTTGACGTTCACCACCGTCAGGTTTCGCTGGAAATAGCGCACGATCTGCTCGACCTGCGTATCGGTGGGATGGGCGCCTTGCCGGGCCATCTGGCCGAAAAGGTCTTCCCAGCGGCTGGACGAGCGCGGCGTTCCCAGAAACTGGCTGGAGGAATGGCACACGGTGCAGACCTGCTGGACTGCCATCGAATCCGCCGGATTGTCGTCCAGCACCGACGCCGTCTTGATGGCTGTCAATTCCCTGGCGGGATCTATGACGGGCCGTGGCGGCAGTTGCGCCGCAGCGATCCCGACGCCGAGAAGCGCGAAGGCTGCAAAAGAAAAAACAACCCGGCCGCCTTTCAGCGGCCGGGTGCCGTAAATCCATGAAGCCATTCTAGTTGCTGGCTTCCTTGGTTTTCTTGGGCGTGGCCGCCATGCGGGCCGCATAGGCCTGGGGATCGCCGATGGCGAACTCGTTCACCTTGCGCACCAGCTTGCCGTTCAGGTCGAACGCCAGGTCGAGGACTTTTTCGCTGTCCATGTGGCGGCCATATTCGTCTCGCAAAAGGCCCACGATCTTGTGAGTCTTCACATCCACCACGTCGCCTGAGGCCATATAGGCCAGCTTGCCGTCGAGCCCCATGGTTATCCAGCCGTTTGGCGCTTCGTACTTGATCGCTTTCTTCATATCAAGAACCGGCCATTGGCCCGTATTGTCGTACACCAGCACCTGGTTGTTGATCGCGTCGGGAATCCAGATCTCGCTTTCGTCCGGCGTCATGGCGATGCCGTGCATCGGTGCGCCATGGCCGTAGAAATGCTGGTTGGGATCGGCCCACTTGGCCTTCCACATTTCGGCGGGAACTTCGATGCGCTTGATCACCTTGCGAGTCTTCACGTCAGCGATTTCGAAACCGTCCAGATTGTTAAGGTTGGCATAGACCCGGCTGGCGTCATGATTGATCACGAAGACCCGCACATGATCGGAGAAGGTGATGGTGCCGGTCGGCTTCATCGTCGCCATATCGGCAATCGTCATGGTATTGCCGTTGGGCGCGTCGAACACGGTCTTGCCATCCGGGCTCATATTCATGTTGTGGTTGAACATGCTCTGGGGCGTGGGAATGATGCCCTTGACCGCGCCGGTGCGCGCATCGATGACGCGGTGGAAGTTCTTGAGGTCCGAACCGACTTCCAGGGTCAGGCCGTCCGGTGTCACCTGGCCGCGTTCGCAGCAGGTGCCGGGCTCATAAGCGTTGGACCACACCACCTTCTCGGTCAGCAGGTTGATGGCATAGAGATGGCCGCGGGTGGAAACATACACCATGTTGGTGGCGGTGCTGGCAGCCATGCCGGCGATCGATTCCAGTGGCAGCGTCGCGGGCTTTTCTTCAAAGGTGATCCGCTTGACGAAGTTATAGTCGTGCTTGGCGTCCAGCACGACGATGCTCCCCGGCACCGCGGCATAGATCAGTTCCCTTTCCCCCAGGGTAAAACCGCGACCCGGGCCGTAGCGGCGTCCGTCGGATTCGCCGGCCGTGCGATAGGGATGATCCGCAGTGTTGACGGTCGCGTCTTTCTTGAAACATTGCAGCGCGCCGTCCAGCACGCCGTTGCAAGGCATGCCGTTGGCGTCGAGCTTGGGCTTGTCCTGCGCGTCGGCCTGCAGGGTGGCGAATATCGCAAGCACCGCACAGGATGCCGCGGCCGCGAGCGCGCTTCGAATTTTCATGTTGGTGTCTCCCTGACAGCTGGATCTAGCATCCTATAATTGGAATGTTATGCCGTAATATGAGATTTAGCAACGGCAGCACCCATTGCTTGAGCGGGCATTTTGCGCCTTTGCCTGCGAGTTGTTGCAGGTGCGAAGAAACATCATGCTTTGGCGTAAGGCTTCAGAAAACGCTCCATGGCATCGCGAATGAACTGCTTTTGCTGCGGTTCCAGAATCGGGGAGGCATGCGCTCCGGCGGCCTTGCGCAGCACGGTGTCTTCGGAAAAGACACCGCGCGCGACCAGGACATATTCGTTGGATCCGGGTATCGAATTGAAAGCGCTGATACGGCCGAACATGTCGAACGCGGCTTTGCGGTCCCCGGCGTGCCACAAGTCGAAGCTGCTTTGGTACAGATCGGCCAATCCGACATAGGGGCAGGATCCGGAAAAGCCCAAACCCATTTCCGCCAGCATGGTGTGGCCGCCGTTGCCGGAAAAATCCGCGAGCTTGCCTTCGGTTCCCTTCAGGATTTGCGGCGCGCGACCCAGCGGATCGCCCGCTTCGTCTTTTACGGCCTTGAGAGTCGGTACCTTCTTGGATAGTTCGATCACCAAATCCACGCTGGCATTGCCGACCACCTGCATCATCAAGGGTAGGGGCGTGGCGGCGCCGATTGCCCGGTAGTAAGCGACAATCTGGGCCTCCGTGGCATTCTCGGGCGGCAGCGAGATGATGCCGTCAGCACCTTGCGCCGCTGCGAGCTTGGTGTAGCGCACAGACTTTGCCGTATCGCCGCCCACCGTCTGGACGCCGATGACAATCCTGGTCTTGCCGCCCTTGGCTGCCGACAGCAACGCGCGCATCCCGTTCGTCCATTCTTGTTCCGACAGCGTAGCCCAGGCACTGGCATTCTGCGGCCAGACCAAGCCCGCGACGCCGCCACGCCGGCAAAAAGCGACTTGTGCAGCCATGGCAGAAATATCCAGTGCGCCATCCGGGGTGCAGGGCGTCCAGGCAATGGGATAGATGCCGCGAAAGCCTGGGGCCTCAGCTGCGGCGACGGGACGAGATGTTACGACCAGACTCGCGATGCTCGTAGTTGCAGCAAGAAAATGGCGGCGATCAAAAGCTGAAGCATGTTTCATGGGTGCATTCCTTCCCGCAAGTCAGGGAGGCGGATGACGAGCTGCAAGTGTTTATCACAGATGGCCCCCGCGGCGGGCGATTGAGCGTGGCGCCCACAATTCCCGTCCGCGCCCCGTTTTCTCGCGCCATCTTAGAGACGGTCACCGCCTTTGTACTTGAATAATGAAATGGCATGTCGAAATATGATATGCAATTGATAACGAGTTGCGAAAGCGATCTTCGCCTCCACGCAATGCAACGAACAGTAATACAGGCGTAACCAAGTCTTCTGTGTGTTACGCAGGCGGCTCTGTCAGGGTCTTGGCTGGGCTACCGTTGGGGACAAGCCTGCCCAGCCTGGGATTCGCGCCTGCCGCAGCAACGCGGTTCGCGGCCTGAACAGATCGTCGTCACCAAGGAGCGGTTCAACGCCCCCCAGGCCTCACTGTCGAAGCTGCCTGAAGCGCTGCTCGACACGCCGCAGTCGGTCAGTATCGTCACCAGCAATCTGCTGAAGCAGCGCGGCACTACCAACTTGAACGACGCGTTGCGCAACACGCCCGGCATCAGCCTGGGTGCGGGCGGGTGTGGCTAATTACTACGGCATGCGCGATGGTGCCGTGATACACCGTGGTCATGCAAAAGCCGTGGACTTCAAAACAGCAGATTGAAATCGACAAGCTCAAATCCGTTAGTACACGCGCTGAGCAGGCAATGGCCGAAGCTGAACAGGAATTCGGAAAGAGCTCGCCCCACTATGCGGTTGCGGAAAGACAGAGAGACGAAATATCGGCAAGGATGCAAAGAGCAGCTGGTATTGCGATGGCGCTCTTGAGAGAGACAAAGCCATATGATGGCCGGGCCGCACCGATTGTTGTCAGAACCAGACGGATTATTCGCCGGTAGGAAATGCACGCGTTCAAAGGAAATGGCTCGCATAGAGAGGGTTTTCAGCGCGGCAATATGGCTGGGAACTATTCCTTTTCCTTAGCGTATTCAATTAATTAGGCCTGTTCTACGCCAGTTATCGGATAAACATTGTCCTTTCGCATCGATTTGAGCGCCGACAGCGCTTTTCCCCCGATCCGTTCTGATTTGTTCAGCGTGGATAGGCTGGAGGAGCATGCTCGTAGCCTCGCAGGAGCCCAGCCTGTCGGCAAAGCGATCGGGCAATTCACTGCGCTCCCGAAGAAGCTTCGCCAAAACGTCAGCGATCTGACAGAAAATTTCGTGCTGCTGGCCAAAGCCGCCAAGGCTGGTCACCCAATAACATCAGCCGGAGAGTGGTTTCTAGACAATTTCCACATCGTGGAGGAGCAGGCTCGCCAGGTTCAGCGTGACTTGCCCGCAAGCTTCTACCGGGAATTGCCGAAACTGACGGAAGGCCCGCTGGCCGGTTTTCCAAGGGTCTACGGTATTGCTTGGGCGCTGGTAGCGCACACCGACAGTGGCTTCGACATGGAGCGGCTGGAAAGGTTTCTCAAGGCATATCAGCAGGTATCGCCGCTGAAGATCGGCGAGCTGTGGGCGATTTCGATCACTCTGCGACTGGTGTTGGTCGAAAATATCAAGCGCCTGACCGACCGGGTGGTCCTGCGCGTTCGCGAGAGCGACCGGGCCGATGGCATGGCGCAGCAGGCCCTTGCCGCGCTGGGCGATGGCGCGCCGGCCAGGGCGCTCGAACGCATGGCATTCTCCGCGGCGACGCTGGCGCGTTTCGAGCGGCAACTGCGCGACCAGGGCGTGCAGGGCGAACGGATTCTGGAATTTGTGGAAATTGAACTGGCGGCGCAGGGAGTCTCAAGCCACGAGATCATTCAAAACGAATATCAGGCCCAATCGGCCGATGACGTCTCGGTGCGCAATGTCATCACCGCGATGCGTTTGGTGTCGAGCATCGACTGGACGGAATTTTTCGAAAGCGTCAGCCTGGTGGACGGTGTGCTGGGTGAAAACGCCGGCTTCCATGCGCTGGATTTCACCACCCGCGACCGCTACCGTCAGTCGATAGAGCGTCTGGCGCGGCGGGCGCCCTTCGACGAAATCCAGATCGCCAGGATGGCCATCGAACAGGCGGAAGGCCCGGCCGCGCAATCGGCGCGCGAGCGTGATGTCGGCTTCTGGCTGATTGGCAAGGGCCGCAGGTCCCTGGAGCAGAGGGTTCGCTTTGCACCGTCCGCCAAGTTGCGGCTGATGCGTACGATCTCTGGCTGGGGCATATGGGGATATGTCAGTGCGCTTGCCATCGTAACGGCATTGTTGGTTGGGGCCGTACTGGCCGCCATGGATGTACTGGGGGCGCCGGCAGCGTGGCTGCCCGCGCTTGCGATCCTTGCGCTGTTGCCGGCCTCCGAGCTCGCGGTGGCGCTGGTCAACCGCGTGGCGACGAACCGCTGGCGGCCTGAGATCCTGCCCGCGCTGGAGCTCAAGGATGGTGTTCCGGAATCGTTGAGCACGGTGCTGGTGGTGCCGGTCCTGCTGGGTAACGAGAAAGACATTGCCGAGCAGATCGAACGGCTGGAAGTTCATTATTTCGCCAATGGTGATGCCGGCCTGCAATTCGCTCTTCTATCCGACTGGGTGGACAGTGATGCGCAGCTATCCGAGGAAGACACGCGCCGTCTTGATTTCGCCACCGCCCGGATCGCGGCTCTGAACCAGCGGCATGCCAGGGGCGAACCACTGTTCCTGCTCCTGCATCGTGCACGACTGTGGAATCCGTCCCAGAACAAGTGGATGGGATGGGAACGCAAGCGCGGCAAACTCCACGAATTCAACCGCCTGCTTCGGGGGGCAACGGACACGAGTTTCATCGATCCCCCCGTGATGTTTCTGAAGCGCCGCGTCCGCTACGTCATTACCCTGGACGCCGACACAAGGTTGCCGCGCGGCGCGGCGCGCCGTCTGATCGGCAAGATGGCCCATCCGCTCAATCAGCCGGAGTTCAATTCTCAAAACCGCTGTATCTCGGCGGGATACGGAATTCTCCAGCCGCGAGTGACGCCGTCGCTTCCCATCGGGACGGAAAGCTCGATTTTCCAATGGGCTTTTTCCGGGCCCAATGGCCTCGACCCTTACGCCTTCGCCGTTTCCGACGTCTACCAGGACCTGTTCAATGAAGGCTCCTTCGTGGGCAAGGGCATCTACGACGTGGATGCCTTCGAAAAGGCCCTGGAAGGACGCATCCCGGAAAACACCATTCTTAGCCACGATCTTCTGGAAGGCGTCTTTGCCCGCGCCGCGCTGGTGTCGGACGTTGAAGTGGTGGAGGAGTTTCCCTCCCGTTATGACGTCGAGGTTTCGCGGCAGCACCGCTGGGTGCGCGGCGATTGGCAGCTTGTGCCCTGGATATTCGGCAGCGGGCACACGGTTCCGCTGCTGGGTCGCTGGAAGATGCTGGACAACCTTCGCCGCTCGTTGACGGCGCCGGCGATGCTGTTGTCCTTTCTGCTCGGATGGATGTTGCCGCACACGGCCGCGCTGGCCTGGACCGTGTTTCTGACCCTGGTCATCCTTCTGCCGCCACTGCTGCCGATCGCCGCCGGTGTCTTTCCGCGACAGCGCGGCTACTCGCTCCGCAGCCATGCGCGCAGCCTGGCGCGCGATACGGTGCTGGCCGTCACCCAGATACTGTTCAGCGTCACCTTCATGGCCCGGCTGGCATTCCTGGCACTGGATGCCATCACACGCACGATCTTCCGCCTATTCGTCAGCCGCAAAAACCTGCTGCAATGGGTCACCTTCGCCCAGTCAGCCTATAGCCGCAGGGCCGGATGGAGCAGCACGCTGCTGCAGATGGCGGGCAGCGTGACGTTTGTTCTGGTCTCGTCAATCCTGATTGGCATGCGCGATATCACCAACTTGTGGCCTGCGCTGCTCTTTTTGACGCTGTGGGGTTTTTCGCCCGTCCTGGCGCGTTGGGCCAGCCAGTCGCCGCGCGTTGAACCGCACCTGGAAATGTCGGATTCGGATCGAAGCGCGTTGCGGGTCGCGGCGCGGCGCACCTGGATGTTCTTTGAAAGATTCGTGACCACTGGCGACAACGCGCTGCCGCCGGATAATTTTCAGGAAGACCCGGCGCCGGTCGTTGCGCACCGCACTTCGCCCACCAATATCGGCGGCTATCTGTGTTCGCTGCTGGCTGCCCATGACATGGGCTGGATTGGAACGCTGGCGACGGTAGAGCGCCTCGAAGAAACATTTGCCAGCTTGCAGAAGCTGGAGCGGTTTCGCGGCCATTTCATGAACTGGTACGATACCGCCAGCCTGCGTTCACTGGAGCCGCGATACATCTCGACTGTGGACAGCGGCAACCTGGCGGGCAACCTGCTGGTCGTCAAAAATGGCTGCCACGAACTGGCATCACCCCCCACTGCTGCAGTGGTGCGTGGGGGACTGGCCGATGGGCTAGCGATGGTGCGAGAGACTATACAAGCCATGTCCGCAGGCATGTCACGGAGCGGCCTGGAACAAAAGCTCGAACCGGTAGCCCGCATGCTGCAAGGGGATGGCGTACTCCCAGGGGCGTGGTTTGCAAACCTGCAGGCTGCTGTCCAAGTGCTGCTCGATGAAGCTGCCTTGGGAGCGCCCTTAGCTGTACAGCTTGCTGTTTCGAGCCTGCTGCATTCCGTCGAAAGCCATGCAAAGCCATTGCCGCCAGCGGACAAGATGGCGCCGCGGCTGGCCGCTCTGTCCCGCCAGGCCGGCGATTTTGTCCATGACATGGAATTCGGCTTCCTGTTCGATGAGACGCGCCAGTTGCTGTCCATCGGCTACCGATTGGAAGACCAGGCGCTGGATGCGAATGCCTATGACCTCCTGGCCTCGGAAGCGCGGCTGGCGAGCTTTCTGGCCATCGCCAAGGGCGATATTCCCACCCGGCACTGGTTTCGCCTGGGCCGTACCCTGACGCCGCTCGGACGCATCCCGGCGCTGCAATCCTGGTCCGGCTCGATGTTCGAATATCTGATGCCCAGCCTGATCATGCATGAGCCGACCGGCAGCCTGATCAACCTGAGCAATCGCGCGGCGGTTCGCCGTCAGATCCGCTACGCCTCCTCGCTCAACATCCCCTGGGGCATATCGGAGTCCCAGTATAATGCCCGCGACCGGGATCAGAATTATCAGTATTCCGGATTCGGCGTTCCTGATCTTGGGATCAAGCGCGGCCTGGGCGAAAATACCGTCGTGGCGCCTTATGCCACCGGGCTGGCGGCAATGGTGGCGCCTGTCCAAGCGCGCCGCAATCTCGACCGCCTGACCCGGGTTGGTGCGCTGGGAGATTATGGCTGGTACGAGGCGATTGACTATACGCCCGCCCGGCTTCCCGAAAACACCAAGCGCGTCGTGATCCGCGCATACATGGCTCATCACCAGGGGATGATGGTCCTCGGGCTGGCCGATGTCCTCAATGACGGCAGAATGCGCGAGCGTTTTCATGCCGAGCCGATGGTGCAGGCCGCCGAGCTTCTGTTGCAGGAGCGCATGCCGCGCGACGTGTCCGTGGCGCGCCTGCCGCCGTCCATGAATACTGGTGCCATCACCTATTACGATGCCGAGCCGCGCGGCCCGCGCACCTTTATCGATCCCGGCACGGATACGCCGCGCACCCATCTTCTGTCCAATGCCTCCTACAGCGTGATGTTGACGGTGGCGGGATCCGGCTTCAGTCGCTGGCAGGGCCAGGCGATCACGCGTTGGCGCGAGGATGCGACGCGCGATCCCTGGGGCTCCTTCATCTATTTGCGCGACCTGCGGGACGGACGCACCTGGTCGGCCGGGTTCCAACCTGTTGGCGCACGTGCCGAGGAATACAGCGTGGAATTCTCCGAAGACCGCGCCCGCATGCGGCGTCGCGACGGCGTGCTGGAGACCGTGACAGAAATAACCGTTTCCCCTGAAGACGATTCGGAAGTGCGCAGGATCACCATCACCAACCACGGGACGCGGTTGCGGGAAATCGAAGTTACCTCCTATATGGAGCTTGCGCTTGCGGTGCCGCGTGACGATGACGCCCATCCGGCTTTTTCCAAGCTCTTCGTCCAGACTGAATATTTGCGCGAGACCGGCGCGTTGATTGCGACGCGGCGGCCGCGTAGCCCGACCGACAAGCCGATCTGGGCGGCACATCTGAGCGTGGTGGACGGCGAATCCGTTGGGGATGTCCAGTATGAAACCGACCGTTCCAAATTCCTGACGCGCAACAAGTCGGCGCGAAACGCCGGCAGTGTGATGGGCGGATGGCCGTTGTCCAATACGGCCGGCGCGACCCTTGATCCCTGCTTCAGCCTGCGGCGGCGCATCCAGCTGGGACGCGGAAAAAGCGTTTCGATCGCGTTCTGGACGATGGCCGCTGCCAGCCGCAAGGAAATCCTGGATCTCGTCGATCGGCACCATGACGGAGCGGCCTTCGATCGCGCGATGACCCTGTCCGCGACGCATTCCGAATCGCAATTGCAGCACCTGGGTATTTCGGGCGATGAGCCCAACCTGTTCCAGCTGCTGGCGAATGCCATCATCTACATGGATCCTGCCCTGCGCGCGCCGCCCGAGGTGCTGACGTGCGTGGCGCCGGCGCAGGTATCCTTGTGGCCCTTTGGAATTTCCGGCGACCTTCCCATCGTGCTGGTACGGCTCCAGGACGAAGGGCAGCTCGGCCTGGTGCGGCAGATCGTTCGGGCGCGGGAATATCTGCGGGTGAAGGGCCTGGCTTTTGACCTCGTCATCGTGAACGAGCGCGAAGCGTCCTATGCCCAGGAGCTGCAAAAAGCGCTTGAAGGTATCGTGCACGCCAACGACCGGTCGCCCGATGACGGCCTTGGACATATTCAATTGGTGCGCACCGATCTTGCCGGAGCCGACGGCGTGGCGCGGTTGCGCGCGGTCGCGCGGGTGGATTTGACCGGGCGGCGGGGAAGCCTGGAACAGCAGCTGGCGATTTCCGCCAAGGATACGCTGGCCAGAGACGAAGTTACCCTCCCCACACCGCCTGTTGCGCCGAAGGCTGCGGCGCAGCCCGATCCGAAATTCTTTTCGAATTTGCGCTTCTTCAACAGCTATGGCGGTTTCAGTGCAGATGGACGCGAATATGTTGCCATTGCGCGGGCAGGCCGCCCCACACCGGCGCCATGGATCAACGTGATCGCCAATCCGGATTTTGGCTTCCAGGTCTCGAGCGAAGGCGCAGGGTTTTGCTGGGCTGCAAACAGCCAGCAGAACCAGATCACGCCCTGGTCAAACGATCCGGTGACCAACGAGTCGGGAGATTTTCTCTATCTCAAGGACCTGGATAGTGGCGATGTATGGTCGCCCGTTTCCACGCCGATTGCACACCCGTCCTGCCTGTATATCAGCCGCCATGGCCAGGGTTACAGCAGGTTCGAAACTTCGGGTTTGTGGATTTCAAGCGAACTGACCCAGTTCCTGCCGCGCACTGATGGCGTCAGGATTTCACGCCTGAAGCTGCGCAACGCCTCGGACAAGCCGCGCCGGCTGGCGGTGACGCAATATGTGTCCTGGGCGCTGGGCGCTGCCGGCACGCGCCAGCCCTTTGTTCAGACCTGGATGGATCCGCAGACACGCGTGCTTCTGGCCCGCAATCCCTGGAACGCCGATTTCGGCGAGCGCGTGGGTTTTCTGGACATGCGCGGCGGCCAGACGGCTTGGACCTCGGACCGCCGCGAGTTTCTTGGCCGCAATGGCTCTTTCGCGGCGCCGGCCGCGCTTGCCGGCAGCAAGCCTCTGTCAGGCCAGCTGGGTCCGGCGCTGGACGCCTGCGCTGTCCAGCAACTGGAAATCTTGCTGGCGCCGGGCGAGGAGACCGAGGTCGTCATACTGCTGGGCCAGGGGCGTGATGCTGAAGATGTTGGCAGGCTGGTGGAAAAATACCGTGGCGCGGACTTGGACGCGGTTCACGCCGATGTTGAGGCCTTCTGGGATGAAACCTTGGGCGCCATCCAGGTTCACACGCCGGATCCGGCGATGGATATCCTGGTCAATCGCTGGCTGCTCTATCAGACCTTGTCGTGCCGCATGTGGGGCCGGGCAGGGTTCTACCAGGTCTCCGGCGCTTATGGCTTCCGCGACCAGCTGCAGGACTGCATGGCGATGTGCGTCAGCCGGCCAGATCTTGCACGCGAGCAGATCCTGCGGGCGGCAGGGCGGCAATTCGAGGAAGGTGATGTCCAGCATTGGTGGCTGCCGGAAAGCGGCAAGGGCATCCGCACGCGCATATCCGATGACCGTGCCTGGCTGGGTTATGTCACGGCTTACTACATCGAAGTGACGCAGGATGTTTCCATCCTGGACGAGCAGTTGCCGTTCCTGGTCGCACCGCCGTTGAAAGAGGGCGAGCATGACGCATTTTCGCCGCCGCAGGTCACGCAGGAAACAGCCAGCCTGTACGAGCATTGCGCCCGGGCGTTGGACGCGTCGCGCTCGATAGGGATCCATGACCTGCCCCTGATGGGTACCGGCGACTGGAACGACGGCATGAACCGCGTGGGCGAGCAGGGCAAGGGCGAAAGCGTCTGGCTGGGCTGGTTCCTGCACAATGCGATGCGCCGTTTCTCGCCTTATGCCGAATCACGCGGCGATGCCGTGCGCGTGGCCGATTGGCTGGTGCATATGGACGTCCTGCGAAAAGGGCTTGAGATGAATGCCTGGGATGGCGCTTGGTACCGGCGCGCCTATTTCGATGACGGCTTTGCGCTGGGTTCGGCAGCAAACCGGGAATGCCGCATCGATTCGATCGCGCAATCCTGGGCCGTGATTTCCGGCGTCGCGCCGCAGGACAAGGCGCGGCAGGCGATGGAAGCGGTAGACCGCTACCTGGTCCGCACCGAAGATCGGCTGATGACGCTGTTTACCCCGCCCTTCGTGGATAGCATTCACGATCCCGGTTACATCAAGGGGTATCCCGCGGGTATCCGGGAGAATGGCGGGCAATACACCCACGGCGTGCTTTGGAGCATCGTCGCATACACCATGCTGGGCGAGGGAGATCGAGCGGGTGCGCTGTTCTCCATGCTCAATCCGATCAATCACGCGCGATCGAAGACCCAGACGGAGCGTTACCGTGTCGAACCCTATGTCGCGTGCGGTGATGTCTATTCCGTACCGCCGCATGTGGGGCGCGGTGGGTGGACCTGGTATTCCGGTTCCGCGGCATGGATGTACCGCGTTGCTGTCGAGAGTATTCTGGGCTTGCGCCTGGCGGGCGACACGCTGCTGATCGCGCCAGTCATCCCCAGAGCCTGGCCGAAGTTCGAGGCCACTGTTCGGAGAGGCAATGCGACCTACAAAATTTTAGTCGAAAACCCGGAAGGCCGCTGCAGCGGTGTTGCGACAGTATCGCTGGACGGTAAGCCTGTGCCCTTTGACAATGGTATCCATTTGGCTCGTGACGGCGCAAACCACGAAATCCACATAGTATTGGGCGAACATGGAGCCGTGTCGACATGAAGATCGATCCTCGCGCCGGAAGATTGATCTTGCCTGATGATGTGCTGGATGTTTCTCGCCTTATGCAGGCGTTTTTCGACCGCAAGCCGGACGTCGCCAATCCCGCTCAACGCGTTTCCTTCGGCACATCCGGTCACCGCGGATGTGCGTTCGATACCACCTTCAATGAAAACCACATCGTGGCGATTACCCAGTCAATATGCCGTTACCGGGCTGCGGCGGGGATCGATGGGCCGCTCTACCTCGGTCGGGACACCCACGCCGTTTCCGAGCCGGCCTTCTATGTGGCGTTGCAGGTCCTTGCAGCCAACGGCGTGCACGCGATGGTGGACAGCGGTGGCGGATTTACCCCGACGCCCGTCATTTCTCATGCGATCCTATCGTACAACCGCGGCCGCACGGCCGGCCTGGCCGACGGTATCGTGATCACGCCGTCCCACAATCCACCGCAGGACGGCGGCTTTAAGTACAACCCGCCCCATGGCGGGCCGGCCGAAGGCGAAATCACCGGCTGGATCGAAAAAACGGCGAACGAATTGCTGAAAGATGATCTGAAGGATGTAAGGCGGCTCGGTTCCGGCCGCAACGCGTCGCCGAATGTCGGAACGCATGACTACGCGGCGGCCTACATTGAGGACCTGCACAATGTGGTGCGGTTGGAAGATGTCTCGGCCGCTGGCCTACGCATCGGCGTAGATCCCCTGGGCGGGGCGGCCGTCGCATTCTGGGCGCCCATTGCGGAACGCTACAAGCTCAATTTGACCGTGACGGACAGCACTGTCGATTCCACATTCAGGACCGTGCCGATGGACTGGGACGGCAAAATCCGCATGGATTGTTCATCGGCTTACCCTATGACCCGGCTTCTGGCGCGCCGCAACGATTTCGACCTGTCCTTCGCGAATGACACCGATGCCGACCGGCACGGCATCGTGACGCCGACAGGTTTGATGCCGCCGAACGATTATCTTGCCGCTTGTGCGCTGTACCTCGGCCGACAGAGACCGCAATTCAAGGGCCGCAGCATCGGCAAGACCGTGGTGAGCAGCTCCGTGATTGACCGGGTCGCCGATACTTTAGGGACGCGCCTGTTTGAGGTACCGGTTGGTTTCAAGTGGTTCGTGCAGGGCCTGCGGAACGGCGATGTATACTTCTGCGGAGAAGAAAGCGCGGGGTCTTCCTTCTTGCGTCATGACGGCGCCGCTTGGACAACTGACAAGGACGGTATTATCGCCGGTCTTCTGGCCTCAGAGATGACGGCTATAACGGGCAAGACGCCGGACCAGCTATTTGCGGAATTTGTCGCCAGGGTTGGCAAGACCTATTACGGCAGGATCGACAGTCCGGCGCAGCCTGGAGTACGGTCAATCCTAACCAAAATTGACCCTTCCGAGGTTCAGGGGTCACTTGGTGGCGATGACATCATCCGAAAGTTCTGCCGCGCGCCTGGAAATGGCGCCCCTATCGGCGGAATAAAGCTGGTGACGGCCAATGGATGGGTGGCGGCTCGTCCGTCCGGCACAGAAGACATCATCAAGATCTATGGTGAGAGTTTCGTGAGCGCAGAGCACCTGTCGTTCCTTCAGAACGATGCAATCAAGCTGCTTAGACTCGATGTTTATTGATATCCCGTGGCGGCATTTATTTTGCCCCGCTTAGTCCCGTCCAGCTCGCCACCTCGCCCCTGGGCACCATTCTCCGGCTATTGACGAATCCAGCTGATAAAACGGCACAAACTCGGCCGGCCTGGAAATGATCGGAAAGCTCGCGAAGACCCTGGCGCGTATGCCGGCTGAGCTCCTGAAACCTTTGAAACAAAGGCGTCGACCCACTAATGCGCGGTTCGAGGGATGGCAACCTGGTGCGGCGCGCCGGTCAAAAGCTCAGTCCGCGCCAGTTCCTCCACCAGGTCCAAATCCGCAATCGGCTGTTCCATCAGTGCGATGCGATGTCGAAGTTGGCCGCTGCTTTCTTCGAGCTGTGCAAGTTGCTCGCGATGGACGCCAATTTCGGCTTGCGCCGCCTCGAGCGCCAAGGCTCCGCGTTCGCCCCAGATCGCATACATTCCGAAATATCCCACCACGGCCGCCGTTGCGGCTGGCAAAGCCAATAACCGAATGGAAACGCTGATGGAATGCTTGATTCGCATTCCCCTAACGACTCACATACGGCGTCACCGTGTCAAGCCAAAAGGCGCTAGAGCCTGAGCTTTGATGCTGCCTTGTCTGGACCGTTCTGCGAAGCGGCGTTCCATCAGACCGCTGCACGCATGGTGTTTCCCACGCGATCCGGCGGCAATGTCAGAACCATTGTCGTGCCGATGTTCTGTTCGCTTTGCGCATTCAATGTACCGTTGTGCAACTCAGCCAGCCCGCGGGATATCGGAAGGCCAAGGCCGGTACCTTTCTGGTGATGTGTCACCTTGGAATCGATTTGGCCGTAAGGCGAGAAGGCGATATCGATTTCCTTGGGGGACATGCCAAACCCGGTGTCGCTGACCTCAAATCGCAAGCAGCCTTCATGCAGACCCGCACCAGCGGAGACACGTCCGCCCTGTGGCGTGAATTTGATCGCGTTGCTGAGCAGGTTCAGCAGGATCTGTTTCATAAGCCGCTTGTCGGCATGAATTTCCGGAAGGTCTTCTGGCAGATGCACGTTGAGAATGCGGTGATTCCGCGCGCGATCCCTGACCATAACCACGCACTCCGCCAGCAGCTCCTTTGGAGGGAACCAGGTCTCCCTGAGTTCCATCCGGCCGGCGTCAATCTTTGAAAGGTCGAGTACGTCGTTGATGAGGTCAAGCAAATGTTCACCGCTCTTGTGCACGTCATGGGCATACTCAATATATTTTGGATGCCCCAAAGGGCCATACAGTTCCGCTTGCAGCACTTCGCTGAAGCCCAGGATCGCATTGAGGGGCGTCCTGAGCTCATGGCTCATGCTCGCAAGGAATTCGCTCTTGACCTGGTTGGCCGAAACGGCTGCATTCTTTGCAATACGCTGCTCCATGACTTCCGCATGGAGACGATCCCGCTCCTTGAGCGCTCGCGCGAACTCACCTATTTCATCGGACCGCTTCTCATAGCCGGGCGTATTGGCTCCGCCATGGTCGGCCCGCAAGTTGGCCGTCATCCGCTTGATGGGCGTTACGATTCGCAGCGCCACAGTGAGCATTGAAGCCGCGCCGAACGCGATGCACAGGAGCATCATTGCCATGGCTCTCAGGAACGCATGGTGCGCCTTATCCGCGAGGGCAAGCGCCCTCTCACTGCACTCCCTCAGTGCGGTGGTGGCGACTTTCAATATGGAAGAGAGGCCCGAGTTTGACAGCAAAACCCACTGTTCGCCGCTCATGCTTACCTTCTCGCCGGCGATAAGGCGTGTCAGAAGCGCGTCGCGTGCCCTGAGATTGTGCTTGAAGTAGCTGTCCGCTGCCTCATCTATCGCCGACCGCAGCGGCTTGGGCGTGAATGTGTGATTGGCCTGCGATTGCACATTGTTCCAATGCGCCGCAATCATGCCTTTCAGTTCGGCCAAGTATGAAAGCGACTCCAGGCTGGGCGGTTTGTTTTCAATGATCGCGGTCTGCACAAATCCGCGCTCGCGGCCGGCTTCCATGCGCAAGTTCCAGGCTGCGTCGCTTATGCGAAGATCCGCATCCAGTATTCCATCGATGCCCGCCGCGTCCTGCTCCAGGAGTTGCGCAAGCGCCGCCAGCGATCGCGTCAGAGCGGTGGTTGTGGTCTTCCATCCCTCGGATGTGGAACTAAGGCGTGCGGCTTTCGCTGACCGGATTGCGGTGCGCATCTGGGGAAAACGCACCAGAAACTCACGCCGCGCTGCGTCGAATCGCATTGTCGCCGCCACAAAATCCGACGACCGATGGCTTATGTCCGGCAGAATCTTCGCCAGCGCCATCTCGGACGAGCGCTGCTCCCTGGTGATAAGCGCCACGCGGCTCGATGGCGAGGCCTCTATGCTATCGAGCGCTAGGTTGGTCAAAGCGAGTTCGCTTCGCACTTGCGCGGAGGCGCCCAGAACCTGCTGCATTCGGCTGACATCCGCCAGGACGTGCCGCGCGGTTTCTTCGCGGTGGAAGGCATTGAGCGCCGAAAGCGCCAGCACAGCCACGAGCGTTACCACGAGAACGCCGGTAATCGCCGTCAATACAAAGCTGATGGAATGAAACCGCTTCACCTGCGAGACCCCCGGATTTGACCAGGACAATGCCCAAAAGAGGTTGGTTTCGACTTAAGGTGCTGAGGAGGGAACTTCCTTTTGTAAACGTCCCGGGCAGAAACCGAGGCTTTTCAGGCCCGGAGGTTAAGATAACCGGACTGACAATAACCCTGACCTATTGTCGGCGATAATATTTTCCTCCTGTCGCTATCGATCTCTCGGGGTGGGGATGTTGGCTTTGGCAGTGCGAATATCGCTACAACATTCCCAAAAGCGGCTGGCCCTTCTGCGCCAAAAGTTGCTGGGGTTGACCCGGCTGGTCCCGTTTCTCCGCTTGTTCACCTCCGATGCTTGCAGGCCTGCCGAAGCTGTGCGAATTGTAAAAAGAGCTTTTAAACATTGGTATCGCCGTGAAAAAGCCGTCCCAGAAGCTGCGCATACCCGGCACCATCGCACGTGATCTTGGCGTCATGATTGTATCGGGCGTGCTGAAGCCCGGGATGGTCCTGGAAGGAGAGGTCGAAGCCAGCGACCAGCGCAAGGTATCCCGCTCAGCTTATCGTGAGGCAGTTCGCATCCTGGTGGCCAAGGGGCTTGTGTATTCCAAGCCCAAGGTCGGCACGCGCGTCAATGACCGCGCAGCCTGGCATCTGCTGGATCCGGACGTCTTGTCCTGGATCTTTCAGGTTGAGCCGGACTATACGCTGGTCTACAGCCTGTTCGAAATGCGCAGCATGGTCGAGCCGGAGGCTGCCGCGCTTGCCGCCGAGCGCCGCACCCCAAACCAGATCAAGGTCATGGCGGCGGCGCTTGAAATCATGTCGCGGAACAAGACGACGACCAAAGAGTGGCGCGATGCCGACGAAACTTTTCATTCGGCATTGCTTGAAGCGTCAGGAAACGCGTTTTTGTCCTCCATGACGTCAAGCATCAATGCCGCCGTCAGCTGGTCCACCATTTTCAAGCAGCGTCACGAGCCGCTGAAGCGTGATCCGGTTCCGGATCACCGCAGGGTTTTCAAGGCCATCGCGGCAGGAAGCCCTTCTGCCGCCCGCAAGGCTATGGGCCAATTGGTAAGGTTGGCTCTTATAGATATTACGACGGCTCCGAAATGGCCTGGTAAGGTGTCCAGGCTCAAAAAGGCTACGGCGCTGCACAAAGCGCAGAAAACACGAAAAACGGCGCGCAAATTATCGCTGTTGGGTTGAGCAAGCCGCAGGAGCAAGCGGGTTTCGGGAATATCTCGAACGGCCGTTCCAGTGCTGGGATTTCGGAAATGGTCAGAGCCGATAAAGTTGACGCGCTTTGTTTGCGAGCGATGTTTGGCAGCTATTGCTGCGCCTGCTTATATCGAGCTTCCGGCTTCACCTCGGCAGAAGGGGGCTCTGCCTTGTCAACGGAATTTGTCTGAGTATACTTGTGCGGCACCGCTTTCTCTCATGGCTGGGAAAGTGCCGCAGGGAAGGACGGACTTCCCGTTCGGGAGGTTAAAAAGAAAATCTCTCAGGGGGTATCATGAAGATTTCTCGCAGGACCGTCCTGGCCGCGTCGGCATCGGCGCCCTTCATTGGCCGCGCCTCGGCAGCGACAACCGCCGGCATCCGGATCCATAGCGGGCGCCATCGCGGCCCGATCGACAAGAACATCTTCGGCAATTTCATCGAGCATCTGGGACGCTGCATCACCGGCGGTATTTTCGATGAAGGCTCGCCCTTGTCGGACAGGGAGGGATTCCGCACCGATGTGATGACCGCCGTCAAGGACATGGGCGTGCCGATGCTGCGCTGGCCGGGCGGCAACTTCTCGTCCAACTACAATTGGCGCGACGGCATCGGCCCGCGGAACAATCGTCCGCGCCGGCTGGAAATGGCCTGGGGCACGGTGGAAGACAACCGCTTCGGCACCCATGAATTCATGGACTATGTCGAAAAGGTCGGCGCCGAGCCTTATATCTGCTTCAACCTGGGCACCGGCAGCTGGAGCGATGCCCAGCAATGGGTCGAATATGTCAACGGCACCCAGGACACCGAGATCACCCGCCAGCGCAAGAAGAACGGCCGCGACAGGCCGTGGAAGGTCAAATACTGGGGCCTGGGCAATGAGATGGACGGCTATTGGCAGATGGGCCATCGCTCGGCCTCCGACTATGGCGCCTTTGCGCTGGAAGCCGCCAAGCTGGCCAAGCTGACCGACCCGGACGTCAAGCTGATCGCCGCGGGCTCGTCCAATTACCGGCCGGGTTCGGACTGGATCGGCTGGAACCGCACCGTGCTGGATTATCTCAAGGACTATGCCGATTACATTTCGCTGCATCTGTATGTCGGCAATGCCGGCAATGATTATGCCGACTTCGTCGCCAGCCCGATCGAGATGGACCAGAAGATCGAGACGGTGGCGGGCATCATCGACTCCGCGATGGCGACGCGCACCAACCGCGTCACCGGCCAGTTGGCCAATGACGGCCGCCGCATCTACATCGCATTCGACGAATGGAATGTGTGGTACCGCGCCCGCGGCGACGGCCAGCGCGGCCGCCGCATTCTGGAAGAGCATTACAATCTGGAAGATGCGCTGGTGGTGGCGGGGTTCCTCAACTCGCTGGTCAATCATGCCGATGTGGTCAAGATTGCCAATCTGGCGCAGCTGGTGAACGTGATCGCGCCCATCTTTACCAGCGACAAGGGCCTGTTTCTGCAGACCATCTATTATCCGCTGCAACTGTTCAGCAAGAACGTCAAAGGCAACAGCCTGGAGCTGCTGGTGGACGGCCCGTTCTACAAGAGCAAGCGCTTTGACAAGGTGCCGTATATCGACGCCTCGGCCTCCCTCGACGGCGACGGCCTGGTGGTTAATGTCGTCAACCGCCACCAGGACCAGGCCATCGAGGTGGCAATCGGGCTGGAAGACAAAAGCTTTACCGGCCCCGTCACCGTGTCGGAGGTCAACGGTCCGGACATCAAGGCGCAGAATGATTTCGGCTCATCGCCCGTCGCCGCCAAGAGCCGCACCGTCGAGGCACGCGGCAACAACCTGAGCCTCAGCTTTGCACCCCACTCCTATACCCAGCTCCGGGCCAGGCTGGCCTGAGCAACCCGCCGAGGAACCGGATCATGCCCATCAAATATCTTGCGCCGCTCGCCGCCGTCTTGCCGGCGCTGTTTTGTCTTGCGGCGTCGGCGCAAACCGCGCGGCCGGCGCCCCTGCATGCCTGGGCGCCGCAGCCAGTGAAGCCGGCGCCCTTCACCGCGCCGAACAAGCCGCTCAAGAGGCTGGCCGATATCCTGGCGCGTCACAAAGGCAAGAGCGATTGGGCCGAAACCGAGGTGCTGACCCGTGACTATGTCGGCCAGTATATTTCCATGGGCCCGGGCCAAAAAACCAAGACCATGTTTTGGGCCGATGACCGTGTGTTCTGGTGGGTGCAGTCCGGCCAGATGAAAGTCAGCATCGAAGGCCAGGAGCCGTTCATTGCCGGCAAGGGCTTTCTGGTCCAGGTGCCGTATCGCATCCCGTATGCCATGGAGACGGTCGGCAATGAACCGGCGGTGCGCTTTGAAATCCGTGCGGCGGGCGAAGTGCCCAGCTATCCCGCCGCCGAAACGCCAACCCCGGTCAAGGGCTGGAAATTCGTGGACACCATCTATACCGGCCGCGGCAAGTATGACGAGATCAACAAGCCCTATCTGGATTTCGAGAAGGATGTCGTGCAGGGCGGCGCCAAAGGCGGCGGCTTTGTGCGCGACGACCATACCTGGGCCAATGTGATCCGCGCCCCCGGCGTGCCAACGCCGTCGCCGTCCAGCTGGGGTCATTTTCACGAGAACTTCGCCGAGTTCTGGGTGGTGATGGAAGGCAAGCTGGAATTCCTGATCGAGGGCGAGCCGCTCATCCGCGCCGAAGTCGGCGACATCGTGTTCGCGCCGGAGGAACGCTGGCATCGTGCGCTGTCCGCCGGCAGCGGCATGGGCACGCGCCTGGCCATCACGCCGCGCCCGCCGAGCCTGCATTATTATCAGCCCGGTGCCTCGCTGGGAGATTGATGCCCATGCCGCAGATGCATCGCAGAAACCTGGTCAAGCTTGCTGGTGCGCTGCCGGTGCTGGGAAGTGGCGCCTCTGCCGCCACGCCGATGCGGATCGCCGCCGTTATAGCGCCCGGCAACGCTGCTGCCGGCTCGCCGCCGGTTTCCCGGGCACTGGACAAGTTGCGCCAGGCTTTGGCCGCGCACAACTTGGAGCTTATTAGAGGTGTCCCCGGTGGGATGTATGATGTTGCTCTGATGATCCTCGTTGCGGAGCATGCCGATGGCTTTGCACCACCAAGCGGGACCCAAATCTTACCTGAACAGTTCCGGATTGTACCCAATCCAGTATCAGACGCGCGGGCATTGCTGGTCTCGGCGCACGACATTCGTGGCTTCGTTTATGGGTTGCTGGAATTGGCGGAGCGGGTGCGCTTCGGTGGTTTGGCGGCGTTGTTCCTGCACGATGTCATAGACGAGGCGCCCGCCAACCGGGTGCGCAGCGTGGCGCGCGCCTTTTGCAGCGAGATCGAGGACAAGCCCTGGTTCTATTCGGAAAGCTTCTGGCACGGCTATCTCGACATGCTGGTGGCCTGCCGCTTCAACCGGTTCAATTTCTCCTTCGGCATCGCCTATGATTTTCCGCGCGGCGTCACCGACGATTATTTCCACTTTCCCTATCCTTATCTGGTCACAGTGCCCGGCTATGACGTGCGGGCGGTGCCGCTGGCGGAGGGCGAGCGGGAACGCAATCTGGCCATGCTGCAATTCATCGCGCGTGAGACGGTGGCGCGCGGGCTGGATTTCCAGCTGGGCATTTGGACACACGCCTATCAATGGACGGACAGCCCGGACTCCACCCACCACATCACCGGCCTGACGCCGCAGACTCATGGTCATTATTGCCGCGACGCGCTGGCCATGATCCTGAAGGTGTGTCCGGAAATCAGCGGCCTGACCCTGCGCATCCATGGTGAAAGCGGCGTGCCGGAAGGCAGCTATCCTTTCTGGCAGACGGTGTTCGACACAATTCCCGCCGCCGGCCGCACCATCGAGATCGACATGCATGCCAAGGGCCTCAACCAGGTCATGATCGACATGGCGGCCAGGACCGGCATGCCGGTGAAGGCGGGCTGCAAGTATTCGGCGGAACATCAAAGCCTGGGCTATCACCAGGCCGATATCCGGCCGGTGGAAATTCCCCGGCCGGGAGGCGCCTCCAGCGCGGTGTTCGCGGTCAGCGAAGGCGACCGGCGCTTCACCCGCTATGGCTATGCCGATCTTTATCGCGCCGGCCAGAAATACGAGCTGCTGTACCGCTTGTGGCCAGGCACGCAGCATCATTTGTTGTGGGGCGATCCCGCCCAGGCCGCCGCTTTCGGGCGCAGCGCGCATTTTTGCAATGCCGCGGGGTTTGAACTGATGGAGCCCCTGACTTTCAAGGGCCGTGAAGGCTCCGGCCACGCCGGCGGCCGCTGCGCCTATGCCGACAAGAGCCTGGACCCCGGCCTGGCCGACTGGATGAAGTTCGCCGTCAGCTACCGGCTGTGGGGGCGGCTACTTTACAATCCGCAGGCGACGCCCGACGCCTGGCGCCGCGACATGAAACGCCGCTACGGCCCGGCAGCGGCGGCCGCGGAGGAGGCGCTGTCCCACGCCAGCCGCATCATGCCGCTGTTGACCTCGGCGCATTTGCCGTCCGCGTCCAATCACGACCTGGAATATGAGATGGCGATGAACATGCCGATCGTTGCGGGCGGCGACATCCCCTACAGCGACACGCCGGAGCCGAAGGTTTACGGCCATGTCAGTCCGCTGGATCCGCAGCTTTTCGCCACCATCGCCGATCACGCGCAAGACCTGCTGGCGGGGCGGAGCAATGCCAAATATTCCCCCATCGAAGTCGCGGCCTGGCTGGAGGGTTTCGCGGACATTTCGGAAAATGCCCTGGCGCGGGCGCGCAAACAGTCGGATGCAATGGAGGTCCGGCGGCTGGATGAAGACACGCGCATCGTCAACGCCATGGGGCGTTTCTACGCCGCCAAATTGCGCGCCGCCTTGCTCTATGAAATCTGGAGCAGCACCCGCGATCCAGAGGCAGGTAGCCTGGCCTTGTCGCATTACGAAAAGGGACGCGGCGCCTGGGCCGCCATGGCCGAACGCGCCAAGGCCGTCTATGTCATGGACATTTCCTATGGCCGGGTGCCGAAGCGGCGCGGACATTGGGCCGACAAGCTGGATGGCATCGACAAGGATATCGCCGCCATGCGCGCCGCCATCGCCGCGGGCGGTTCGCGCATGGCGGATGTGGGGCAGGCGATCGGGAAGGCGGTCGCCTCCCGCCAACGTCCGACCGTGCCCTGCCGGCATGAGGCGCCGGAGCGTTTCGTTCCCGGCCAGCCGCTGGCTTTGTTGCTGGCCGCCGCTGGCGTTTCGGTGCGGCTGCATTATCGCCACGTCAATCATGCCGAACGCTGGCTGAGCATGCCGATGACGCAGCAAGGCGGCGCCTTCACCGCCGCCATCCCCGGCGACTACACGGACTCGGTGTTTCCGCTGCAATATTATTTTGAGTTGTCGCGCGCAGGTGCGGCCTGGCTTTATCCCGCCTTCAACGCGACGCTTTCCAACCAGCCCTACTATGCGGTCTGGCAGCGAGAACCGTAAGATGCGTAATGCCTAGGGGGCGCTCAAATTGACGGATGTGCCGTTCACGGCGGCTGCCGTGGTGTCCTCAAACGCCGATCTCACCAGCTGCCGCATTGCCTTGCGGGCGGCCTTGGGGTCGCCTGCCGCGATGGCGCGTTGAACCCGCCAATGATCGGGAACTGCATCACGCGTCAGCCGCCGGGTCCGCTGCTTGAAGAAAGTGCTTAAATCCACCGCCGCTGAAACACTGCTGCTCAGGGTTGCGAGAAACGCATTCTGGGATGCGGCCAACAGAATGCTGTGGAACAGTCGATCCGCAGCGCGGCCTTTTTCCGTCTGCAAGGTTTCGCGCTCCATTTCCGTCAGCGCGTCTTCCATGGCGTAAAGCTGTGCCTGGCTGCGGCGCTGGGCGGCGAAGGCGGCGGCTTCCGGCTCCACCATAATACGAAGTTCGAACAGGCTGATCAGAAGCTGTGGGCTGGGATCGCGCGAGCACATCCAGCGGAGCACGTCCGGATCGAGCAGGTGCCACTTCTCGATCTCGCTCACCATGGTTCCGATCTTGGTTCGCGATTCGACCAGGCCTTTGGCGCGCAGGATGCGCACGGCTTCGCGGTAGGCGGAACGGGAAACCTGCCGCTGCCCGCTGGCTTCAACTTCGCCATCCAGCATGGTGCCCGCCTTCAGGCGCCCTGACACGATATTCGCGCCGAGATCGCCCGCGATCTGCGCGGGAATGCGCTGCGCTTGCTTGCTGCGGTTCATGTGTTCTGCGTGCGCCTGCGGGAACTGATCTGTGTACAGACCGGGAGCATGCGATATTGCTGTTCTTTTGGCAAAGCCGGCTGCCGGTGCGATCACTTTCATGGGCAAGAATGCTATCCCTGTAAACGCCGGGTCCGCTGGGCCGTTGGGCCAAGCCAAACCCCTGTCGTTATGCAGCGTTGTTGAGACGGCCCGGAAAGACCTTGCGTTCCAGTTCCGCCGCAGCGGCCCACAGCGCATCCCGGATCATCATCTGTTGCCGGTAGCCCATTCTGCTGCCGTGATCGCTGGCTGACATGGCCGCAATCATGCGGCCCTCCGTATCGCAGATGGGAACCGCGATGCAGACGATGTCGGCATCGGCTTCCCCGTTATCCACCGCATATTTCTGGCGGCGGACCTTATCCAGTTCTGCCCGCAGCAGATGCGGCGCGGTGATGGTATTGGGGGTCAGGGGGACCAGGTCCCCGTCCAGGATAACACTGTCGAGCCGCTCCCGTGAAAGGCCGGAAAGCAGGACTTTGCCCAAGGCGGAACAGTAGGCTTCCAGCTGCGCGCCGACCCGCGTATTGATCGGGTGGGCGCCCGGCGTGGCCACCTTGCTGACATAGCTGACCATGCCTTCTTCCAGCATGCCCAGATGAATCGTGAGATTGAATTGCTTGGCCAGGCCGACCACCAGGCTTTGGCTGGAATTGCGCAACAGATCGCCGATCGCGACATTCTGGGACAAGGAAACCAGCAGCATGCCCGGACGGTAACGTCCGCGGGGTCCGCGAATAATGGCGCCAATCTTTTCGAGTGTCTGAATCAGCCGGTAGCCCGAAGCCTGGGGCAGGTTGGCCCGGCGGCTCAGTTCGCCGCCGGTAACCCATTCGTCCGAACTCTGGAAACAGCTCAGCACCGCGAATGCTTTGTGCACGAGCTGGTTTTTCTCCGATTGCACCGGCGGCGGCTTGTAGGCATCCCGCAGCTTTTCACGTCTTCCGTCCTGGGTATGGGTACGCATGTCGTTGAAACGCCTCCCCATTATTATTTTGTCAGACAAGATATCAGATTTGTCAGACAAGAGCAAACACACGTCGGGATGCGGGATTCCCGCCCGGTGAGAATCGGCTTTTTGACAGGGGCTGCCGCGGTCCGACATATCGCCTGCGCAAGGAAATCTTGGTTTTCCGGTCGTTCGTGCTGCAAGCTTTGCGCTTCAACAATGAGGAGGGGACATTGCAGCAGCGCAGACCCGTACTGGCATGGGGCATCGCATTTCTTGTCGGCGCCGCTATCGCGATCAGCTATCTTGATCGACAGACGCTGCCTTGGGCGATCAAGGCCATTCAAGCCGACTTTCCGATTTCCAACCAGGTCAAGGCGGCTTTGGATTCCGCGTTCCTCGTTACCTACGGCCTGATGTATCTGGGCGGCGGCTGGCTTCTGGACCGTGTCGGTACGCGCAAGGGTTTCCTGCTGGTCATGACCGTCTGGTCGCTGGCCTGTGCCAGCCACGGGCTGGCCCGCAACGCGATGTCCCTGGCCGCCAGCCGGTTGATGCTGGGCCTGGGCGAGGGCGGGGGATTTCCCGCCGCCACCCGCGCGGTGGCGGAATGGTTCACGCCCAAGGACAGGGCGCTGGCGATGGGCATCGTCAACGCCGGCACCGCGGTGGGCGCGGTGATCGCGCCGCCGCTGATTGTGCTGGTTCTCACCCAGGTTCACTGGCTTGAGATCACGAGCTGGCGCTGGGTTTTCTATCTGACCGGAAGCCTGGGGCTTGTCTGGGCCATCGCCTGGTTTTTCATCTATTTCACGCCCGATACGGGCTCGAAGGATCGTGAGGAAGAGCAACAAGGTCCGGCAATCACCGTCGCGATGCTGGTTGCGCGCAAGGAAGTGCGCGGCGTCGTCATCGCCAAGTTTCTTTCGGATGCGGCCTGGTACTTCTATCTTTTCTGGCTGCCAAAATATCTCTTCGAAGTCCAGCATTTCGACCTGAAACAGGCCGGCTCACTCGGCTGGATTCCCTATGCGGCGTCGGGCGTCGGCTGCCTGGTCGGCGGTTTTCTGTCCAGCCACCTGCTTGGCCGGGGAGCATCCGTCGACACCGCCAGGAAAGTGGCGCTGGGATTCAGCGCGGCGCTGATGCCATGGGTGATGCTGGTGCCGCATATTCCCGGCATCGGCTGGATCCTGCTGCTCTTCAGCATGGCGTTCTTCGGCCAGCAATCCTGGTCGACCCTGGTGATGGTGCTGCCCACAGACCTGGTGCCGCGCCAGGCCGTCGGAAAGCTGGCGGGGCTTGTCGGGCTTGGCGGCGCCATGGGCGGCGTCGTTCTGGGCCAGACCGCGGGATGGCTGCTGGATCACGGTTTCAGCTACACCCCGGTATTGACCATCGCGGCATGCCTTCACCTGATCGCGTTCGGCGTCATCTGCCTGTCCATTCCGCGACTGCAACGTCTCACATTCGAAAGGGTACGGTCTTGAAGATTACAGAAGTGCGTACGCGCGTCGTTCAATGGACTGGAACTACCGCAAAGCTTCCGCCGCATTTCTGCACCAACCCGATGGACCTGGTTGCTCCGATGCTGTCGCCGGAGACGATGGGAACCTTCACCTTTCATGGCTGGCTGATCGTGGAGATATTCACCGATCAGGGGCTTGTCGGGATCGGCAATGCCGCGCTTTGTCCGCTTGTCTCCAAGAACCTGATCGATACCTATCTCGCGCCGCTGTTGATCGGCGCCGATCCCTGGGACGTGGAATTCCTCTGGCAGCACATGTACCGCAAGACCCTGCCGTTCGGCCGCAAGGGTATTGCGATGGTCGCGATCAGCGCCATCGACATCGCGCTGTGGGATCTGATGGGCAAATCGGCCAAGCAGCCTGTGTTCCGCCTGATGGGCGGGCGGACCAAGCCGCGCATCCCCGTCTATGCCAGCCGGCTCTATTCGATGCCGCTGGAACAGGTCGCAGCCGAGGCCGCGAAGTACAGAATCGAAGGTTATACAGCGGTGAAAATGCGCTTCGGCTGGGGGCCGATCGATGGCGCCGAGGGCATGCAACGCAATCTCGAACTGGTGCGAACCGTGCGCGAAACGGTCGGCGATGGCATCGATGTGATGGCCGACGCTTACATGGGCTGGTCGCTGGACTATGCCAAGCGGATGATGCCGCTGCTGGACCACTTCAACCTGCGTTGGCTGGAAGAGGCGATCAATCCCGACGACATCCACGGCTATACCGAGTTGCGCCGCTTTGGCCGCACCCCGATCGCGGCCGGCGAGCATGAGTTCACGCTCTACGGTTTCCGCCAGATGATCGAGGCCAAGGCGCTGGACGTTATCCAGTTCGACACCAACCGCGTCGGTGGGCTGACGGCCGCGCGCAAGATCCAGGCGCTGGCGGAAGCCCATTCCATTCCCGTCGTCCCGCATGCCGGCCAGATGCACAACTA
>JACCXK010000225.1 GCA_013697055.1 Alphaproteobacteria bacterium
GTGCGGGGCCAGCTTTTCTAAGCTCGCTACGCTCGCCAAGAAAAGCTAGGCCAAAAAAATGGCCGCTCCGAAGAGCGGCCAAGTTCAGGGAGGAAACGCCCAGGAAGGGCGGCGGCCTTGTAATCGAAGATCACAATACCGCGCTGCAACAATATGAAGAAACTCGGCTTTGCCTGCAAGTCGCAATGCATAACGATTCCAGACAAAACGCCGCAGAAACGCTGGAAAAATCTGTCACAATTGCCCGAAAACTGACCTGATTGCCGCCTCCTTCAGCATTAATGCACCGCAGCATGAGGCAACGTCGTTAACGCGGCGGATTCATCACACCGTCGCATCTGCGCAACAAAAGATTCGCGCGAAGCAGGTACTCCGCACGCAGATAAAGGCTGGAGACACCCGATGGCCGAAGTTGCGTGGTTCGAAAATGCGCTGGGAGGCTTCCTTACGTCCCGCCCCGCCGCTCCACCCGCGCTCGTCACCGACACAAGCCGTTTCAGCCGCCACCGCACCATCTTCATATCCGACACGCATCTGGGCACGCGCGGCTGCAAGGCCGAAGCCCTGGCCGATTTCCTGGCGCACAATGACTGCGCCACGCTGTTTCTGGTGGGTGACATCGTTGACGGCTGGAGGCTGAAGCGCCGCTGGTACTGGACGGACGCACAGACCCAGGTCGTCAACGAGATTTTGCGCAAGGTGGACAGCGGCACGCGCGTGATCTTCGTGCCGGGCAATCATGACGAGTTCGCGCGCGAGTATGCCGGCCGCCTGTTCGCCGGCGTGGAGGTCATTCAGGAAGCCATCCACGAAACCGCCGACGGCAAGCGGCTGTGGGTGCTGCATGGCGACCGCTTCGACGGGGTGATCTCCTTCGCCAAGTGGCTGGCCCATGCCGGCGACTGGGCCTATGGCTGGGCGCTGCGGGGCAACGAACTTGTGTTCCGCGTGCGCAAGCGATTGGGCTTACCCTATTGGTCGCTGTCGGCCTTCCTCAAGCACAAGGTCAAGAACGCGGTCGAATATATCTGCCGCTTCGAAGAGGTCGTGGCCGAACAGGCCAGGTTGCGCGGCGTGGACGGGGTGGTGTGCGGCCATATCCACCATGCCGAAATCCGCGAGATCGGCGGCATCATCTATCACAACGACGGAGACTGGGTTGAAAGCTGCAGCGCCCTTGTCGAAGATGCCCATGGGAATATGGAGATTCTTCGCTGGGCAGATCCTTCACAAAGACGCACCGCGAGAGCCCATCCGGTTCCCGCCGCTC
Organism: Alphaproteobacteria bacterium; assembly: GCA_013697055.1. Classification (GTDB taxonomy): domain Bacteria; phylum Pseudomonadota; class Alphaproteobacteria; order Micropepsales; family Micropepsaceae; genus Rhizomicrobium. Next base: position 1,271 of record JACCXK010000225.1, read on the forward strand.
GTGGTGCGATCCAGGCCGCGACTGTACCCGCGTAGGTCGATGCGCCTGCAGCCGGGACCAATTCCCGGCGTGGCGGCGCATTTGAAAATCCTCATCGTCACCGATGCCTGGAGCCCCCAGGTCAATGGTGTTGTGCGCACGCTCGAAATATTGGGCAAGGACCTGGCCGCCCTGGGTCATACCGTGCGCACCATCACGCCGCTGGGACGGCGCACCTTCCCCATGCCCACCTATCCGGAAATCCGCCTGGCTTTTTTCCAGCGCGCGGCGATGACGCGCGAGATCCGCGAATTCGCCCCCGATGCGGTGCATATCGCCACCGAAGGCAGCCTGGGAATGACGGCGCGGCGCATCTGCCTGAAACACGGCATCGCCTTCACCACCGCCTTCCACACCCGTTTCGCGGAATATGTCCATGCCCGCGCATCCATGGTGCCGGAAAAGGTGATCTGGCGCTGGCTGCGCTGGTTTCACCATCCCGCCACCGCGGTGATGGTGGCGACCCAGACCCTGAAGCGCGAGCTGGCCGGTCATGGCTTCAAGCATCTCGCGCTTTGGTCGCGCGGCGTGGATATCGAAAAATTCCATCCCATGCCCGGGGTATGCCATCCCTTTGAGGGACCGATCTGGATCTACGTCGGCAGGCTGGCGGTGGAGAAGAATATCGAGGCCTTTTTGGCGCTCGACATTCCCGGCACCAAGGTTGTCGTCGGCGACGGCCCCGCGAGGCTGCCCCTGTCGCGCAAATATCCCAAGGTCCAGTTCCTGGGCGCCCTGACCGGTGAGGCGCTGACCCGGGCCTATGCCGGCAGCGACGTCTTTGTGTTCCCCAGCCGCACCGACACGTTCGGGCTGGTGACCCTGGAGGCCCTGGCCTGCGGGCTGACCGTGGCGGCCTATCCGGTGGAAGGCCCCCGCGACGTGGTGGGGCCGGACGTACCGGGGGGCAGCGATGTGGCGGTGCTGGACGAAGACCTGCGTACGGCCTGTCTGGGAGCCCTGGCGCTGGCGCAAAACCCCCGCCCCATTACCCCCCGGGGCTTTGCGATTCGCCATTCCTGGCGGGCTTGTACCCTCCAGTTCCTCTCCAATATCGCCGTCGAGCCCGACCTCGACTAACCCATTCTCCGGAAGGGCTTATCGGCGGGACTGAGACAGGCTAGAACGGGTTCGAAAGCCCAGGTTCCCGCACCCTTATGCCCACCCGCCTCACGGCCCGCGAATATGCGTTCCTTGGCTTGGGCATCCTGTTTTGGGCGGCTTTCGTCATCCTGCTGGGCAAGGATACCAGCTGGGACTTCCGCAATTATCACTGGTACGCGCCCTATGCGCTGCTGAACAACCGCATCGGGATGGACGTGGCGGTGGCCCACCAGGCCAGCTACTACAATCCCTATCTCGACATTCCCTTCTATTGGCTCGCCACCCATACCCGCGCCTGGATTGCGCTGGGCGTGTTGGGCGCGGCGCAAGGCGCCAATCTTGTGCCGCTCTACCTGATGGCGCGCACCTCGCTGCGGGTGAATGTCAGCCAATCCGACATCAAACTGATGGCAGGCGCCTTGTCGCTGCTGGGGATGGTGGGGGCGCTGACCCTGACCGAGTTCGGCACCACCTATTACGACAATGTGATGAGCGTGTTCATCCTGTCGGGGCTCGCCATCCTGGTCCTGAAGCGCGATGTGTTACGCGAAGGGCCGCTGGGCAAGGCGGCACTGATATCGGCGTTGGCAGGCCTGATCACCGGCATCGCGATGGGCCTGAAGCTGCCGGAGATGCCTTTCTGTGTCGGCTTTGCCGCGGCCCTGATGGCGCTGGGCGGAAGCTGGAAACACCAGCTGGTGCGTCTTCTGGCGGGTGGCATGGCCGGGGTGGTGGGCGCCGCCATCTTCAGCGGGCCTTGGATGCTCTATATCTACCATCTCACCGGCAATCCGCTGTTTCCCTATTTCAACGACTATTGGAAATCGCCGCTGGCGCTGGAGGTGCCCTATCGCGACCTGCGTTTTGTGCCCGCCTTCCGGCCCTGGTGGCAGCAGCTCTTCTTTCCCATCCTGTTCACCATCGACTGGCATGTCGCGGACGATCTGGGCTTCCAGGACATAAGGGTGATGCTGGCCTATCTGCTGGTGATCGCGGCGGGCGCGGTGTGGCTCTTGCGGCGCCAGAGCCGCGACGGCTTGCTGGAGGACCGCACGGCGCTGATCCTTATCGCCTTCTTCGCCGCCAGCTATTTCGCCTGGCTGAAATTCTTCGCCATCTACCGCTACATCATCCTGTACGAGATGCTGGCGCCGCTCTTGATCATCGCGGCGGTAGGGCTGTTGCCGCTGTCCCGGCGCAGCCGCTACCTGGCGCTGGCGGGGCTGTGCGCGGCATGCCTGCTCACCGCCCGCAGCGATTTCCTGGAACGGGCGCCGGTCGAAGAACCCTATGTGGCCGCGGCCCTGCCGCCCATTCCCCATCCGGACAAGACCATGGTGTTGATGACCGGCGACGCGCCGATGGGCTTCATCGCCACCACCCTGCCGCCCCAGATCCCGGTGCTCAGGATCGATGGCTGGATGGTGCAGCCGCGCGACGGCACCCGGATGACCAAGGACATGATGCGCCGGGTGGCGGGGCATCTGGGGTCCGGCGGCGACATCTATCTGATCGCCGAGGCGAGCGACATGGCGCGCGCCCGGGGCGCCTTGGCCGATTACGCCCTCGCCATCCGCTGGCCGGAGTGCCAGCAATTCGATACAAACCTGATCGGCACCTATCAATGGTGTCCGCTGGCCAAAAAATCCTGAAATGGGGACGTCTTGAAGATCGCGGTGCTGGTGCCCTGCTATAACGAGGAAGCCGCCATCGCCACGGTGGTGAAGGACTTCCGCGCCGCCCTGCCCGGCTCCGCCATCTATGTCTATGACAACAATTCCAAGGACCAGACCACGGCCCGCGCCGCCGAGGCCGGCGCGGTGGTGCGCAACGAAACGCGCCAGGGCAAGGGCAATGTGGTGCGCCGCATGTTCGCCGACATCGAGGCCGATATCTATGTGCTGGTGGATGGCGACGACACCTATGACGCAGGCGCATCCCCGCGCATGATTTCCCGGATGATCGCCGACGGCGCCGATCTTCTGACGGCACGGCGCATCCACACCGACGCCGCCGCCTATCGCACCGGCCATGTGCTGGGCAACCGGCTGCTGACGGGCCTCACCTCGCTGCTGTTCAATGTGCATCTGTCGGACATGCTGAGCGGCTACCGGATATTTTCGCGGCGCTTTGTCAAAAGCTTTCCCTTCACCGCCGAGGGCTTTGCCATCGAGACCGAGCTGACCGTCCATGCCGTGCGGCTGATGATGCCCATGTCGGAGATGGACACCCGCTACAAGGAGCGCCCGGTGGGTTCGGTCAGCAAGCTCAACACCTATGCCGACGGCTTCCGCATCCTGGGCACCATCGGCTATCTGGTGCGCGAGGAACGGCCGCTGGTATTCTTCGCCACCATCGCCTTCTTGTTCGCCGCCGTGGCCGCGCTGATCGGCGCGCCGGTGGTGCATGAATATTTCCAGACCGGGCTGGTGCCACGCCTGCCCACCGCAGTGCTGGCTACCGGGTTGATGGTGATCGCCTTCCTGTCCCTGACCTGCGGGTTGATCCTGGATACGGTGACCCGCGGCCGCTGGGAGGCCAAGCGCATGGCCTATCTCGCCATTCCAGGCCCGTCCGACTTGGACGATGGTCGCTCCGGCTCTTGCCTACCCTCCTCGTGACCATCCTTGAACGGCTGAAGCGGCTTTCCATCCTGCGTTTCGCGGTGATCGGCGCGCTGGGCATGCCGGTGGACTGGGGCGTGCTGCAACTGATGGTGCATTGGGGCAGCGGACCCTATCTGGGGCGCCTGGTATCCTGGTTCTGCGCCGCCACCTTCACCTGGGCGGGCAACCGCTATTTCACCTTCGCCGCCACGCGGGCGCGCGGCCTGTTGGCCACGGGCCGCGAATGGCTGCGCTTCCTGGCTGCCAACGCTGTGGGCGGGCTGGTCAATGTCGGTCTTTATTCGGTGCTGGTGCGCTTTGCCCCGCCGCCTCTCAACGATCTCACCGTGGCGCTGGTGCTTGGCGTGCTGCTGGGACTGGTGTTCAATTTCACCCTGTCCAAGAAGATCGTTTTCAAAGGACCGATCTGATGAAGGTCATCGCCATCACCGGCGGCGGCGCGGGAATAGGCCGCGGCATTGCCTGGCATTTTGCGCGCGCGGGCTGGGCCGTCTCGATCACCGATGCCGACCGGCAGGCGGGCAAGGAATGCCTGGAAGTGATGCGCGCGGCCGGCACCAAAGCCATTTTCGTTCCCGGCGATGTCTCAAAGCCTGGCGATATGGAGCGTTGGCTGAAGGCCACAAAGGCCGAGTTGGGTTGCCCGGATGTGCTGGTGAACAATGCCGGCATCGAAATCCGCAAGGATGTGTTCAAACTGTCCATCGCGGAATTCGACAAGGTCATCGCCGTCAACCTGCGCGGTACTTTCATCTGCTCGCAGGCCGTGGCCAAAATGATGGCCAGGCGCGGCCCAAAGAATGCAACAGAGCGCGGCACCATCATCAACTTGGCGTCCACGCGCGCCTTCATGTCGGAAGCCGGTACCGAAGGCTATACCGCCTCCAAGGGCGGCATCGTGGCGCTAACCCACGGCATGGCCATCAGCCTGGCGCCCCATCGTATCCGGGTGAACGCCATCGCGCCGGGCTGGATCGAGACAGCCGACTGGCAGAAGGCCAGTAAAGCCAAAAACTTGCATCATTCCAAAGCCGACCGCGAGCAGCATCTCGTGGGCCGGGTCGGCGTTCCGGAAGACGTCGCCAAGGCCTGCCAGTTCATTGCCGAGGATGCCGGTTTCATGACCGGCCAGACCTTGACCCTGGACGGCGGCATGACCGTCAAGATGATCTATGCCTAAAGCCTGGCTCGGCGCGCTGCTGTTTCTGCTGGCGCTGGGCCGGGAGGCGCAAGCCGACACCCTGGTGCGCATCCGAAGCGAGGCCTGGACACCGGCCGATGAGCGCGGCTATGGCGAATTCATTGCCGCCATCGGCCAAAGCGTTTGCCGCACGGTGGATTCCTGCCTGCGCAATCCCGCCAATCCCTTTCGCGCCAGCGATCCGCAAGGGATCCGGTTCCAGTCCGATTGCGCCGACCTGCCGTATGTCCTGCGCTTCTACTATGCCTGGAAGCGCGGCCTGCCTTTTTCCTATGTCAGCGATGTTTCACCCCGTATGCGCGCCCGCGACATCCGCTACAGCCCGCAAGGCAATGTGGTGGAAGCGCACCGCGATGTCCTGACCGGCGATGACGCCCTGGCGGTGCTGGGACGGCTGCGGGACGAAATCTCCTCGGCGACCTACCGCATCCATCCGTCGCTGGACGGCAACGATCTGTATTCTCCCGCCATCGCGCCTGCCGCCATCCGGCCGGGCACGGTGATCTATGATCCCAACGGCCATCTGGCGGTGATCTGGAAGATCGAGACTGACGGCCGCATCCGCTATATTGACGCCCATCCCGACAACAGCCTGACGCGCGGAACCTACGACCTGCGCTTCGTGCGTTCGTCGCCGGGCATGGGCGCCGGCTTCAAGAACTGGCGGCCCAGCCGGCTGGCGGGCGCTGTCCGCGCCCCGGACGGCGCGCTGGTGGGCGGACGGGTGCTGATCGCCGCCAACAACCAGATCGCCGATTTCGCCCTGACGCAGTATTTCGGTACGGGCGCGCGGGCAGAAGACCGCGACTGGAAGAGCGGCGTGTTCGAATGGAACGGGCAGGCCATGGACTATTACGACTATGTCCGCGCCCGGCTGGGCGGCGGGCGGCTGCGTTTCGATCCCTTGCGCGAAGTGGCCGAGATGGTCGCCTCCAATTGCGCCGACCTTGGCTATCGCGCCGATGCCGTGGCCGCGTCACTGGCGACCGGACTCCAGAACCAGCCGCAACCGGAAAGGCTGCCGCCCAACATCTATGGCACCGAAGGCGACTGGGAGACCTGGTCCACGCCCTCGCGCGACGCCCGGCTCAAGACCGCCTTCAGGCACGTGCGCGACAGTGTCCAGCGTTTCCTGGGCCTGTGGCGGGCCCGGGACTCGCGCCTGGTCTATGCCGGCAGCGATCTGGTGGGCGACATGGCCCGCGTCCATGCCCAGGCCGCCCAGGCCTGCAGCATCGTCTATGTCCGCAGCGACGGGACCAACGTGGGCCTGGGCTATGAGGAAGCCCGGCGGCGTTTGTTCCGCATGTCGTTCGATCCCTATCAATGCGTGGAGCGGCGCTGGGGCGCGGTTGCGCCTGAGCTGGACAGCTGCCGCGACGGCCGCCTCAAGCGCCGCTGGTATGACGCCGAGCAGTCCTTACGCAACCAGATCGACCGCACCTATGACGCGCGGATGGATTTTTCGCTGGACGGACTGGAGGCGGGGCGCGGC
>JACCXK010000086.1 GCA_013697055.1 Alphaproteobacteria bacterium
GCTTCAGCTTGGTGCCGACACCGTCGGTTCCCGCCACCAGGATGGGATCCTTGAAACCGGCCGCCTTGAGGTCGAACAGCCCGCCAAAACCGCCCAGATCGGCATCGGCGCCGCGCCGGCGGGTCGCCTTGGCGGCCGGGCCGATGCGGTCCACCAGCGCCTCGCCGGCGTCAATATCGACACCGGCGTCCTTATAAGTCAGGCCGTTTTCGGGAGAGTGCATGGACCTCCGTTTAAAACCCCATGGACTGGGGCGCAAGGCGGCAAGGGCGGCTGCGCACAGGACAGGGTTTTTTCCTGTTTGGCATGACGTTAGATGCCTTCCTCCGGTCATCATCGGCCGGTATAGTCGCCGCGCTCAAATCAGGCTGTCCATGACCGTTCGCGCACTCTTCTTCTTTGCCGCCGCTTTGCTGCTGGCGGCCCCCGCTTCCGCGCAGGATTCGCTCTACACCGTCTCCGGGGTGCATGTGGATGCCGGCGCCGCCTCCACCACCGAGGCCTTCAATGCTGCCATCGCCCAAGGGCGCGGCAAGGCGTTCCAGATTCTCTATCGCCGCCTCACCCGCCAGGCCGACTGGGTCAAGCAGCCGGCGCTGGACAGCGCCGCGCTGGTGCGCATCGCCCGCGGCTTCACCGTCGCCAATGAGCGGCGTTCCACCACCCGCTATGTCGCGGACGTCACTTACATGTTCAATCCCGACGCGGTGGCGCGCACCCTGCGCGCCGCCCAGATCGCCTATTCCCAGGCGCCGGTACGCCGCATCCTGGTGATCCCCATGTCGCCCGGCGTCAGCCATGGTCCCTGGGCCGCTGCGCTGCAGGCGCCTGCCTTCCGGGATTCTCTGGTGCCCTTCACCGTGTCGGGCGCCGAAGACGATGCGCCGCTGGCGGCGCTGAATTTCGATGCCGCGACATGGAACGATGTCTCCGCCGTGGCGATCAAGAACCATGTCAGCGAAGTCGGGCTGGTGCAGGCGATGTATGCCAACGGCAAGATGACGGTGAACATTCGCCGCCTGGGCGCGGGCGAGCAGCCGTCCAAAACCCAAGTGGACGTGCCGATGCTGCAGACGGTGGGCACCACCTATCCGGCGGCGGCGCAAGCGGCGGTGCGCGCCATGGAAGATTTGTGGAAGACGCGCAGCGCCATCGATTTCAGCCAGCGCGGAAAGCTGACCGCCGATGTGCGTATTACCAGCCTGGAACAATGGGGAGAAATCCAGACCGCGCTGTCCGGTATCGGCAATGTCACCGGCGTGACGGTGACGGCGATGGACATGAATTATGCCCGTATCAATCTGGGCTATATGGGCGGGGTCGAGCAGTTGCGCGAGGCCGTCGCCGGGGCGGGGCTCACGCTGACCAATCGCGGCGGGCAATGGATGCTCGCGAAAAATCCATGATCCGGCATGTGCCGAACCTGCTTTCGGCCTTGCGGTTGCTGGCCGCGCCGCTTGCAGCCTGGCTGATCCATGCCGATCACGACACCGCCGCACTGCTGATATTCACCGCCGCAGGCGCCAGCGACGGGCTGGACGGCTTCATCGCACGGCGCTGGGGCGTGACCTCCGATTTTGGCGCCTGGCTGGACCCGGCGGCCGACAAGCTCTTGATGCTGCTGTGCCTGATCGCGCTGTGCAGCATCGGCGCGTCGCCGGTATGGCTCCTGCTGCTGGTGGCGTCGCGCGACCTGGCCATTGCCGCCGGCTGGCTGATGATCAAGCTGCTGGGCCTGCCGTTCCGGACGCGGGCGCTGTTTCTGGGCAAGCTCTCGACCGTCATGCAAGTGCTCTACATCTTCGCATCGCTGCTGCTGCTGGCCTTCGATCTGGATGCGCCGCGCCTGATGCTGGCATCGGCCTGGATCTGCGCCGGCTTCACCGCGGCTTCGGCCATCGCCTATGCCGGTGTCCTGCTGCGCGCCGCCGGAAGGCATGTCGCCCTGTGAGGATGACGTGACCCAGCTTGTTCTTCCGCTGGAAGTGCGCAGCGCCCAGGGGCGCGCCGACTTCATTGTCGCGCCCGGCAACGCGCGCGCCGTGGCCTTTATCGATTCCTTTCCCCATTGGCCCGCGCCGGCGGCGGCGCTGCATGGCCCGCCCGCGTCAGGCAAGTCGCACCTGGCCGCAGTGTGGGCGGGCAAGGCGGGCGCCACGGTAACGGACGCCGCCGATCTGAACGGCGGCATTCCGGATGGCCCGCTGGTGGTGGAGAATGTGGGGCCAGGGGTGGCGGAGGCCCCGCTGTTCGCGCTGCTGGAACGGGGCGCGCCCTTGCTGCTGACATCATTGACGCCGCCCTCCGACTGGCCGGTTACGTTGCCCGACCTGGTGTCGCGCACCCGTGCGCTGCTGGCGTTTGCGCTTTGGGCGCCGGACGATGCCTTGCTGATGGGCCTGGCGGTCAAGCTGTTTGCCGACCGCCAGCTCGCCGTCCCCGAAAGCGTGGTGGCCCACATGATCCGCAGCCTAGAGC
>JACCXK010000092.1 GCA_013697055.1 Alphaproteobacteria bacterium
TTTGATTTCCGCAACCCGCAGCCGATCGGGGCCAGTGTGGACAGCAACGAACCGCAAATGGCCATCGCGCGCGGCTATGACCACAATTTTGTGCTGAACAAGAAAACACAAGGCGCGCTGGAGCCGGCGGCGCGGATGGAAGACCCGGACAGCGGCATTGTGCTGGAACTGTCCACCACCGAGCCCGGCATGCAGGTCTATTCCACCAACAATGTGAAGCCCGGGCAGTTCAATGCCGTCGGGCGGGAAATCCAGAAGCGCGACGCCCTGGCGCTGGAAACCCAGCATTTTCCGGACAGCCCCAATCAGCCGGGCTTTCCGTCCACCCTGTTGAAGCCGGGCGAAACATTCCGCTCGACCACCATCTTTCGATTTCCCAATTCCTGACGTCTAAGCCGGCAGCGCATACGCCACCAGATCGGCGCCGAATGAACTGCCTTGGGCACAGACCAGATACTGCTTGCCTTGGTGCATATAGGTCATGGTGGCGCCGGTCTGAACCTTGTCCATGAAGACCGCGCCCTTTTGCTCGCCCGTGGCCTTGTCATAAGCACGCAGGCGCGCACCCTTGCGGCCCTTCTCGTCGGTGAACAGCCCGCAATCGCCGCAGATGATCAGCGTCTTGGTGGTCAACGTGCCCAAGATGCCGGCCTGGCCGGTGCGAGGAATGGAAACACCCTTGAGCAAACGGTGGTTCTTGATGTGATCCGGGGTCTCGCCATGAACGATCTGCCAGGCCTGCGTGCCTTTCCCAAGGTCAATCGCCGTGATGGTGCCATAAGGCGGCTTCATCAGGGGAATGCGCTCGATGGAAATCACGCCCGGCCCAATCGGATCGGTCATGCCGTCAGGCCGATACCGAAACAACGAACTGCCGCCCTTGATGCTGGCGATGCCACCGAACGATCCTCCGTTCGGGTCGGCGCTGCCCGGCGGGGGATAGCCGCCTGTCTGAACGACCTTGCCGTCTTTGGCCACGGTCGCGCCGATGACGCCCATCTCGTTCTTGGAAAACACGTAGAGAATATGGGTTTCGGGATCATAGGAGGCGCCCGGCCAGTTGATGCCGCCCTGCAGACCCGGCATGCACAGCGCCCCGAAAATCTTGTCATCGACCATGGGCGGCGGCGTGTAGAGATCGGCCAGGACATAATGGCTTGCGATCTCATGCGCGCGCGCCTTGATCTCGGGTGTCCAGTCCACCAGGTCGGCTTCCGTGACGCCCTGTTTGGCAAAAGGCGGCGGCGCGCTGGGGATAGGCTGGGTGGGCGAATACCATTCGCCCGGCACATTGCCCTTGGGCACCTTCTTTTCCGGGATCGGCCAGACCGGCTTGCCGGTGGCGCGGTCCAGCACATAGACGAAGCCCTGCTTGGTGGGCTGAGCGATGGCTTTCACGATCTTGCCATTGTGCGGGATATCGCAAATGACACCGGCGCAGGAAACGTCGCGGTCCCAGATGCCGTGATGAACCATCTGATAGTGCCATTTGCGCAGGCCCGTCTCGATGTCCAGCGCCACCAGGCTTTCGGCAAACAGATGTGGGCCCGTGCGGCTGACGCCCAGAAGATCGGTCTGAGGAGATTCTATGCCGACATAGACCAGCCCCAGTTCGGGATCGGCCGACATCGGCGCCCACGAACCCATATTGCCGCTGGCTTCGGCCTGCCCCGGTGTGGTCCAGGTCTCGTAGCCGAACTCGCCTTTCATCGGGATGGTGTGGAATATCCATTTGCGCCGGCCCGTCTTCACGTCAAAGCCGCGCACATAGCCCTTGGCGAATTCCGTCGGAGCAGAACCCACCACCACCGTGCCCTGCACCACGAAGGGCGGAGCGTGCAGCCCGATCACGCCCTTGTTGGGATCCATCTGCTGGTCGTCATTCTGGCGCAGGTCGATGGAGCCGCCGCCGCCGAAATTGAGATCGGGGATGCCGGTTTTGGCATCCAGCGAGAACATGGTGTAGCCGCGAGTGACATAGATGATGCGTTCGGCGCTGCCATCGGTCCAGTAACCGACGCCAAGGCCCGGGCCACCGCGGGAGCCGATGCGGGCGCCTTCGTCACGGGTGTGCACCCACAATAGCTCTCCGGTGCCCGCATCCAGGCACACCACATCGCGGCGGAAGCCGGCGGTGACATAGATGCGCCCATTCGCGACCAGCGGCGTGGACTGGTAATCAGCATCCAGGCGTGGCCCCAGCGCATTGGTGGAGAATTTCCAGGCCAGTTCCAGTCTGTCGAAGTTGGCGGCATGGATCTGGTCCAGCGGGGAATAGCGGCTGCCGGAAAGATCGTTGGCATAATGCAGCCAGTTGGTCTCGCGCGCGCCCGTTTGGGCGCCGGCAGGGCCGGATCCCAGCAATACGCAAGATGCCGCGGTGGTTAAAAGTTGTCGGCGGTCCATCATGGAAGTCCCTTGGCGTCCTTGCGTCTCAAACTATTTCGCGGCGTTTCGCAACTTGGATGCGGTGGCGCATTCCTCCATCACCGTGAAGTAGTCCTGCACGCTTTGCGGCGTGGAGATAAAGGGATTGGCCTCCCCCACTTCGCGCTTCACCGCCACGAGCCGCGCCTTGGTATAGGCATTGTCATACTCGCTGTGATTGGAAAGGATCACCGAGGCGCCGGCGGCGGAGGCCGCCTGGGCAATGCGCTTTTGGGAATCGATATATTCGTCCCAGCGCTTGCCGTCAGCGCCGAATGCCCCGGTCAGGGTGCCGCCGGAGTAAGCGACCATCACCGTCTTGCCCTTGTCCTTGACCGGGAAGACATAGGACAGGGTGCCGGGCGAATGGCCCGGCGTGAAAATGACATCGACCGCCGTGTCGCCCAAGGTCACCCTGGTGCCTTCAGGCCCCACCGCAATGTCGCCGGGGCCACGCTTGGGCACGCCGCCCGCCACATCCGGGGCGCGTTGCAGGGTCGTGTCCCAGTCGGGGCCGCCCATCACGACCTTGGCGCCGAACTTGCTCTGCAAGGTGGCGACGCCCTGGTCGTGATCGCCATGGGCATGGCTGAGGATCACATACTTGATGTCCCTGGCATCGAGTTTCAGCTTCGCCAGTCCATTCAGGATTTCCGGCTCCGTCGCCCAGGCGAAATTGGTGTCGATGATGATAAGGCCGGCGCTGGTCTTCAGCGTCCAGGACGAATGCTGGCGCGTGCCCAGCCAATAAAGATTGTCGAACACCTGATAGGGCGAGGCATACCAGATGCCCCGCTCAGGCGCCGGCCGCGGCATCAGCAGGGCTGCCGCACCACGAGGGCCACCAGGAAGCGGTGTCGGAAAACACAGGTTGACGAAGGTGGCGCGGTATTCCAGTCCCGCAGCAGCCTTGGCCACCGTGATATGGGCGTCTATTTCGCTGGCGGAATTTTGTGCCACTGCCATTGGCATGCCGATGGTTGTCGCGAGCAGTAGGGTGAAAAGAGCGTTTGCTTTCATTGCGGCCCCTGTTTTCCTTAATCCGCTAGCTGTTGCTTGAGCAATTGCTGCAACCGATCGCGGAATATCTTGGGTGGTTGCCTGGCTTTCAATGGTCCGAAGAGCGCGCGGGCGGCTTCCATCCGCGCTTGCATATCCGCAAGCGCTTCGGGCTGGACCCTGGCGAGGCTGTAGCTCTCGGAAATATCCGCGGCGACGTCGAACAGTTGCGGATAGCCGACTTTTTCCGTCGTAGCCAATGAGCCGTGGTAATAGGAACGGGTGGCATACTTCCACCGCTGGGTGCGGATCGCCACGACATCCTCATCGTTGAACAACACCAGTTGCTCATGCGGTGATGCGGCGCCCTCGGTCAGGAGCGCCGAAATGTCCCGGCCATCGAGTTCAACGCCTGCTGGATTTGGGACACCCGCCATTGCACAGAAGGTCGGCAGAAAATCAATGCCCATCGCGATGGAATGGGTGCGCAGCCCGGCTTTGACGACACCGGGCTGGCGGGCAATGCAGGGCACACGGTAGCCGCCGTCATAGGCCGCGCCACCCTTGCGATCGCGCAGGCCTCCGGTCGAGCCTTCATACCAGGGGCCATTATCAGAGGTAAAAATCACCAACGTGTCGCGCTCAATCCCCAGCGCCTTCAAATGCGCCAGCAAGCGTCCGACAATCGCGTCGATTTCCGTGACCGTGTCGGCATAGGCACCCTGCATGGTCTTGTCGCGGAACCGCGCATCCGGGTAGTTCGGCAGATGCGGCGCGCTCAGCGCAAGCTCGACGAAAAACGGCCGGTCCGCATGATCGGTGATAAATTTTTCCGCTGCGGCATAGAAACGCTGTTGCAGTTGATCTTCGATCACCTCTTCCCGTGTTGGCTCCTGATCCGGGCCGTTGTCGGTGTACAGCGCCAGGGGCTTCATGTCGTGGCTGTACTGCAGGCCAAAGAACTGGTCGAAGCCATGGCGTGTCGGTTGCCAGGTGGGGCCGGTATGACCCAGGTGCCATTTGCCGAACAGCGCGCTGACATAACCTGCCGGCTTGAGCGCCGCCGGAATGGTCACCTCGGAAAGCGGCAGGCGCCTGTCATCGTTCGGCAAGATCACGCTGTAGCCCAGGCCGGTGCGGATCGCGTAGCGCCCGGTCAGCAAGCCGGCGCGAGATGGCGTACAGATATTCTGCGGCGCGTAGTAGTCGGTCAGAATATTTCCTTCCGCCGCCATGCGGTTGAGGTTCGGGGTGCGGATGGCCTTCCCGCCTTCCGGCTCGATATCGCCCCAGCCCAGGTCATCACAAAGAATAATGATGAAATTGGGCTTGCGCCGGTTTGCCGCGACAGCTTCGCCATGGACACGCAAGGCGGCCATGGTCGCGGCGGTAGCCCCCAGAAATTGCCGACGTTTCATCCTTTGGCTTCCATCAATCTTTCCGAAGAAGCTGCGTCACAGCATTTTGAATTCCGGGTCGAGCCGTTCCTTCACCGCCGCTTCATTCAGGCTGATGCCGATGCCCGGTGCATCGGGGACGGGCAGGAAACCTTCCGCGTCCAGTTTCACCGGCTCGCACAATTCCGTGAAATTCTTTTCCTGATACTGGGTGAATTCCTGCACCAGCAGGTTGGGAATCACCGCGCAGACGTGGGTGATGCCCAAGGTGCCCAGCGGCGTGCAAACCCCATGCGGCGCCAGCGGCACGTTATAGGTCTCGGCCATGGCGGCGATCTTCAGCCCCTCCATCAGCCCGCCAGTCTTGGTGAAGTCCGGCTGCAATATCGAAAGCGCCTGCTTCTCCAGATAGGGGCGAAAGCCGTAACGGGTATAGATATTCTCGCCCGCCGCGATCGGCACGCGGGTATTGTTGCGGATGCGCAGCATGGACTCGACATTGTCGCTGGGCACCGGCTCCTCGACCCATAGCGGGCGATAGGGCTCGATCTGGTTGCAGATCTGGATGCCGGTCTCGGTATCGTAATGGGCGTGGCATTCCAGCCCGATCTCGACATCCTTGCCCAGTTCCTTGCGGAAGCCCGCGAAGAAATTGACCACGTCATCCACCTGATTGTTGGTCATGTGCAGATGATAGGGCCGCGTCGGCTCATAGCCCTTTTTGATCGACCAGCTGTCGTCGGAATAGTCCAGTCCCACCTTGAGCACTTTGGTCTTGGTCTGGTCCAGCACCTTGCGCGCGATGGCAGGGTTGGCTGCGTGCAGGTAGACCGGCACGCGGTCGCGCATCTTGCCGCCCATCAGGTGATGGATGGGAAGGCCGAACGCCTTGCCCGCCAGGTCCCACAGTGCCATTTCCACGCCGCTGACGGCGGTGAGGTAGGGCCCGCCCTGGCCATGCACGAACATCACCGACGGCGCACCGCCCAGATTGACTTTGTGATAGCCCCAGAAGTCCGCCAGAATTCCCTGGATGTCGAGAGGATCGCGCCCCTTCAGCATCACGTTGAAATTGTTGTTGATGATGTATTCGGTGCCGACGGAGTCCACGCACTCGCCGGTGCCGGTCAGCCCCTCCTCGGTATAGACGCGCACAAAGCGGCTGTTGAAGCCGTTCCGCAGGCGGATGGCGCGCACTTCGCGAATCCTGAGCCTGGGCACGCGGCTGGTGCCGGCCGCCTTGGCCTCGGCCATCAACGCGGCATAAAAAGCCGCGCCCAGAAAAGAGCGGCGATCCATCAGTCCCTCCCCGGCGCAAACTAAAGCATGGCCGACCTGTTAGCGCTAACGATTTTGCTTGCCGTAACGCGTCCGGATGAGATTATTCCGTTCTGGGAGAATTGGGGAATGGCGATGAAAAATCTGGCACGCGCGACCGCTATCGTCTTCGCACTTGCAACACCGGCTTTGGCGCATGAGGGCTTCCTCAGTCCCGCCGAAGTCATCCATGATACGCCGGAATGGAAGGGCGAGCGTTTCGCCGACGGCCGGCCCAAAGTGCCGGACGCCATTCTGGACCGCATGAAAAGTGTCACCCTGGAAGAAGCCTGGGCCACCCTGCGCAGCGCCGGCTTTGAGCATCAATATGAAGACGGCTGGGCCACCCTTTATCCCGACAAGATTCTGATCGGCCGCGCCCTCACCTCCACCTGGATTCCTGGGCGCCTGGATTTGCAAAAAGTGATCGAGGCCGACGGCAAGGTGGACGGCCGCAAGGGCGGACCCAATGCCTGGCCGGTGGACATGCTGCAACAGCGCGACGTCTATGTCAGCGATCATTTCGGGCTGAAGGTGGATGGGCCGTCCATCGGCGACAATGTCGGCAACGCCATCTATGCCCGTTCCGGCAACGGCATCGTCTATGACGGGGCGGTACGCGACATCAATGGCTTGCGCGAGTTGCCCAATTTCATCGCCTTCTATCGCGCCTATGACCCGTCGCATCATTTCGGCCGCATCGGCGATGAGGGCCGGCCGCTCAACTCCACTATGACCTCCATCAACAGCCCCACCCGTATCGGCCATGCGGCGGTGATGCCGGGCGATGTGGTGCTGGGACGCGACGGCGGGGTGATCTTCATTCCGCCGCAACTGGCCATGCGGGTGGTGCAGGAATCCGAACGCACCCGGCTGCACGACATTTTCGGGCACCTGCGCCTGAAGGAACAGAAATACACCGCCGGGCAGATCGATCGCGAATGGACGCCGGAGATCGAAGCCGACTTCACCCAATGGATGAAGGACAATATCGACAAGCTGCCGGTGAACCGCACCGCAGTCCAGGAATTCCTGGATGCGCGCGCCGCCCGGGCTTCAAAGAAATAAAGGCGGCGAGCCTTCGCCACCGCTTCTGAACCAAAGCGGGAGAGACAATGCAAAGCTTCTGGAAAAAGGCGGGGCGCGCCACCCTGGTGCTGGCGATCCTGCTAGGCGCCGCGGCTTCCCTCGCCGACCTTGATGGCGCCAGGGCGCAAGGCGCTGCGCCGGTCAAAAAGATCGTCTTCTGGGCCGGACCGAAGGAGCACGGCGCGCCCGGCCGGCATGAATATGAGCGGGACCTGACCGAACTGGCCTGGCAGCTGGAACACGCCACCAACCTGCGCGGGGTGAAACCGGTGGTGAAGGTCGTCACCAAGCCGCCCCGTGACATCAGCGAACTGGACGATGCCGATGCCCTGGTGATCTTCGGCAATGGCGCCTGGCTCAGGAAAGAGACCGGCATCCTTTTCCCCCAGGACCAAGATACCGACGGACGCACCTATGACGCAGAGCACACCGACTGGCTGAACAAGCTTGATGCGGTGATCAAGCGGCGGAAGATGGGCCTGGCGATCTTTCACTACACCATGTGGGTGGACAATTGGGTCGGCAAGCGCTTCCTGATGGACTGGTTCGGCGGCAACTGGCTGCCCTATTCCTCGCACAATCCGGTGGACACCTGGACCGTGTCGCCGCTGGCCGTGCGCCATCCCATTCTCAATGGCGTGCAGCCCTGGACCTATCGCGACGAAATGTTCTCGCGTTATTTCCTCTACCACGATCCGAGGCGCACCGCGTTGCTGCAGGCCATGCCCGCCACCGCGAGCAATGGCGGGCCCGATCCGGTGTCCTGGGTATTCAACCGTCCCGATGGCGGCCGCTCTTTCGTGTGGGGCGGCTCGGACTTCCACGACAACATGCACGCTGTAGCGGCGTACCGGAAATACTTGCTGAACGGCATCGCCTGGATCGCCGGCCTCGACGTGCCGGCAGAAGGGGTCAACGCACCGGCGCCGCCGGCCGATGATCCGCCCATTCCCGCGGTTCAACCCGGACGCGACAGACCAGGGCCGGCCACGCCAACGCCTTAATGCGGCGGCCCCGTCTCCGATCGGAGCTGCGAAGGCGCATCTCCGACCGGCCAGACCTCTGGCCCATAATGCGGCGGCGCGCTGCCGAGCTCATACGCCCCCAGATCCGGCGCCCTGCCCTTGAAGCCATCGGTGATGTTGGGCAGCACCACACCCTTGTCTATGGCGGCGGATCGCGGCCTGAGACGGAAATCCATGGCTTCTGGCGGAAAGAGTTTGCGCGGGTCGTCTGCGCCGGTCGGTTTGACATCGATGAAGGCATCCAGCGCCAGCGTGATGCTATGAGCATCCTGAGCGCTGCCTTTTTGATAGTCGGCGAGCGTGTCGTAGACCTTATGCACCCTGCCGCCATTGGCGCCATCGAAGGGTGGGCCATCCCAGGCAAAGTTGCCAGGCACGGGGTTTGGCCCAAAGCCGTTGTAATCCGATGAGGAATAGGACGTGAAGGTTTTGGCCTGGAAAATTGGCCGCTTCTCCCCATCACCCAGGATCAGATTGTTGCGGAAATGGAAATTGGACGCCGGACCCAGCGATCCGGCGCCGCCGATGAAGGTGTTGTTGTAAATCAAAATACCCGACGGGTTGTCCAACAGCTTCAGCGCCCCGGTGGCGACGTTGTTGTAAGCGATATTGCGATAGATATAGGCCGGACCGCCGAAGATGGGCTGGGTACTGTACGCCAGATGCGCCGTGTTGGCGCAGCGGTTGTCGAACGCGCGCATATTGTGGACGCCACCATCCAGCTCGATGCAATTGTCGGTGATGTTGAACATGTCATTGCCGTAGAAATCCACCGAGGCGCCATACTCCCCCGGCTTGTCGCTGGGAACGCCGAACGTGGCGTGGTCGATGGCGTCATGGAAGTTGGCGATATAATTGTGCGCCACGACATGGCCCTGGCCATAGACCTTCACGGCATATTCGCTGGTGATGGGCGCAGGAAATCCGGGATACTTGGCCCACACATCCGTGCCGATCCAGCTGGTGATGCGCTCAGGATCGTGACGGCCCAAAAAGACGTTATTGGCGATATAGAAGTCCTTGGACTTCGCCCAGTCATCGCGCACCACACGCCCGACATTGGAGGCGCGGCCGTTGATCAATGTGAAACCGTCGGCGCCCAAAATATCCTTGATGCCCAGCAGGAAGCCGACATTCGTGTTGCGCACGGTAATGCCGTCAAAGAAATTGTAACTGGCGGCCAGCAGGTTGAAGAGCGTGTCGTTGCCGTTGCCATCAAAAACCACTTCGCCGTCGCCCGCCGCCTTGATCACAATGGGCTTGTCGGGCGTACCACTGGCGGTGAGGTAATAGGTGCCGTCGAAAGAGGTGCCATAATTTTCAATCGTCTTGTCGAACCCGCCATAGACGAAGCGGTTGTCCTTGTAGACGCCGGCATGGACCAGGATGACGTCGCCGGGCCTGACCCGCGTCGCAAAGACATTGCTGTGGTCGCTTTCATCGGCGCCCATGTAATAGGCCGCCAGAAGACCGGTGAATTCGTTGGGGCCCAGAGCGCCTTTATGGCTGAAGGGGTAGACATGATAGACGCGCCCGCCCGTCGCAGGCGCAGGCACCTTGCGGGTACGCACGTTGATGGTTTTTTCCGCCTCGCCATTTACCCCGTCCGGATCGCGCATGCCGAAATGCACTTCGTATCCGGTGTCCGGCTCCAGATTGAGCACGCTGCCGGCAAAAGCGGGCGGCACGGTGTAGTTATAGTAGTTGAGACCGCCGTATTGAGGCTTGGGCCCGGCGATGAACTCCCCGCCCATGCGAAACAGGGGCAGTGCGTTGCGCCACTTGACCTCCCCCGCCTTGCGGTAGGTCACAGCCACTTCGGCATTGCGGTTGTCGTCGCCGGCGATCTTCCAGTCAAAGCCCAAAGACAGAAGCGTCGGCCGCTCGATGACAAGGGCGCCAGGCGTCACCGCATTGTCAGCCGCGCGCGCGTTGCCCGCCAGCGCGCACAAAACCGCAACCGCCATGAGAATTTGCTGCACGCCGCTCCCGGTCGTAGTGGTGTCTTCCTTAGACACCGACAAAACCGGCACAGGCACATGAAAGAAAATTGCGCCCTGGCCGACAAAGAGCCTTATTTTGACAAATTGTCATATTCCCCCCTTGTTTTTGGCAGCGCTGCCAAGCAATTATATAAGCAGAAAAAAAAAGAATTCGAGGGAGTATTTATGCGGAAATCCTACGTTATGACGGGCGCAATTGTTACCGCTACCGCCCTTCTATTTTCGGGGACGACCTTTGCGCAGCCGCTTGCGCCGGGCAAGCCGGCCGGTGTGCGCGCAGCGCAGGCGGGTGACAAGGAATGGCTGGTATTCGGCGGGCTCGCCGTGGCGGCCGCGACTATTGCGATCGCCAGCTCCGGCGGCGGAAACAGGTCAGCCCCGGCACAGGCCGTAACAGCCAGCATACCGACCACGACGCCATAGCGCGGGCTTACGGCGCGTCTCCTGCCTGATCCTTTGACAGAACATCCGATGCGTTCCTGCCGTGCCGCCATTGGCTGGGAAAGGGATTGTTGCTGTCATAGGGTATCATGATGATAACGCCCGCCCACACCACGGCCCTCCAGCACGTGCTGGCGACGGCGACGAACGCCTTGCAGAGCGGCAATCTGATGGCCGCAGAGGTTGCGCTGGCGCCGCTTTTCAGCAGCAACCTCCCGGCCAATCCTGATCTGCTGAACATCGCGGGCTCCTTGCGGATGAATCAGGGCCGTCTTGTTGAAGCAGCCCGCTTGTTCAACCAGGCGGCGCTGGCGGCGCCGCGTGAACCGGTCTTTGCCTTCAATCTGGGAATGACGCTGTCGCGCCTCGGCCGGACCGAAGAGGCCGAGACGGCCCTCCGGTCCGCCTTGAAGCACCAGCCGGCGTTCGTGGCGGCGATGTTCGAGTTGGGTGCACTGCTGCACCGGACAGGACGGTTGGACGAGGCGGAGAAAAACATCCGCCAGGTGCTGAAGCTGACGCCGGTTCTCCCCCACGCCGACCTGGCTCTGGCCGCGATTCTGGTGGACGCGGGGCGCCCCGCAGAGGCCGAAATTGCATCGCGCAAGGGACTGTCCGCGGCGGCCGAGCCGCGCCTCAAGGCACAATTGTACCTGCAACTGGCCCAGGCCCTTCGCCGCCAGCGCAAGGATAGCGAAGCACTGGCCGCACTCGACAGCGCGGAAACAATAGATGCGACTTTGCCCGGCCTCGCGCGCCACCGCGCCGAAACCCTTCAGAATCTGGACCGTTTCGATGAAGCGGTGGCGGTGTTTGAAGAAGAGATTGCGCGCACGCCTGCCGATCCCGGGCTGCATCACGACTATAATGCGCTACTCTATCAGTTGGGCCGCAGCGGGGAATTCCTGAAATCCTATGACCGTAGCCCGCAAAGCCGCGACTTGTTGCTGGGAAAGGCCTCCTTTCTTACCAGGGAAAAACGCACTGCGGAGGCGCATTCCCTGTACGCCGAACAACTGGCGCGCGATCCGGGCGACCGGCTCGCTGCCATCGGCGTCGCCCAGTCACTGACAGCGATGGGACGTCATGCCGAGGCGGTCGTGTTGTACGAATCCCTGCTGGCACGTCATGGTGACGATGCCGGCCTGTTCGGCATCGCCGCCGAGCCTGCCCTTCTGGGCGGCGATCCGCAAAAGGCAGCCTGGCTGTGTGAACGGGGACTGGCCAGTGCACCTCATCATGGATCGTGCCTGGCATTGCTGAGCATCGCGTCACGCATGCTGGAAGATGGACGCGACGAATCGCTCAACGGCTATGACACCCTGGTGCGAAGTTTCGACCTGGAGCCGCCGGAAGGCTTTTCAGACATGGCGGCTTTCAACGCCGAGCTGAATGGCGATCTCGACCGCCTCCACCCCAACAGTCGTGAATTGATCGATCAAAGCCTGCGCGGCGGTACCCAGACCCCCGGCCACCTGTTCCCCACCGGCCTGGCCCTGGTGGCTAAGCTGAAGCAGCGGATCGACCAGGCGGTGACGCGCTATATCGCCGAACTGGATGAAGATGCGGCCCACCCTTTGCTATCGCGCCGCAGGAGAGATTTCCGCTATTCCGGATCCTGGTCATCGCGGCTTAAAGACAGCGGTTTTCACGTCAATCACATTCATCCCGATGGCTGGATCAGTTCCTGTTACTATGTGTCGGTACCGCAAGCCGCGAAGGACGAAACCGCAAAGCAAGGCTGGATCAAGTTCGGCGAACCGCCATTTGATGCCGCGCTGAAACAGCCTGTCCGCCGCACCATTCAGCCGGCGCCCGGCAGGCTGATCCTGTTTCCCTCCTACATGTGGCACGGCACCGTGCCCTTCGACGACAAGGCGGCACGCACCACGATCGCTTTTGACGTGGTGCCGACAACCTAGGCTCGCGAAAAAAATGACCGGCGCCGGGGAAGCGGCGCCGGTCCATGGGGAAACAGGATCTTATTCTAGAGGTTGCCCTTGAGGCCGATGGTGAAGTAGCGGCCCATGTCGCTGTAAGGCCCGATCACAGGATAGAACAGGCCCGGAACCGAAGCATTTTGACCGCGAAGCGGCGCGCGGGTGTTGCCGATATTCTGGACGTTGAAATAGAGCGACGAGTCACCGCCCCACAGGTCGAACCGGCGGTTGATCGAAACGTCTGTCACATTATAGCTGTGAAGGCGCGGTGTGACATAGTTCTGGTTGACGAAACCGGTGGCCTTCTTCGCGCCGCTCAACCACTGGTTCTGGATATTAAAGCCCCAATCGCCCACCTGGTAATTGATGAAAGTGGTCATGCGCGTCTTGGGCTGGTTGGTCCAGGTATAGGCAGTGCCCGGGATGCTCTGGGTCTCCAGCACCGGCTGGTAGGTTACAAGGTGCCGCAAGCTCATCGTGCCCGGTATCGCGCTCCACACATCGGACCAGTCAAAGGTATAATCAGCCTCAAAGTTCCAGCCTTCCATCTGGACCTTGGCGCTGTTCAAGGGTGAGCTGAGAACCTGGGTCGGATAGTTCGCCGTCGAGGTATAGCCCGGCGCGCCAATAGGAATGGGCCGAACGGCGAGCGAGCAATAAGGCGAAGTGTAAGTCGGCGCACTGGCAATGCAGAGCTGCTGGACGGAAGGGGTTTGATAGCTGATGTTGGTAATCGCATTCGACAGATGGGTCTGGTAATAGTCCAGCGAGGTCGTAAAGCCGGGAATGAAATCCGGCGTCAGGACCAGGCCCAGCGTATAGGTATGGGCGATTTCCGGCGTCAAAGTCGGAGTACCCTTGCTAACCAGCTGGGTGCTGTTGTTGGCGGTGGTCAACAGATCGTTGAACCCGGTCGATGAGATGCCCGTCGGCTGGAACAGATCGTTCAGGTTGGGTGCGCGAATATCGTACGACATGGTGCCGCGAAAACGGATGGTGTCGTTGATCTTGTCGTTGATACCGATCTTCCAGGTCTGGGCCTCGCCGGAGATGGAATAGCTGGTATAGCGGCCCGCGATGTCGGCGCTCAGATCCTGGGCCAGCGGGAAGTCCTTGAGGATGGGCACGTTGAACTCCAGCGCCGTTTCCCAGACATTGTCTTCCACACTGACAGGCGCATTGACATTCTGGGTCCACAGTGCGGGTGCAGCGCCGCCATTTTGCGTGCACAGGCGCAAGCCGGTGCAATTGACAAAGTCGGTCGGCAAGGCATTGGTCTTCATGTCATAGGTGCGCCAGCGCATTTCCGCCGACAGCGCGGCCGTGATTTCGCCGGCCGGCAGGCCCAGGCCAAACAGGCCACCCGAGATACCGCCTCCGATATTGTCCAGCTTCTGCGTCAGGGACCAGAAGGTGTCCCCTTTGATGTAATTGAAAGAGGACTGGGAAATGCCGTTGTTGGGATCGAAGGTGTTGATCGGCACGCACCCCGCGTAGAGAGCAGCGAATTGCGGCTGGATCGCGCTCCAGCACTGGATCGTGCCGCCGACATTCGCGCCGTTGATCGCGGTTCCCGCCGGCGCGATGACAGCGTCCTGCGCCGCCAGATACCGGGCGTTGTTGGTGTTCTGGGGATCGTTCACAGTCACCCGGCTTTCCTGGTGGCTGTAGAAGGCATTCCAGTCCAGCGAGGCCAGCTTGCCGGTCAGACCCGCCGTCACGCTCAGATTCCGGTCAACACCTTTGGTTTCATAGACATCGTGTCCGCGGCTGGCATGCTGCCCGTCGACCGTGTTCACATAGTGCGCGGCAGAGAAGACCGGCGTATTCGGGGCAGCCGTCGGCCCGGTCACGAGCGGGAGGCCCTGAACAGTGTTGGGAGAGAAAGGAACTGGCGCTTTGACGAAATTGCCCGCTGCGGTGGCCGCCGCCGTCAGGCGGGTTTGGGCGTCCTGGCTCAGATAGGGATTGTTGGTGAAAAAGGTGTTGGGGCGTGAGCCGGCAGAGCTGACCGCCAGCGGGGTCCAGGTGGAGTAATCCGCCGACTCCGACCAGCTGGCCTGGATATAGGCATTCGTGGTCGGGGTGATGTCATAGCTGAAGC